>DINJ01000231.1:5276-17815 GCA_002423665.1 Bacteroidetes bacterium UBA5543 | reverse complement strand
TTTGCTTCTCCAAAAGAAACGAAGCAAAGAAAAGGAGCCCCGACCCTAAAGCTTCGACGGGACGGGATGACACCCTGATAGACTGCATTACTACTGCGCTGCCGGGCAGTAGGGCGTTGATGCCTAATCATATTGTTACTGTTAACCCCCCACGCTCTCAAAGCGTCATCGTGTGGTACGGCGCCATCTCACGTATGGGATTGTGTGCAGTATAGGCAAACCCGCAAGTCAGGAGGCTTGATTCCCTCAGGACGTAGATGGAGGGTACCGCCCAACGGGAAGGACACATTGGATTATTGCTTAACTAATTTCGATGTATAAAAATGCTTTGGTCCAGAGATGATAATATAATATATAGCATTAGGAAGGGTGCTAATATCGAGTTGTAAGGTATCGTTTGCGTTGATTATTGATTTGTAAACGGCTTGGCCCTGAACATTCGTAATATACAAAACAGATCCGGCGAGGTCGGTTAATGAAGATATATAAACAGCGCCATTTGTAGGATTGGGACGGATAACAATCATTTCAGCTTCAGTAACGTCTTCAATGCTAACTCCTGTAATATTAATACAGCCAGAGGTATCGTAACAGCCATATTGTTCAACAACTACTGCATAGTCGCCATTTTTTGTTGCATTATAAATAGAATCGTTGGCACCCGGAATTGGCTGGTATGGATTACACGTTAACCATTGATAAGATGAGCCTCCACTATTCGCACGCAGAGTTAAACTGTCTTTTGATATACTCGCATAAGGTACCATAACAATCATTGGTTTCTTTGCACTATCAGAACAGCCTGCTACAGACACCCAAAAGGTATCTGTTTTTTGTAGAACAGGGGTTTGGAAGCTATACCCAGTTGCTAAGACGCTTATGCTCAAACTGTCTGAATACCAGTATACATCTTGGGGGTGCGCTACTGAATTGATTCTTAGTAATGCAGAATTTCCTTTGCAAACAGCGGGCGAAGCTGAAATGTTTGCCGGAGAGCAGCTCAATTCATATGCTCCCATATCTATGTTATTCCCATAAACACGTATTGCACCAGATATATCTACATGGCCAAATGAAGGGAATAAAGTACTATCACCGGCATCAATCAACGGGCTTATATTTGCAAGTTGTAATCCATCATCATTAGTGCCATAAATACCATCTACACCGGAAATATTGGCAGAGTTTGCAAAGACAGGATCAAGCCCAAAAAAGTTATTAGCAGCACTAGCACCAATGTCATAGTTTCCTAGGTCACCCTTTGTGTATGAGATAGCAGACCGTTGGAGGAGGTTATGCCTAAATATATGCCTGATGCTACTATCATTGTTTAATCTGAAATAGTCTGCCTTTTGCGCAGTATCCGAGTTACCTATTTTGTTCCGCCAAAATACATTGTTCGATACCTGGGTTTTTCCATACTCCAGAAGCAATGCACCGCTGTTATAGTAATATGTAGTGTCAGTTGCCCGGTTATTATAAAATGTATTGTTCACTACACTATCAACACCATTGCAGGCAATACCACCAACCTGAGGAGCGTCATTTTCAGCAATAATATTGTTTGCAAAAATAGCAGACAATCCCGTTCCGATGCTGCCCCCTCCAATAATATTAGAAGCTTTGTTTTTGACTATCATATTGCCTACGACTGTATCATGATTGCCTGACAATTTTAAGCCCCCTTCCCTGCTGGCCGTATTTTGCAGGACAATATTCTCTTGCAACCTATTCGTTCCAGACTGGCCATAAATACCACCACCACTGGCAGTAGCAGTGTTTTTCGTTATAGTATTACCCGAAATATTATTATATACAGAATTAAAAAAACATATTCCACCTCCTATCGATGCACTGTTTCTGGCAATATAGTTGTCTACAACTATCTGTGTGCCACCGTAAAGGTAGATTCCGGCACCATGTGTATTCGGTAAATTTGTATTGTCGGTAATAGTGTTGCCAATAATTGATGTCAGCTCTGAGTAGCCTACAGATATACCAAGTTGATTGTGATGAATGTAATTACCAATTATATCGCCTTTTGTAATATCCAGATCTATACCGCGTGTGGTGTTGTACGCTATTTCATTTTGAAAAATGTAAACATATCCATAATCTGATCTGATTCCTTTGCCGAATCCATAAATATTGTTGTTTCGTATTGTAGTGTTGCCTGATTCGGTATGAATGCAACTGCGTGTTGTCTGTACACCAGTATTATTAGTAAATTTATTGCCAATAATGACTGTTGTAGCTAATTTTGTAGCTATTGCCCATCCGGAATTGACACCTTTGTTATTTGTAAATACACAATTCTGCACAAGATGTACTCCTCTATAGCAATAGAGGCCAGCACCAAATCCTCCACTAGTCCCTAGCCCCTGCCCGCCTGTTAGCTGAGCGTTGCCATTCTTAATAGTAAAGCCAACTAATTTAGTTGTGTCGTTAGGTTTTGTCCAATAATTTGATGTATCCATGTATACAACATTATAAGCCGTATCGTGCAATACCCCCCCTGACCTGCTCCCGTCCAGAATTGTTTCATTTATTATATGATTCGGTACGCCTCCGCCGCTAGGATACCCTCCATAGATTTCCAGTCCCGGCCTCAAATGAAATGTACGGTCCTTATTGTTTGTTGAGCTTTTTTGCGGACCAGTAAGATCGTTTTGCATCGCATAGGGGAAATGCCCGGGATAATATGTACCCTTGGCTACGTATATTTTTTCAATTTGCGGGTTGCCGAATGCTACTGCGAGAGCAGTATCTAAATTAGAAAAAGCAGTAGCCCAACTATACCCCACCTGATTGCCGCACCCTGTTTGGGTACGTGAAGAATCTACGTATAATATCGTACTGTTGCCGGGAAGCAAAGGCGCTCCTGGAAGATTGAAAATAGCAGAAGTTACAATAGCATTTAACGCACCATTGTTTGCACATACAATAGTGTTGGATGAAGAGCGTAACTCGTTGAGTTTGTAATATGCCACAAGATTGGAGGGGAAGTTGGAACAAATCTCAGTTCCGTCAAATTCTACCTGCTGTTGAGTTCGGACTGTGTTCCATATTTTCACCTCATCAATGCCTCCATAAAAATTCCTTTTATTAAGACTTCCGTTTTCGCTTATTTTTGTTGTCCTAGTACTGGAAGCTATATTAGTATTTGACGTCAGTATAGCGGTGCCTACTACTTGTGCATCTACATACAAAGCTATAACCCCTCCATTTTTTGAAACAGCGACGTGCTGCCACTGATTCTGTACCAATACAGGATTTGGCGTAACGATTTCAGTCCAACCACCACCGTAGTTGTAAGAAAAACTAAGTTTTCTGCTACCGCCTGTTCGTAGTACATAGCCGCCACCATTCGCAGTGTCATCATTGCCAATGATAGTATGTTCGTAATTATTGGCACTTGATGCGAACAAAGAAGGTCTTATCCAAGCCTCTATAGTAAAATTACCTGTAGTGAAATTTAGCGCAGAGCCGCCACCACCGTTGGTAATATCAATGTAATATATGCCACTAAAAAGTATCGCTGTATTTTGCCCGATAGCTTTATGGGTATGTATTGTAGCTATTAAAAAAAATGCGGAAACTATATATGATAAGTACCTCATAGGTTGTATTTATACGTACAAACATAATTATTTTCATGGATGTAACGTTGATTGATGTAAAAGTTGGATGCAACCTTGCAGTAGTATCCACTGCTGACATTCTACCTCCTTATCACCACCTCCACCCGGCGGTTGATGTCGCGTCCTATTTCGGTGTCGTTGGAGGCGAGGGGTGCGGCTTCGCCCCAGCCCTGTGAGGTAACCGAGAATTCGCTGAGGCCGTAACCCATTATTTCATCCGCAACCAGTTTGGCGCGCATGGCCGATAACTCTTCGTTGAGCATGGGTGTGCCCGTATTATCCGTATATCCGTTGACCATCAGTACAAAACCCTGCTCGCCCAGCCAGGGGGTGATGGCAGCCTGTATCAGGCTTTTTGCAGAGTCGCTGAGAGATTTGCTGTTGATGGGGAATTGAATAGTGAAGAGCAGGCTATCGTATATAGGTGCGGTATAGCCCTGCGGCAATAGTGGTATGCTGTAGTTGACGGGTTGCGGCCCGCCGGTAGAATCCGCCAGCAGTATATCGCCCGTTACCTCCTGGTAGCCTATGCGGTTGGCTACGTAAGTATAGTTTTTGCCCACGGGCAGGGTAATCATATAACTGCCGTCGCCGCGATTGGAAACAAATCGGTATAGTTTCTCGCCCGTGCGTGCATCGTTGATGACGATGGCACCATGGCTGAGCCTGGCCTTGGTGAGGCTATCGTAAGTATGGCCGCGCAGGACAGCTACAGGCACGGGCCTGCCCTGCACGCCCAGGTAGGTTTCGTATATATCGTAGTTGCCTTCCAGGCTATCGCGGTCGGAGGAGAAATAAGCCTTTGTGCCATCCATGGTTACCGATATACTACCCTCGTTGCCAACGGAGTTGAGCGGGTAGCCCATATTTACCGGGGCAGACCACGTAGTGTCATTCACCCTGCGGCAGTAGTACAGGTCGGCACCTCCCATGCCGGGGTGGCCGTTGCTCGAAAAATAGAGTGTCTTGTTATCGATATGCACGAAGGGGGCTGTTTCGTTAGCGGGGGTATTGATAGCAGGCCCCAGGTTGCGGGGCATTTGCCACAGTCCGTCTTCAAAGCGCGACACCCAAATATCCAGCCCGCCGTAGCCACCCTCGCGGTCGCTGACGAAGTAGAGGTCGCGGTTGTCGGGNNGAGAGGCAGGGCATGCCCTCGTAGGCAGGCGTATTGATAGTAGCGCCGAATGGTTGGCCTATAGACCATACACTGTCGGGCGTATATGCCATATACAGGTCACAGCCGCCCTGGTCCCAACCGTTTTCGCTACGGTTGTCGCAGCGCATATAAAACAGGTAGTGCCCGTCGGCCGATACGGTTTGCGCGGCCTCGTGGTCGGGGGTATTGACGGGACTGCCGATATTACCGCCGGAGAACCATCCGCCGCAGCTATCGGCGATGGTCATATAACATTCCATATCCACATTGCGCACCATGCGTGTGTAATACAGTTTTTGCGTATCGGCAGAAATAAAAGGATGCAGCTCGGGGTAAACAGTGTTGATGCGCGGGCCGAGGTTCACCACCGAATCTTTGAGGGGATTGGCCATAGCCTGCACCATAAACTTTGCCTGCTTGCCCAGTATGTCCCATTCTTTGTTAGTGCGGCTGCTGTAGCCTGCTATCAATTGCAGCGCCTGTACGGGTTTGTAGTCGTAAGCCAGGGAGCGTGCCAGTGGCAGGGCGAAGGCGCTGGTACCGTTTTTGCAACTGCGCGAGGCACGGACGAATACATCTACCGCCAGTGCGTACTTCCTGTCGGTAAAATACCAGGAGCCAAGGGTGCTGTATGCATCTGCATAACCGGGGTATTTCTGTATGGCATCGTTCATGGCTACATAGGCCATGCTGTCGTTGCGCTTCAGGCGGTACTGTATGGCATCGGTATACCGCTTGGCGGCAGCATCGGGTACCTGCGCATAGGCAGGTGCAGTGAGCAACGCAAAGCAGAATAATATAAACAGGTATCGCAATATGGCCATCAGATATCAAGTAAAAATAATAACCTCTGTCAATCATTCATAACTTTGTACTTTCAGTATAAGAGAATAATAAGGAATATATGACCACATTGATAAAATGTCCCCAGTGTGCGCACGAGTTTCAGCCTACGGACGCCGTACGCGCCGAAGTTGAAAACCAGCTAAGGGCGCAGATGAAAGACTGGCAGAAGAAAAAGGAAGACGAATTCAGGACACAACTGCAGCAGAAAGAAGACGAGATACACAAGTTTGTAGCCGAGGAGCGTAAGAAGTTTACCATACAGGTAGAAGAGCAACTGAAAAAGAAACTGGAAAGCGACTACGAAACGCAGATGAAATTTCTGCAGCAACAGAATGCCGATAACGAGGCTAAACTGAACGAGGCGAGGAGGAAGGAACTTGATTTCCTTAGAAAGGAACAGGAGATACTGAACAGGGAGAAAGAACTGGAACTGGAAATGCAGAAGAGGCTGAACGAAGAGGCCACCCGGCTAACCCAGGATATACGCAAGCAGGAAGAGGAGCGCAACCAGATGCGTTTTAAAGAATACGAAAAGCAACTGGAAGACCAGAAGAAACTGGTAGAAGAGATGCGCCGCAAAGCCGAGCAACGCTCGATGCAACTACAGGGCGAGGTACAGGAGCTGGCGTTGGAGGAATTGCTGCGCGGCACATTTGTATTTGACGAGATAAGCGAGGTGGGCAAGGGCGTGCGCGGGGCCGACTGTATACAAACAGTGCGCAACAACCTGGGGCAGGAATGCGGGCGCATCATATACGAGAGCAAGCGCACCAAAGACTTCAGTGCCGACTGGATAGACAAGCTGAAAGCAGATATGCGGGGCCAGGGTGCCGATATAGCTGTACTGGTAACACAGGCCATGCCTAAGGATATGGACAGCTTTGGTGAGCGCGANNTTGCGGAGGTGAAGGCCGTAGCGCAGGTGCTGCGCGACTCGGTACTGCGCATATACAACGTAGCCAAGAGCCAGGAGAACAAGGGCGATAAAATGACGCTGCTGTACAATTACCTGACGGGTTCAGAATTTACTGAGCAGTGGAAGGCGATACGCGAGGGCTTTATGGCCATGAAGATATCGATACAAAAGGAGCGTGACTCTATGGAGCGGATATGGAAAGCCCGCGAAAAGCAACTGGAAAAAATACTGCTGAGCTCAGCACATATACGCGGCTCAATAGACGGTATAGCGGGCATGGAGAGTATTGATATGAATCTGTTGGAGGATGGAGGGGATTTGATAGATTAGGATTTGTTGGTCAGGCGACCAACAAAGGCGGAGAATTACTGCAAGTAAGATTTGACAACTTTTCGAAAGTTGTCAAATCTGGCTGCATTGAATTACGCCGCAGGCAAATACACACTGAATACGGAACCCTGATTGGGTTTGCTTTGCACCATAATTTTTCCGCCGAGGAGTTTTACAAATTCGTTGCTGAGGCTAAGGCCGAGGCCTACTCCTTTTTCGTTGCCCGTGCCGTAGGTTGATTTTACTTCGGATGTAAAGAGTTTTTGCTGCTGCTCTTCCGTCATGCCTATACCGGTGTCCTGTACCGATACCAGGCAGCCGTTATCTTCCCGGCCAATGCTTACGGTAATAATACCGCCCTGCGGGGTGAACTTCACCGCATTGTTGATGAGGTTGCGCACTACGAGTTTAAGTATTTCGGGATCGGTAATGGTATAGAGTTCGTCTTCTGTGTTGGTTACTATATCTATGCCTTTGGTAGCGGCTATAGAGCGCTGCACATTCAGTATCTGTGCAACGATATCATTAATATTGGTTCTTGTCTTATGCAGCTGCACCCCCTGTGCCTGGCTCTTCGACCATTGCAGGATATTTCTCAACATGCCGGATGTATTCTTGGTCAGGTTCAGCAATTCCTTTTTAAGTTCCATTTCATCCAGCTCAGGATTCTCGGTCACCAGTTCCAGGTAGCTTTGTATGGAAGATAAGGGCCCCAGCATATCATGAGAAATAATAGAGAACAGTTTATCCCGCTCCTGTATGATGGTTTTCAGGTTTGTATTCTGCATGGATATTTTTCTGCTCTGCACTTCAATTCTGTGAGCATGCGCCTGCGCCTTTTTCTGTTCGCGGATGTAGCTTATACGCAGGTAGCCGGTAACTATTGAAATAAAACCGAGGCTGATAAGATAGGTACTCAGTATATCAATAAAGCGTTCCTCACGGTTGGCATATACACCCGGTATTCCGTCGGGGTTGTTGTATTCATACCACAGCAGGAAACATACACTGGCTGTGTGTAGTGCCACCCAAAGCAGATACAGGCGGGGCGAAGNNGGCTATGAGAAGATTGTAAATCACGAAAAATACCAGCAGCGTAGGCCCGTCAATACCTGAATTGAAGAAATAGTTAGTAATGAGTACCCCATAGCTAAATACCGCATAAGTAATAATAGCAGCCTGTGTCTTACCGCGGTATCTTGATAAATAGTATAGTAGTGGTAACACTAATAGTAAGCCAGACAGTAAAGACAGCATTACGCCTGAAAAATGTGTAGACATAGCGAAGACGCCTGCCATCAGGTATGCCATAACTACAAAAAAGGTAATCAGTAGAATAGCGTTAACTATCCTCTGCTCGTTAGAAAACTCTTTGCTATTCCCTACCGCGTTCTGCCATGTGTGACGGAGAGATTTCATCCTCTGTATGTTTCAGTATGCAAGCTAATATCAAATTTTGACTATTTGCATAACAAAAATTACTGTCTGCAGGTTTACAGCATTAAAGTATAATTAAGAGGAGGGATGATTTAATAGCTGAATGGATTAGCTACTGTTGCTACAAACTCTTTCCAGATATCTTCTACTACCTCTGCGGCTGGTTTTATGTCATGTATCAGGCCGCTGATTTGTCCTATCTCCAGTTCGCCTTCTGTTAGGTCGCCTTCAAACATCCCTTTTTTGGCCCGGGCACGGCCGAGTAAAATATTCAGTTCTTCTATTGAGGCGCAAGCGTTTTCTGCCTCTGCCACTTTTACATAAAAGTCATTTTTTATCATGCGCACAGGTGTTAGCTTTTTCAGCGTGAGTACTGTATCACCCTCCTGTGCATTGACAACGGCTTCTTTAAAATTTTGATGACTGCTGGCCTCGGGCGTACATACGAAACGGCTGCCTACCTGGGCCCCTTCTGCACCGAGGGCCATTACCGCCAGCATAGCACGGCCTGTAGCAATACCGCCTGCCGCTATTACAGGTATGTTCACAGCCTCGCGTACCATAGGTATCAGGCATAGTGTTGTTGTTTCTTCGCGGCCATTGTGGCCACCTGCTTCAAAGCCTTCCGCTACTACGGCATCCACGCCCGCATCTTCGCTCTTTTTAGCAAACTTGGCGCTGCTCACCACATGCACTACTTTTATACCCGCATCTTTCAGTGTCTTCGTCCATGTTTTGGGATTGCCGGCTGAAGTAAACACTACGGGTACTTTCTCCTCCAGTATGATGGCAATGTGTTTATCAATATCAGGGTATAACAAAGGCAGGTTAACACCAAAAGGTTTATTCGTTGCGGCTTTACATTTCTGTATATGCTCTCTCAATACATCAGGATACATACTACCCGCGCCTATCAGGCCCAACCCGCCCGCATTGCTTACTGCAGATGCCAACCTCCAGCCCGATGCCCATATCATACCGGCTTGTATAATGGGGTATTGTATGCCAAAGAGTTCGGTAATGCGGTTGCTGAATGTATTGTCTGCAGTTATTTTTCCTTCAAAGAGCATAGTATTATCCGTTCTTCTTTTTGTATACTAGTGTATTGCTGTTCTCTTTACGAAATACCTTTCTCACTGTTTCCAGCAGGAAGTCCGCCGTTACAGCATTGTACCTGTCCAGTTCCGTATTAATCATAGCTGCATCGCCCAGCAGCTCGTAAAAAGCCAGGTTGTTGGCACGGGACAGTAAAGACATATCCTCGAAAGCCATCATTGCTTCTATTTTGTTCTTCGCCTTTTGCAGTTCTTCGTCCGTTACACCATGGTCCAGCAGTTTGTCCAGTTCTTTGTTGATGGCTGCATCGGCCTCTTCGGGTGTGCGGCCCTCCACTATTTTACCTTCTATTACTACCAACCCGGGGTCGAGGCTGCCGGTTTGATAGCAGTTGATATTGCTGAACAGCTTTTTTTCTTTTACCAGTTTCAGGTGTAACCTTGATGCGAACCCGTTGCCCATTATTTCGGTAGCCAGGTCTATGGCATAGTAGCCGGGCGACAGCCTGCCATCCATATGCCATGCTTTGTATATGGCGTTCAGCGGCACATCTGCCTCAAATACCATTTCGTTAGGGCTACCTTGTTGCGGCTCCTGCTCCAGGTTGCGTACATACTTATCACCAGCAGGTATTACACCAAACCATTTTTCCGCCAATGTTTTTACCTGCTCTGTAGTAACATTGCCTGCTACGCAAAGCACGGCATTTGCCGGGCGGTAGTGTTTGTAGAAAAAGTCTTTTACGTCCTGCAACTGCGCTTCTTCTATATGCTCCAGTTTTTTACCGATGGTCATCCACTTGTAGGGGTGCCTTTTGTACGCCAGTGAACGCAGCAGGTCCCATGCATTGCCATATGGCTTGTTGATATAGTGTTCTTTAAATTCTTCGCATACCACCTTGCGCTGCACATCCAGGCTCTTTTCGCTGAAAGCCAGCGCGTTCATCCTGTCACTCTCCAACCAGAAGGCGGTTTCAATATTTTGCAACGGCAGTTGTATGTAGTAGTTGGTGATGTCGTTGGTAGTGTAGGCGTTATTCTCACCCCCTGCCATCTGCAGCGGTTCGTCGTATTCCGGTATATTTTCAGAACCACCAAACATCAGGTGCTCAAACAGGTGGGCGAAACCCGTACGCTGTTCATCTTCATCTCGTGCACCTACATCGTACAGTACGTTTACCGCCACCATTGGTGTATTGGCATCATGATGCACTATTACCCTTAATCCATTCTCCAGTGTAAACCTGTCAAACTGTATCATAATCTTTTCTTTACAAGCGTGGCAAAGTTAGCTGATTTGCGTATTTTACCTATAGACCATATTATTAATCCATGCTAACGAAGTATTTGAAAATACTATTGCTATGCAGCGTGTCAAATCTCACTTATGCCCAGCTCGTTGAAACGCAGCATTGGTCATACGTTTCAGATAGCGTGAGGTTGGATACAACCATATTCATTCGCTCTGATTCTGTATATATGCCATTTTTCAAAGTCCGGTATGCAAAGAGAGAATTTGAAGACTTCTGTTCAGCAAAGTGGTCATTTGATAGTCTTTTAAAACAGGCTCGCTCAAACAAAACTCTATACGATTCGTTGCCTACCGGAAAAGAATACCCATTAAACCTGTATAAGAAATATAAAGCTCTTTGGATAGTAAAGCGAACATTCAAAACCTGGGGCAAAACATATTACTTATGGGAATTGGCCGTTACCCAAAAAGATGAGGAACCTCATGCACATTCTGACACCTATTCGATTTATTATGTGAATCCCGCCGGAATNNCCGCCTGCAAAAAAGTTGGAGTAATATAAGCCACTACGAAGTTAGCCCACGTCTACTAAAGCGTGCCTGGAAAGAAATTCGCAACCTTGAACCTGGAATAATAGAATAATATCTTTCAACTTTATCTGAACCACTTCTTCAGCTTCAAAAAAGGCCGCTCGAATATATAGTATGATGCCATACTACAGCCAATAGTAGCCAGCAATGCAATGATGATAAATAAAACCGCGCCAACTGCTGTGTCAGTACTCATGCCCAATGAAGGATATACCACCCTGAGCAGACTGATGATAATGGTATGGTACAGGTACAAACCGTAAGTGTATAAGCCCAGGCGGCTGAGGATATTTTTATCGCCAATACGGAACCGTGTGTACTGCGGAATGGTAAAGGATATAAGTATAGCGAACATCACACCCAGCACTGTTGTCAGCGTAACAAAAGCAGTATCGTCATCGGTATATTGAGAACATAGCTGCACGACAACCACCACCACAGCTGCGAATAATANNGATGAGCAGGTAGGCAGGCACACCACCAAAAGCAAACAGGTCTATATTAGTGAAGATATCCAGTGCGGGTATATTGGATAAGTCGTAAAACAACCGGCTGAAGTACCCGATGACAACAGAGCATACTATAGCAACCGGCAACCTGCGTACAGGAATGAAATACAAGAGTAGTCCCCAGATGATATAAAAATGCTCCTCGATACACAGCGACCACATGACGCCTAGCGGCGATACATTCGGATGTTCGCCGGTAGCCATCATCTTATAGTTTTCCAGGAAGAGCAGGGATTTCCACCATTCGGGAGCATAGCCTTGGGAAGACGTGGCTACATGCAATAAATTTTCGGTAATGAGTGGTGTAAGAAAGGCTACCAATATCATAAGGTAGTAGAGCGGCCAAATACGCAATATGCGCCGGGCGAAAAAATGTTTCAGGTTGAACTGCCCTGTGCGGTTTTTTTNNAGAAAACCGCTGAGTACAAAGAAAAACTGTACACCTATTCCCCCACCGGCACTCATATAATTGAACCAGGGGAATGCCGTAATAGGTAGGTGTAACAGGAATACCTTGAAAAAAGCAAAAAACCTCAGTGCGTCAAATGTGTGGAAATGACGCCGTTGTTCTTGTATGGATGTCTGTGGGGTGTTCACCTGCTAAGCGTAGCGATACTACATGCGGTAAAATACTAAGAGGAAAGTAAAGGGCATAAAAAAAGGCTGTGTAAACAGCCTTTTCTAGAGTTTTGATCGTTGGAGCGATCTTATTTTTTCTTTTTAGCTGCAACTTTCCTAGGAGTAGCTTTCCTTGCTGCTTTCTTAGGAGTAGCTTTTTTAGCCGCTTTTTTAGGAGCTGCTTT
>DINJ01000231.1:4797-5169 GCA_002423665.1 Bacteroidetes bacterium UBA5543 | reverse complement strand
GGGTGATAGACTGTGCCACGCTGACGAACAATAATGTTGCCGCATATGGCAGGTTGACCACCAAATATTTTAACACCTAACCGTTTACTTTGCGAGTCCCGGCCGTTCTTTACACTACCTTCACCTTTTTTGTGTGCCATTTCTTANNGCTGCCTTTTTAGGGGCTGCTTTTTTGGCTGCTTTTTTTGCTGTTGCCATAAACTGTGAATTTAAGGGTTAAAAAAAATCCTTATAATAAAAATCGCTAAGGGGGTTAGGCCTCAGCGACTTCAGATACTTCTTTAACAGATACCAGGGTTTTCGAACGGGTTTTACGAAACTCCACGATACCATCCGTCAATGCGAACAAGGTAAAATCTTTACCTATGCCCA
>DINJ01000231.1:216-4665 GCA_002423665.1 Bacteroidetes bacterium UBA5543 | reverse complement strand
CGTTCTCGCCAACATTCCCTTCCAGGCGGTGTACGAACAGTTCATCGTCTTTTCTAACTTTGAATTGCTGACCCGCTATATTTACAATTGCAAACATGATATTCCTTAAAATATTTCGCGCAAAGTTAATACAGTTTTTCCATTTCTGACAATTTTTTTTATTATTTGTTCAAAGGGGTATATAAGATTTAATATCAACCTGTTGTAATATACCTATGTTTAAGAAAACAGCCCGCCGGAAAGCGGGCTGTATATATTATATATCATTCTTTACAGGTTCACNNAGTTTCCAGGTAACGGCACCTGTTGTTTCGTTATAGTCGCCACCCTTGTAGTCCCGGTCGCTCACTTCTATATCCTTGTCGTTGCTGATGGGCACCTGGTCTATTACCACTATATCCACCGGCTTGTTGCGGGGATTACGTACAGATATTTTATATACAAATGCTTCGCGCACGTTGGTACCGATAGTTTTTACGCTGCGCAGTTCTTTATCTCGCTCGCGGCGCACCACTATTTTCTTATCACGTCCCAGTGACAGGTTCATGGTGTCTTTTACATTGCGCACGTCCATATAACCCTGGCCTACATAGGTGCCTTCGTAAAAGATATTGGTTTGAGCCGGCAGCAGGTCCAGTTCTTCCCAGCCTGTTATCTGCGCTTGCAGGAAGGCATCTCTGTCAAGCTTGGGCACCGCATAGTAGCGGTAGGTGGCGGGCAGTTCCGCACTCTTGATGGCTACATTATGTTGCTGGCCATCGCTGGGTATCGTATAGGGCAGGTCAATATCAAATACGGTATTGATGCCGCTGTTGTCTGTTTGAACATAGTCACCTAGGTATGCACCTGATTCTGCATCAGTAACCGCACCTGTAATAGCGTCAACTACTGAGTTTACATCCTTTGTTGACATTCTNNCAAATACCAGGGGTTCAACACAGGTGCCTGGGCGCCTTCATTTGGATTGCCTGTGCTGAGGCTGAGTTTTATTTTATCCCATGCCACACCACTGTTTTGGTACACATGCGCTTTGTATTGCAGTTTCACCGGGCCGCCCAGTTCATCTACACGCAGGTCGTAGCTGGGTGTCCAGCCGGCATTGGGCACTACATAAGATATTGTAATGTTGGAAGCAGTAGCCTTAGTGCTGTAAAACTTAACCAGTAACTGCCCGCCCGGCTGGAAACCGCGTTGCTGTTCTTCCTGCAACTGCTGGCGGAGTTTGGCAAGGCGTTCATCAGTCTTCTTCAGGTTCACAGCCAATTCGTCTTTTTCATCCAGCAGTTTAGCCATGCGTGCCTTTACCAGGTCAAGCATCTTCATCAGCTCGGTGGTAGAGAGCCCTGTGTTGGCGCCGCTTACCTGCCTGTTTTGCCTGATGATGGCCACCTGCTCGTTCACACCCTCTATTTCATTATTGATGGTACTCCTGTTTTTCTCCAGGTGCTCTATGCTGTCCTTCAGTTCCTTACCACGTGGCGATAAATTTTCTTCCCGTAGAAAATTATTCTGAAATGTGGCGGACTGAACAACGACACCGCTGCTTGCGCCAATGTTCAGGCTTTGCTGGTTGACGTTGCCTGCAATATTGGTAAAGAGTATTTCCGATTCCCCGGCGGGGAGATTCACTTTTGCCTTGCTGAAAAGTTCCGCGCCATTCAGGAATACGGTTGCCGATTCGATATCAGCTTTCTGTTTTGTCTGCGCTATGGCTGATATACTACTGATACATACTGCACAAGCGATGGCTATCAAATTTCTTATGTACATACGAGATAAGTTTTAGTGTAGAGGTGCAACACTACACTAAATTCCATAAAACAACTTGCAGAAATGTCAGCGTACTATCCTGATTTTGGCAAAGTTTAACATTATCTTCTTGATACCATTACCGTCTTTGAACTCAATGGTAGCAATCCTGTTTTGTGCGCCACCCTCCAATGCCTTGATGGTACCGAAGCCGAATTTCATATGTTCTACTGTCATGCCCACTTCCATTTCCATAGGGTCATCCGCCGCAAAATTGGCAGTAGGCACATGGCTGGATGGCTTGGGCTGATTAATCTTTTCAGCAATCTTTTTCAGCGAAGGTGTTTTCTCAAATGAACGTGCTGCATTGCTGCTGCCAAAACCTACTGAGCCTACACCCCTGGCACTGGGCCCGGTAAACGAACGGTCGAGGTGCATTTCAGGGAGTTCATCTATGAAGCGGCTGGGCTCGTTCTGCACCAGCTGCCCGAAACGGTAGCGGCTGGTAGCATAGGTTACCCACAACCTCTCTTTAGCGCGGGTAGTGGCTACATAAAACAGCCGGCGTTCTTCTTCCAGGTCGTCCCTATCGTACATACTCATGCTGCTGGGGAAGAGGTTCTCTTCCAAACCTACTACAAATACGCAGGGGAACTCCAGGCCTTTGGCGGCGTGTACGGTCATCAGCTTCACCGTGTCAGCATTTTCATCAGTTTCGTCAGCATCTGTCAGCAATGTAATCTGTTGCAGGTAGCTACCGAGTGTTTTATCCCTCAGTTCGCCTTCTTCATCGGGCGTTTCAGTAAATTCTTTGATGGAGTTCAGTAATTCCTGTACGTTCTCATAACGTGCCAGACCTTCTACCGATTTGTCGTTATACAGCTCCTGCACCAGCCCCGTATGCTTGCCCACCGCGAAAGCCACTTCGTAGGCATTGTGTTTTTCCAGCATGGTACGGAAGCTGTTGATCATCATCACGAAGTTTTCAATAGCCGCAGACGCTGCACCTTTCAATCCGGCATAGTCGGGGCGCTGCAATGCTTCCCAGAATGTGATATTGTGTTGGTCTGCAAATACCATCAATCGTTCAACGCTGGTTTTGCCAATGCCGCGTACGGGATAATTGATGATACGCNNCTTGATGTTTTCCTCGTCCTGCGAGTTGACAATAACGCGCAGGTAAGACAGGTAATCCTTTATTTCTTTACGTTGATAGAATGATACACCACCATACAGTTTGCAGGGGATATTCATCCTGCGCAGGCTTTCTTCAAATGCACGGCTCTGTGCATTGGTACGGTACAGTATAGCGAAGTCGTTATTCTTATAATGGTTGCGCAGTTTCATTTCGGTAATGGCGTCGGCAACAAAGCGGCCCTCGTCATTATCGGTCAGCGTGCGTACGAGTATTATTTTCTCACCCTCACTGTTATCAGTCCACAACTCTTTAGGTATCTGGTTACGATTGTTGGATATTATCTGGTTGGCAGCTTTTAATATGCTCTGCGTGCTGCGGTAGTTCTGTTCCAGCTTCACGATTTTTACGTCGTTATAATCGTCCTGGAACTGCAAGATGTTTTGCACCGTAGCGCCACGGAAGGAGTAGATACTCTGTGCATCATCGCCTACCACGCATATATTTTCATGTACGGCACCCAGCATTTTAATAATCTTATACTGCGCTACGTTTGTATCCTGGTACTCATCTATCAGCACAAACTTGAACTTGTGTTGGTACTTGGCCAGTACATCAGGAAAATTGGTGAGGAGTATGTACATCTTAAACAACAGGTCGTCGAAGTCCATTGCGCCGTTCTTAAAACATTTCGCAGCATAGCGCGCATATATCTCACCTATCAGCGGACGGGAGCTGCGCTGGTCTTCCTGTTGTATGAAGCTGTCCTGCAAATATGCCTGGGGGTCTATCAGGCTGTTTTTGGCAGCCGATATCCTGTTATATATATATGCGGGTTTGTAGTGCTTATCATCCAGGTTCATATCTTTTACTATGCCCTTGATGATGGATTTGGCATCGTCCGTATCGTATATAGTAAAGTTGTTGGGGTAGCCTAGTTTGTGCGCCTCGGCCCTGAGTATGCGTGCGAATACCGAGTGAAATGTGCCTATATATAAATTGCGCGCTTCGCTATTGCCTAATATATGCTCCACGCGCTCTTTCATTTCGGCGGCGGCTTTGTTGGTAAATGTCAGTGCCAGTATATTGAAGNNAACATTAACTATTTCATGTATTTCCTTTTTATGGTTGTTACCCTGTACCTCAGGTTGTCGTACACCAAACCCGTACCCAGGCTCACCACCGCCAGCAGTAATACAGAAATGCCAAATATGAAATAGCCATAACCACCCACCAGGCAACCCAGGAAGAAGAAACCGATAATAGCTAACCTGAGCATGATGGAAGATTTTAGCCTTTTTCGCTGTTCAGGTTTCCGGTAGAATATCAACTGGCCGGCCTCAATTCCCAGGTCGGTAAATAAACCGGTAAGATGTGTGGTGCGGACAATGGAGTTGGATATGCTGGTCACCAATGCGTTTTGCATACCCATAGCAAAGAGCATAGAGCAGGCTACAAGCACGGTATGATTAACCAACATGCCGGGGTTTGAAAAAGAAATGATGGTTAATATCACCATCTCGAATAACACCGGGATGAAATACATATACCGCTCACGGCGCTGC
>DINJ01000231.1:0-160 GCA_002423665.1 Bacteroidetes bacterium UBA5543 | reverse complement strand
ATATTACATTGTTAAAGAAATTAAAAATCACGGCTTTATATTAGCATAAGTTTGCCACAGGTTTAAATTTGCAGTTGCCTGTATTGTTATGATGAGGTTTCAACACATATCACATTTGTTTGCGCTGGGGCTGATACCCCTCCTCATAGTGCTGTTTGTA
>DINJ01000222.1:681-9183 GCA_002423665.1 Bacteroidetes bacterium UBA5543 | reverse complement strand
GGCACGAAAACTGCTGCTAATACGGAACTTAGCAAAATTAATAAAACCGGTTTTTCAGCTTGGATTATGGCAAACACAGGACATATTTCGTTGTACAACCTGGGGCTTGAAAAAACCCTGCTCGACTTTACAAAATCAATAGAAATAGCTGAAAATAAAGCACTTGCAAAAAACAAGTATTGCCTCTTCTACCCCATGCTGGGCAAAGATTACTACGACAAGAAAGAACTGATAGTATATGGCCAGTATGTTAATGACTGGAAACCGTCCTTTAAACTGACCAAAGACAAAAAACTGATTGAGAGCCTGGTAAAAAAGGCCCACGAGTACTCCATCGTGTCCCGCGGCTGTGCGCTCGACTGGGTAAATAAATACTGGATCAAGCAGAACCTGTACCGCAGCTTCTTCTGGAACATTACATACAAACTGGTGATGGAGCGCTACGGGCGTACAGAAGATGACTGGAACCATATAATAGCCTACAGCAACCTGCTGAAGGTAGGCCCGATGAACGACGACACCCTGCCCCACGAGGTATTCCAGGCCCAATTATTCAATTCCGCTCATCTTTTTAAAGAAGAGCTGAGCCTGCTCCAGCCGAAAAACGTGGTATTAATTACCAACCTGCACAACTGGGCAGAGCCGGTTCTGAGGGCATCTGGTATTAAATTTGAAACGCATGACGGGGAATATGTAGAGGCGACAGCCGGGTACAGGGGCACCCGCATCATCGTCACCAAGAAACCCTTTACAGCCGACCACCGCAAGTTTCTGGANNCTAAAAGGGATTAATCAGCCTTCTACAAAATACATCTTCAATCGGCCCTTGTTCTTGGCTTCCAGTTCACCACGGTAAGTGCAGGTGAATTTGTCTCGTACCAGTTCATAAGTAGTCTGTGAGATATTAATCTTACCTGCCTCGCTGTTCGATTCCATTCTTGCTGCAGTGTTCACGGTATCGCCCCATATATCATAGGCGAACTTCTTTAAGCCTACTATACCCGCCACTACGCTACCGCTATGCACACCTATACGCACTTCAAATGTCTTATCACCTAGCTGCGCATAGCGTTGCTGCATGAATTGTCGAATCTCCTCTGCTGCTAGTACTATTTTCTCTGCATGGCGGCTATCAATAGTCGGCAAACCGCAAACTGCCAGGTACGCATCACCAATGGTCTTTATTTTTTCTATCCCGTACTTATCTATTATTTCATCAAAAGCCTTGAAACAGTTATGTAATTCTTCAACAAGCAGTTGCGAACCCATGCGTTCTCCTGCAATAGTAAAGTTCACAAAGTCTGTAAAGAGCACGGTAACATTATCGTATTGTTGTGCTGTGGTGGCGCCGCGGTCTTTTAGCTCACTGGCTATTTCTTCGGGCAGGATGTTGTTTAGCAATGTTTCTGACTTCTCTTTCTCGATACCCAGCTTCTTGTTATTTCGGAAGATGAATACACTAAACGCCAGTAGCAAAACGGCCACACCTATGCCACTGTAGGTCATTGTTTGCTGGCGTTGCAACTTTATATCCGCTAGTTTCTGTGCTTCTGCATTTTGTATACTATCGGCTATCTGCTTCTTATCATATTCAGCTTTCACTTCCAGCCTGGCTATTTTCTCGGTATTCTCTTTGTTAAACACAGAGTCCTTCAAAATAACGTATTGCTCATGTGCATCAAGCGCTTTTTTGAAATCACCTTTCAGTTGATAGGCAATATATAACTGTTCATAAGTTGTTCTCTGGCTGCCAATATCACCCAATTCAACACTTATACTTAAACGTTTCTGCAAGCACTCTATGGTTGCTGATAACAACGCTGATCTCCCTTGTGGTATGTCAGCCCGGGGTATATCTTCTGTAGGAATGATTTTTGAAATCATCAACCTGGCACTGTCTGAAATAACTGCCCCTCTTAATAACCCAAGGTAGGCCTCTGCAGTTAGTCCGTAGCAATATGCTATTTGTTTCTTGTTGCCAAACTCTATAGCATTTCGCAATGCCTGATGTGAATATGCCAATGCTGTTTTATAGTCTTTCATGTCATAACAAAGCTGGCCGATATTCATATCGATGCTAATTAACAATGCNNCCTTGTTGCCCATTTCCCTGGCTAGTTTCCCGGAAATATCATAGTACTCTAATGCTTTTTCGTAATTGTGCATCAACTGGTAACTGTTGCCTACATTGCTGGCCACGCTGGCCTGGTGCAACTTGTTATTTTTTTCAATAGCTATTTTATAGGATCTTAAATGATATTCTAATGCTTTGGAGAAATTTTCTAAACCATCATAAATAGTGCCTATTGAACCGAGAATACCTTCAAGATTATAATCACTTTTAATTTTTTCCGTCATCGACAAGGCGTTCAGAGCATATTCCAGTGCTTTGGGATAGTTTCCCTGGTATATATATACCTGGCTGATATTATTGCCCACCGTTGCAATACCTTGTTCATCGCCTATTTCTTCATACTTCTGTGCGGCTGATGAATAATAATATAAAGCGCTGTCCAATTCAGCCTGAAACACGTAATTAATACCAACAACTGTGTACCCTCTTGCTACCCCTTTTCCCCAGCTTAGTTTGTTTGCCAGTTCCAGTGCTGACTTACCATATTGCACACCGCCGGCAGGGTCAATAGCATAAGACTGAAAACTTATATCCTTCAACAGGTTGACCTTATTGGTATCTTCTCTCATTTTGGGCAGCTCTGCCAGCAGGGAGTCAAGCCTTGCCTGTCCTTGTAATTTTTGAGCATTTGCACTTAATATCGTACAAATGAAAACTATCGGTATAAAAAAGAGATGTTTCATCAGTGGTGTATTGAGGCATCAATATATAAAAACATATGCCCAATTCTATATTTTATTTCTTCTTACTATTTCTCTAAAATCAAGCATCTTAACCAATCCATCTCGCGGATAAATTTAATACACACCGCTTCACATTACACCCTATTGCATATACCAAAACAACACATTATCTTTACTCACCATATCTCATTTATAACTGCTTACAACTATGCTCAAGAAAATCCTGAAATGGACAGGTATCATTGTCCTGCTGCTTATTATAGTTATAACCATTTATGTATCATCGCGCCAGACAAGAACTTACGAAGCGCCATTTCCACAGGTACATATTTCTGATGACAGCACCATACTGGCAAAAGGCGAATACCTGGTGTACGGGCCTGCACACTGTGCAGACTGTCATGGCGACCAGTCTAAACTGGACATCATTAATGAAGGGGGAAAAGTACCACTCATAGGCGGGTATACTTTCAAAATTCCACCCGGCGAATTTAATGTGCCCAATATAACACCTGACCCTGAAACAGGTATCGGGAATGTACCGGACAGCGTACTGGCACGGTCGTTGAGATATGGTGTAAGGCGTGACGGCACCGTGCTATTTGATTTCATGCCATTTCACAACACCAGCGATGAAGACCTCTCGGCAATATTATCATATATCAGGCATTCAGAGCCTGTAAAACATGAAGTGCCTCCTACCCAACTTAATGTTTTAGGCAAAGTAGTTAATGCATTTATGATAGAACCGGTAGGCCCGAGCGGGGATGTGCCTGAAAGTATAACTGCAGATACATCGGTTGAATACGGCAAATACCTGGCGCATAGTGTAGCCAACTGCGCGGGCTGCCATACCAAACGCGACCTGATGACAGGCGCCTTTATAGGCGAATACTTTGCAGGAGGATTCCAGATGGAGTCAATTGTAGAGCCAACAAAATACGCTTGTATTACACCCAACCTGACACCGGACCCCGAAACAGGCGTAATGGCTGAATGGTCTGAAGAAACATTCATCAACCGCTTCAAAGCAGGCAAACGGATAAAACACAGCGCTATGGCATGGGGACCATTCAAACGCATGAGCGATAACGACCTGAAGGCTATTTATCGTTACCTGAAGACAGTAAAGCCTGTAAAAAACAAGGTTGAAAAAACTTTAATTGCCCTGGAAGGTTAAAAGTAAGAAATTACTCATACCCCTCTTCCTCGAAACCTGCGGACATAGGAGAGTTGTTGATTAGGCGGTATAATGCGGGGCCGTGGTTGTAGATATTCTTATTGTACTTATTACCTAATACAATGATGGTGAAATTGTCTTTAATGAAGCGCAGGAAGACTGTATTGTTGCCATGCCACCATCCATTATGGAATACAACTTTATCACCATCAGGGTAGCAATACATACGCCAGCCCAGGCCGTAGTTCTTTACACCCGGGCGCTCAAATGAACAGGGGCCATAAGCATATTCCGTAGTATTACTATCCAGGAATTCATAGAAGTAAAAAGACTGGTCCCAACGGTACATATCCTGCACTGTGCTGTATATGCCTTTATCCCCATATACCCCATCGGCAAACATAACAGGATATTCCACCCAGTTGTACCTGTAGCTTTTGGTTGCCTTGCCCGGAAGCCCTTCGGCAGGATCATAGACGAAGGTATTTTTCATGCCCATCGGTTCAAAGAAATACTGGNNCTTGCTGTTGCTGTATTTAAAACGTGTATCAGGTGTAAACTCTAAACCGGGTTTATACTGTGCGAACAGGCTCATCAACTCATCGTTGTAGATGGGTGTCATTGTATTCTTCCTGTAGCGTGCATACCATTTCAGGTAATCGGGTATGCCCGACCTGTGGTTAAGCAGCATTTTAATTGTCACATTCCCATAGGGGAAGTTGGGCAGGTAGTCTTTTACCTTATGATTAATGTTCAGGTACTTGTGCTGGTGCAGGTACATGATAGCTGTAGCTGTAAATGTTTTGGAAGTGGAGGCCAACTGTACAGAAGCATCTTTTGTGAGCCTTCTGCCCGTACCTTTATCAGCATAACCAAAATAACGCTCGTATATAATATGTCCCTGGTAACCTATCAGCACACTGCCATTAAAACCGCCTGCTACCTGTACACGGTAAAATGAATCCAACTTGTAGCGCATCAGCTGGTATTCTACTGTAGTTGTATCTTCGAAATAGATTTTAACGCTACCAAATTTCTTGGGTTCATCTATGTATTTGGGGCATGCATTTGCGGTATCTCCCGCAGAGATAAAAATCAATGACAAATACAAGATGGCAGTAAACGTGGTTAATATTTTCTGCATGACACTACAACTGCCTACAAATTTAAATTATATGCTCAAGGGGTGTTTCCCTTTAACTCAGCATTAACAAAACTATAAGCTTTCTGTATAAACTCGAAATAGCACTGCGCCAGCTCGTAGTAACGTGTAACAAATGTGTTATAAGCTTCGTCTGGCGGAGGCATATGCTGCGCCCGCCGGTGTAACCCTTGCAGGGAGCGGCGTGCGCCCATCATGGTGCGATAATTATATAACCAATTATGCTCTCGCATGTGAGGAAACATCATAGCAAACTTCTCAGGAAAATAGGTTTTGTGCTCGTCCAGAATTTTATACACATCCTGTGAAAAACCCATTAGATCTTTTTCCGTACGGAAGTAATACGGGTCAGTGGCCAGGTAATGGTCGAAGAGTGTATCAATGATAGCGCCGGCATACCGTCCGTAATCAGGACGAAACCAAACCTGCGCACGCAGGGAAGAAGCGTCGAGATCAGTAAAAGTATCAATCTTTCTATGCAGCAATATGCCCCGCTGTATCCCTTCCGGATATTGTTCCAGTGCCTTCATGCCTTTCACATAATCGCCAATCATATTGCCTACCAGCAATTCTTTATCCCCCATCGACAGCAAGGCGTGGCCCAGGTAATTCATAGTGCAATCTACTACAACTGCATGATACGTGGCAGTTTTTCTGCCAGCACTGCAAGGTCTTTATTGATGGCCTTTAGCTCCACCAGCATTTTCTCCAGGTATATTTCCTGGTGCCTGCTCAGTGGTTGAAATTGCGCTTTGGCGTCTGTAATTTGTAATGCTTCAAAATCAGTTTCGCCATCCAGTTTCCTGATGCATTTGATATTATCGTTGAAGGCTGCCAGGCAATCCATCACCAGTTTTTGCTGATGTGCAATAACAGTATCATCTGCCTGTTCAGCACCACTACCCTGCTCCAACTCAATATTATTCAGCTCTCGCGTGATGCGGATATTATGTGTGATGATATAATAAAAAATTGCAAATGGTTTCTTCCTGAACGATGGTTCTTCCATGTAGCGGCTGAACGAATCAAAAGCATTGCTGTTGGCCGATTCCGCTTTACCCTTGTATTTCACCCAGGGCAGGTCATTCCGTTCGGGAAAGAAGACTACGCGAAAATATATGTAGTTGGCATATACAGCCTGCGCCAGGTGTTTGGGCAGCCATTCCTTATCCCATGTGGGTAGTAACGCGAAGCCGGCTATCAGCGCTATAGCTGAACCTGCAATAGTGGACAATGCCCTTGTCAGTATCACCATATCACTCATGNNGAACAGCAACACCAGGTTGACAGTGATGAAAAAGGCCGCTACTGAATACCGCCTGCGCAGGAAGTAAATCATGGGGATAAATGTGAGGAACAGTAACGCCTCCTGCAGGTATAAGCCCGTTGGCAATTTCAGGAACAGGCCTGCCACCAGCCCGCCCGCCACAGTACCAATCACCCTGTCCCTTGCTTTTTGCCAAGTGGCACCAAAGTGGGTCTGCATCACTATTATCAATGTAAACGGTATCCAATAACCATGGTCAATATCCCAGAACTTGTAAATAAACATGGCTATAGCAGCAGCAATCGCAGAGCGCAATGCGTACCGTGCAGTGAAAGTGCTGAAATTGAACAATATCTGTATATATCGCAGCCAGTACTTCGGGTGCAGTATAAATATG
The DNA here is from genome assembly GCA_002423665.1 of Bacteroidetes bacterium UBA5543. GTDB lineage: Bacteria > Bacteroidota > Bacteroidia > Chitinophagales > Chitinophagaceae > UBA5543. The sequence goes on along the minus strand of DINJ01000222.1, from coordinate 2,360 downwards.
GTTTTCATGAGTGAGTATGAACGTATCATAGAACGTTCATTGAGAATACCCTGCAAGTGATTGAAGNNGCTCTTCAGTAATGGTAAGCACTTGTGCGCCTACCAATGCAGCCGCCTTTCTTACCTGTGCCAGTATATGCTCGTGCCCGTCTTTTTCATTCGACTCGTGGGCCATTTTTTCAAACAAGTCCAGCGAGGCATCAATGGCTTTTCGTATTTCTTTTTCCTTTAAATAAATATCATGTTCGTTGCTCATGGGGCCGGTGCCTTCCCATCCTTTGGAGATGGTGGCCACCAGTTCTTCCACCGATTTCCATATGATGGCTATCGACCTCCTATAGGGCCTTTGTGCAGGGATAAAGAATGAAGAGACAATACCTGCTACCCCGTTCCATAATACACCAATACTAACAAGTATGATGCGCTCTTTGAAATCGGGCCAGGTGGTAATAGGGTATGCATTACAGAAAATGAACAACGCGAACACACAAATTGCCAGCCCGCTGCCACGGTTACCTATATTCTTGAGCAGGGAAGATATAAAACCAACTACAGCCATCATGAGCACGCTCAGCCATACTATATGCCCTGTAGCGCTACCCAGTATGGCAAAAAACAATGCTAATGCGGAACTGCCAGCTAATAACTTTAACCTGTGTTGGAAATCGCCCTTTAGTTCCACCCAACAGATACACTCTGCCATCAGGGCTACCCAGCCCGCCTCCGCCAACCGGCCCANNCATCAGCGGCACCATGGCGGAGAGCGCCATGCGCAGCCCCCAACTGATATCAGGCTCGAAGGCTTCCTTCTCTATAAGTTTATTGAGTTGTTTGTATGGTTCAATAATTCGCACCGGCGGAATATTAATAACGTGCAGCCAGTTGTTTATCTATCAACACTGATATTTGTTCGCTTTTTATCATCCCTTCATAAAACTTCGTCCATCCGTGTTTCTTGTAATACAACAATGTGGCGGGGATAGACGCTTGCCACGCGTTAGTTATTTTTGGTATAAACTCATTGGCGTTGCTCTCGTTCAGCCACACAACTTCGTGTGCCAGTTTGCGTTTATTGATAAACTTCTGAAGCTTGGAGGGATAATCGTTTTTAAAATCCATGCTTACCAGCAACACTTTTACAGGATAGCCCTTGTATTTATCAGCCAGTTTATCAAACTCAGGCAGTTCTTTGAGGCATGGCCCGCACCAACTCGCCCAAAAGGCTGTGATGTACAGGGTATCTTCGCCGGACGCCAGCCTCTTCATCAGTTGCCCGGCCTTGTACGCCGGTATTTGCTGCGCCTGGACCTGTGAAGTCGCAAGCGCTATAATCATAGCAAAAGCTGTTATGTATTTCCTCATATCACAAATGTATTACACTGCGCCGGGTTATTTATACCGCCTTGTCTTAAAACAATGTTGAAATAGTAATGTTTTGCTTCATTTACATTAGGTTTGCCCCGTAATTTTAGCTTAAGATTATTATGGATAAAATATCTGTATTACAGGACAAGATAAAGCAGGCCATGCTGGGCGGCGGCGAAAAGCGCATAGAAAGCCAGCACAAAAAAGGAAAACTCACCGCCCGCGAAAGGGTACAACTCCTGATGGACGAAGGCTCATTTGAAGAAGTAGGCATGCTGGTAACACACCGCTGCCGCGACTTTGGAATGGAGAAAG
>DINJ01000222.1:0-572 GCA_002423665.1 Bacteroidetes bacterium UBA5543 | reverse complement strand
TACATGTTTGTAACAGGGCCTAACGTGGTAAAGACTGTGACGCATGAAACCGTAACCAGCGAGGAACTGGGCGGTGCACAGACACATGCTTCCAAATCAGGTGTAACGCATTTTGCCTGCGCCAACGAAGTGGAATGTATAGAAAACATCAAGCAACTGCTGAGCTATATGCCGCAGAACTGCGAAGAAGACGCTCCTGTGTATGCCTACGAAGCAGGCGATGAAAAACGTCCCGTACTCAATAATATCATACCGGAAAACCCCAACCAGCCATATGATATGAAAGAGGTGATTGAGCAGGTAACAGACTCCGGCTCTTTCCTCGAAGTACATAAAAACTATGCTGAAAACATTGTGGTAGGTTTTGCACGCATAGCAGGCCGCAGTATAGGTATAGTTGCCAACCAGCCTGCCAGCCTTGCCGGTGTACTGGATATTGAATCGAGCAAGAAAGGGGCAAGGTTTGTACGTTTTTGTGATGCATTTAATATACCCCTGCTGGTATTGGTAGACGTTCCCGGCTTCCTGCCCGGTACCGACCAGGAGTGGCATGGCATCATCACAAATGGCGC
>DINJ01000069.1:10017-10959 GCA_002423665.1 Bacteroidetes bacterium UBA5543 | reverse complement strand
CCGCTGCGGGACCTGGAAGACCTGCGCCGCACGCTGCAATGGGCGGCCAACGAGGGCAAGGGCGAACTGAAAGACGAGTACGGCACGCTGAGCCCCGCATCGGTGGGCACCATCATGCGCAAGGTGATAGAACTGCAGCAGCAGGGGGCGGATAATATCTTTGGCGAACCAAGCTTTGAGGTGGACGACCTGATGCGGATTGCGGAAGACGGCAGGGGCATCATCAGCATACTGCGGGTGACGGATATACAGGACAAGCCGAAGCTGTTCTCGACCTTTATGCTGCAACTGCTGGCGGAATTGTATGCCACCATGCCCGAGGCGGGGGATGTGGACAGGCCGAAGCTGGTATTGTTTATAGACGAGGCGCACCTGGTGTTCAGCAATGCGAACGCGGTGCTACTGGCGCAGTTGGAGACCATCATCAAGCTGATACGCAGCAAGGGGGTGGGCATCTTCTTCGTGACGCAAAACCCGGTGGATATAGCGCCTGCGGTGTTAGGGCAGCTGGGTATGAAGATACAGCACTCGCTACGCGCCTTCACCGCGGCAGACCGTAAGGCCATCAAGCAAACGGCGGAGAACTATCCGCTGAGCCATTGGTACAAAACGGAGGACATCATCACCCATATGGGTACGGGGGAGGCGCTCATCACCCTGCTGAATGAAAAAGGCATTCCTACTCCACTGGCAGCTACGATGATGTGCCCGCCGCAGAGCAGGATGGATATACTGAGCGAACAAGAGATAGATGCACTGGTGCGCAAGAGTGTGCTGGCACCCAAATACAATCGTACTATAGACAGCAGGAGCGCGCACGAGATACTGAGCGAAAAGATAGAGGCCGCCAAAGAGGCAGAGCCAGAGGTAAAGGAGCGCCGCGCCAAAGAGGAAAAGAGCGTGATAGAAGAGATAGGTGACAACACGGTAGTGCGCAGTATG
>DINJ01000069.1:0-9990 GCA_002423665.1 Bacteroidetes bacterium UBA5543 | reverse complement strand
GTAAGGAGTTTGCTGGGTTCATTAGGGGTGAGTGGTAGTACAAGAAGGAAGAGGAGGTAGGGCGCATGTGTTTACCCACCCCAACCCCTCCCAAGAGGGAAAGTTTTTTCCGGCGCGAGTGGACCCCTAAATCCCNNTACGCGGTCGCAGAGCTCTTCCGCTTCATCCATGTAGTGTGTGGTGATAACAATGGTAGCACCCCTGTCGCGCACACGGCGGATGAGGTCCCCGAGGTTGCGGCGTGCCTGGGGGTCGAGGCCGGTAGTAGGTTCGTCCAGGAAAATGATTTTGGGTTGGTTGATGAGGGTGGTAGCGATGGAGAAACGTTGTTTCTGTCCACCTGATAAGTTCTTGTATTTGGCTTTGGCTTTGTCGCGCAGGTTCACGAGGTCCAGTAGTTCCAGCGGTTCTACGTGCTGGTTGTACAGCCCTGCAAACAGGCGTATGATTTCGAGCAGGTTGAGGTTGGGGTAATAACCCGCCGCCTGTAGCTGCACCCCGATTATTTTTTTGATCTCACGGGCTTTCTTGTCTATATCCAACCCATCGACTATGATGGTGCCGGAGTTTTTGGGGCGCAAGGTTTCAATGATTTCCAGCGTAGTGGTTTTGCTCGCGCCGTTGGGNNTTGCCCGCGCCGTTGGGGCCCAGCAGTCCGAATATCTCGCCCTGGTGCACCTCGAAGTTGAGGTTGTCTACCGCAGTAAAGTTGTCGTATTTTTTTACGAGGTTCTGTACACTGATGATGGTACCGTTCATGCCGCGAATTTAGGGCAAATTAATTGAGGTAGCTGTGCATTTTGCGCTGGGGCTTGTCGCTGCCCTTCTTCATATGAGGCAGGTTGGCGTTGCGCTTTTCGTAGTAGAGGCTGTCGGCTTTGGTCATGGGGAAGTATTCTTCGTATATCAGGTTGTCCACCTGGTACTCCTCCACTTTCTCCAGCCTGCCGGTGCGCTCGTCATAAAAACGCCATGTGCCATGACGCACAGTGCCGCGATCGGCCTTAACAGCAATCAGCTCCTGTGCTCCGGTAACGGGTTCTACCACTATAATGGTATCTACCACCACATCAGGATTCAATGCGCGGTACATGCCTACTACTGTCAGTTGCCCATTGGTAAAGTATTTTACCTGGCCTTCGTAATAGTCGCGTTTATAATTCTCAATGGCCATGAGGTCTCCGGCTGCGGTCATTTTATACCACAGGCCGGTCTTTTCATTTCTGTGATAGTTGCCAAACTCGTTGAAAGCAGCTTCGCCCTTACGTTCCGGCACACGGTTCAGCCATAGGCCATCTTTCATGCCTTTGCTATCGTACTGGTTCAGCTTTTCTTTCAGCTTTTTCTTATCGGGCAGTTGCTGCGCCGCAACGGCTGTAGCCATGGCCACCAACAACAATACAGGTATGAGCTTTTTAATAATCATTCAGTTGTTTATACCGCGAAGGATGTGCCGCAACCGCAGGTGCTACTGGCATTAGGATTATTAAATACAAACCCGCGCGCGTTCAATCCCTGCTGAAAATCCACTTCAATACCATGCAGGTATATGCCATGGGCACTTTTCATAATAACGGCGATACCATTTATTTCATACTCAGTATCATCTTCTTCCTTTTGGTCGAATCCCAATACATATGTCATGCCGGCACAACCACCGCCTTTTACGCCAACACGCAAAAACTGTGTATTGTCGAAACCGGGTTCAGCCATCAGCCTTTTTATTTCTTCAACAGCGCCTGTGGTCAATGTTACGGGCGCATCAATTGTTGTATTCATCTTCTCTGTTCACTTTTATCCCCACAAAGTTACCCATACGGGCAGGGCAAACCAAATAAGTATAGTTAAAGTCTGTATTCAACATATAAATATATTGAAAAGATTCGGTATAACATTTGTAGGCTAACCTTTTTATATTTGCCTTCCGAAACAGCAATAATTATGAGCGAGGTAATAGACAATATAGCTGGTGACACCGGCAGCCAGATGAAGAAGGCCATCAGCCACCTGGAAACCGAATTGAGCCGCATACGCGCGGGAAAAGCCACTCCACAGATACTGGATGGTATCAGCGTGGATTATTATGGCAACGCTACCCCACTGAACCAGGTAGCCAACGTGACCATAGCAGACGCACGCACCATAACATTGCAACCCTGGGAGAAAAATATGCTGGCACCTATAGAACGCGCCATCATAGCATCGAACATAGGGCTGAACCCGCAGAACGATGGTAATATCATCCGCCTGTTTCTGCCGCCATTGACAGAGGAGCGCCGTAAAGAACTGGTAAAACGTGTGAACGGTGAAGGCGAGCAGGCAAAAATATCCATCCGGAACATACGTAGGGACGCGATAGAGCAGATAAAGAAAGAGCAGAAAGACGGACTGAGTGAGGATGCGGCCAAAGATGCAGAAGGCAGGATACAGGGCTTAACAGACAAATACATAGCCCTGGTTGACCAGCACTGCAAGGATAAAGACAAGGAAATCATGACGATATAACAGCCATTGCACAAGCTGGTAACAATCCCCCGCAGATACGCGGGGGATTGTTTATTTAAGGCAGCATCTGCTTTATATCAATTAATTGGTGGGCGTAATAGTAAAATGCAGTTGTTTTTTATATTTTTAAAGCAGTAACACAATCTATTCGTTAAATTATTCTTTATGAAAACCAGGATATTATCCCTTGCATTTCTGTTGGCTGCACCCACTGCATTTGCGCAAACAGAAGTGGTGGAATACCAGTATAAGAACAACACATTCAGCGTAGCGCAGCAAGACAAACAACTGGCACGCAGCTCTACAGGAAAAATATTTTACAACCGCATCAAGGCATTTGACAGTTTTAGCAAACGCCAGTTGAAGCCGTTTATTTCCAGGGAGCAGTTTGTTGTGTACCTGAACAAATTTGGCGAGCTGCCTAAAATTGCGGGTATGAACGGCTATGGCGATTATGCGGATGCCATAACCACGCTCCATACAAACATTAAGAACCTGGGCAGGCTATCGGCCACTGATGCGCACAGGTATAGCCTGTACGAAATATCGGCACCGGTGTATAAGGTGATAGATGAGAGCTGGGGCAATGACATGGTAGATGTAGTGATACAAGAGGCATACCTGAACCTGTATGACTATGCAAAAATGAAAATGGCCAGCGGCGACAGGGCTTTTGCCAATGCCATGAGCTATGTAAATATGGACCCGATAAAAACCAACGAAGCGGCGGGCCATTGCTCCTACGCGGTAAACATTGACAAACCCGTGTTGAAGAAAGACAAAGTAGAAGTGTACTTCAGCGACCTGGCTTTGTTTAAGAAAATCAGCAAGAAATACCCTGCCGACCTGCTGCAGGGCCCGATACCCGGCTGGCAGGCAATGAGCGATGAGNNAGGCATATGAAGGCAAAAAAGAGATACCCGCCTACTATGTGTACGGTTACAAACTGGCAGACTACGGCAACCCCGCTACGATACAGCAAAACCTGCACAAAGACAATAAATGGTTTGTATGGGTGTTCCGCAATGGCAAATTGTACTACTCATATATGGCATTGCCCTGCGCAGACATCAGTAAGATAACAGTATATGAAGAAAGGCCACAGGCGGGGTTGGAAGACCCTAACGCAGGCAATAACAACTTTGCTTATTAAGCAAAACCCTGACAGAACTTACAAACGGGCGGCTGAAATTTCAGCCGCTTTTTTATTCGTAATACACCGCGACTTCGTCAAGAGGTTTCCTGGACAAATGAGGCACCAGGCAATTATCTGCAGGATAACCAACAGGTATCAGCAGGAAAGGCTTCTCATGCTCGGGACGGTTGAGGATTTTGCTTAAGAAATTCATAGGACTGGGGGTATGCGTAAGCGCCACTAATCCCGCATTGTGTATAGCGGTAAGCAGGAAACCGCATGCCAGGCCTACACTCTCCTGCACGTAATAGTTATTCTTCTTTTTACCGCCCTCGCCCGGCTCGTAAATACGCTTGAATACAATGATTANNCGCAGAACGTCCAGGGTTGCTTATGCGCACCCGATGGGGCTGTTGATGCTGAGAGTATAATATTATCAATCACCTCTTTAGGAACAGGTTTGTCAGCAAAATCCCGCACAGTGCGTCGCTTGTCCATCCATTGCAGGAAATCGGCCGAGCGCTGCACCATCTCAACCTCTTCATAGGTTTCCTTGTTATAATTGACGAATGGGTAACCGTTGATGATTTGCACTGACATAATTGTATCGTATTGTTAAATCATGTACAAAATACTAAAGAGTAGGTTGTGACAGGTGCATATTGATCATATTTTTAAATGACAGTCGAACTTTAAACAATATTTATGAGGCGGAACAGTATATACATAATAGCGTGCGTGTGTGTGGCCATCTTCTTTACAGCATGTAACGAAGATACACCCACCAATGCAGCTGATACAAAAGAAGCAGTAAAACAGGTATCAACAGAAACTCCCACTGAACATAAAGAACCCATAGTAGAGAATGATNNGATGCAGGCAGGCGTATGAGTGCAGAGGGTTATGACTGGATATCGTATGGAGAGAATGTAGCAGCCGGGTATGGCAGTGATGAAGCCACCATAAAAGGTTGGCTGAAGAGCAAGGGGCATTGCAAAAATATCATGAGCCCTAAGTTTAAAGAAATGGGCATTGCATCGAGCGGGGAGTTTTATACACAAGTGTTTGGTGCGAGGCGGTGANNTAGTAGAGAATGATAGCAAAACAAACATCAGCAGAAAAGAAAGCAGGGAAAAGGATATTGAACTATCGGGCAGCAGGAAGGACAAGCTACTGGCACTGGTAAATGACGCCAGAGCCAAAGGCTGCAGGTGTGGAGGCAGGTATTATAAGCCCGTACCGCCTTTGACATGGAACAACAGATTGGAGCGTGCCGCACAAAAGCACAGCAGGTATATGCGCCGGAGAAACCTGTTGACGCATGCGGGGCAAGGCGGCTCTGATGNNTCCCGATAGCTATCGGGACCCCGAAACGGGGACTTGTATAGTGTCAAGCTCTTATTATTCCTGCACACGGGTCCAGATAGCGGTGCGGCCTATCCATGAGAAACCTACATAACCCCTTACGTCCAGTTCGTTGCCCTTGTATGTGATGATGCAGGAATATGTCTTTCCATTTTTCGGGTCGTAGATAGTTCCGTCTTCGTATTCATCTTTACCGCTTTTTTCAAAGCCTTTTAATACAACCAGTCCCAGCAGCGGCTCATTTCTTTTATCTTTATCGGGATTCTTCTCATCAGTGCGGGCCTTGCCGTCTTTTACAGGTTCTTTCAGCCAATCTATCTTACCATAAAACTTATCATTCTTCGCTTTGTATATTTTTATTTTAGCGGTCTTCTCTTCGTTGTACCATAAGCCTTCTATCGGGTCCTGCGCAAACGTAGCTACCTGCATCAGCAACATTAATAACAACATCATATACCTGGCCATAAACTGACGATTTTACTATTTACAATTTACGAAGAAAAAAGGTTGAATTGTTGATGGCGTTACAAACGCCGTACCGGCACATCCTCGTTACAAACGAGGACGAGGTAGGAGGACAGATAAGGTCAATAAGCATTGCTCCATATAAATCGTATATTTAGTATTATGTAACAGTTGAAAAATGGTGACTACCTGGCGTATTACTATGCTGTTTATTAAACTGAGCGTGTTGACATGCTTCAACATTCAGACTACCTATGCCAATAAAATAGACTCCCTTAGCGCACGAGCTGATGTATTGAAGTTTCTTGAAGACAACTTTAAAGAGCAGGGAGTATTATCGACGCACCGATGTATAGGTAATTCATCAACTAAACGGCTGAACATTTATTTTTCTATACCTGATACAATATTTGTAGAAGACCCGATAACAAGGGAACTCCATGCTAAAACGGTACCGAAGGATACCAGCCAATTGAGAAATATGTATATACTGGGGCTCCCTCTACATCTGCCGCTTAAAAATATCATGTATGCATTGAATGAAAAAGCCTGGCAGATTCATAAGGCAGATATTGACGGGAATGGACATACGGACATGGTCATCAATTTTGACACAGCAGGAGTAATTGTTGTGATGGATACAGTAAAGGGGTATGAAGCGCATATACTGAATGACAGTTATGATTTTACTTCTTATACATTTACGAATTTTATGCCGCTGCCAGATGGCACCAAAGCCCTGATACTACGTCATAACCCCTGTACTTTAGAACATCAAACAGCTCAGAAAAAAAATATCACTTATATAACAAAACCCGGTTCATTCAATAATAAACAAGCAGATGATACCCTTTACAAAGTAATTACTGTAACCTACCCGCAAGGTTGTGGTTGGGATTCCGGCGCCACTAGTACGTATAGCATAAGCGACACGGTAAATATGAAGCGATATAGTATGATGGATACGGTTGTGTTCAAATTCAACGGGTTTGCTAAATATAATTCACACCTTTCTGGTGCTGCTATCTCCAAAATAGGCTACTATTTCTATGCTGATTATGAGGAATGCATGGAAATATATAGAGATGGACAATGTTATCTTCGCTACCCTGATTATGACACAACATTTTCCGCACTACTGGATATTAAGCGACTGAATGAATTGTGGGACTTTGCCGCCTACCTGGGTGTACAACCCGGTAAATATGAAGAATGCGGTTCTTTTAGCGGGTTCAGCCGTGGCGCATTCATTATTTATTTTACCGACGGGACTAAGAGAGAACTCGTTTTCGGCACAAAGACCCCTCCTATGGGATTAGGTTATTTAGGGCTTAAGTTATCTGAAATAAGTTATGGACTTGATNNGACACAAGCAAATGGAAATATACTATAGATTGCGAATGCAGGTCAATAGACATGGTGGAATGTTATTGACTAGTGAGACGTTATCGTCTTGAGAATATGCATTAAGCTTTTCCACCCCCGGCTCGTGCCTCGCCACCCCCGCCAGCGGGGGACAGGTATGTCTTCACTACAAACGAGGACGAGAAATAATTTGCGTTGATATTTTTTAAGTGCAATCTACTTTGCTTTCAATGATGTTTTTATCATCCCTTCCAGCACTTTAATATCTACGTCTTCCAATTTGTTGATATAGAGGCAGCCAACACCTGTTTTGTGCTTGCCTAATTTTTCAAGTGCGTCCCCATGCTTTTTAACATCCATGGTAAGGTATAACGAGATATTCGCTTTGCGGGGAGAGAACCCTATACGCAGCCAGTCAACCTCCCTGCCGGTTTTGGGGCTTTTATACCTTACATTGCCAAACCCAATAATAGAACTACCCCACATAGCAGGCTCTTCACCCGTTGCTTTGCGCATCATTTCCAAAATCGCAAAACTATCTTTACGCTTTTGTTCATCAGGCACGGCATTGATAAAATCCTCGACATTAGCTGCCGTAGGTTTTGTTTTTATTTCAGCCAGTTTACCTTTTTTCTCAGCCATAAGGAATGATGTTTCAGCTATTGCACGTTAATTCTTGTCAATCAATTCACCTGCGCCGGTGATATCGGAGGTGATTTGCGGATGGCCACGGTAGTCTATTTCACCCGCACCTGTTATATCTGCATCCAGCTTTTCTGTTACGAAGAGGCTCATTTCGCCTGCACCTGATACGCGTGCTGCTACGTCTTTTGTTTCAACAGCTTCCNNCCGGTTACTTTATATTTAGCCTTGCCGATTGTCCCCCTGTTTATCTGCAATTCGGAGGCGCCGGACAGTTTTACGTCCAGGTTATCTACATGCAGTTCGTCGATATCTATTTCAGATGCGCCCAGCACCTCCAGGCCGAAGTTTGCGCCCTTGATATCACCCGTAGTACGCACATCCGCAGCTCCTTTCAGTTCCAAAGCAGAAAGAGATGGTACCTGTATAATGATACTTATATCTGAACTATTGAAGATAATACCATCGTTGTATATACGCAGGGTATTACCGTTCACCTCTGTTTTGATATGTTCCATCAGGTTGCCTTGGGCTTTTACCTCTACCGCAACAGGCTTACCCACTTCTATTGTGGCGTCTGCAGCTATATCAATGATTATTTTATCAAACTGTTGCATGGTTCTGCCCTCCGTAGTGACATTGCCCTTGCCACGTACCACTTCTTCTTTGCAGGAAACGAAAATGATGGCAATAAATAGCAAGGCGCAAAGGACAGGCACCTGTAGATTTGTATTTTTCATGAGCATGTTTTCGCGTATTAATCCCTAAGGCTTCCTATTATGCTTCCACCATACGAAACCAATGGTGCCCATAATGCCAAGCGGCAAAGCTGCCAGGTAGAGTATGCCTGAATTCAGCCCTTTTGCGCTTTTATCATCCAATTCCCCGGCCGTTTTGGTACAAAGGGAGCAACCCTGAGCATATACCGCAGGTGCGGCACAAGTCAACATCAGCACTATCAGTAATTTCCTCCACATAGTACAAATTTAAGGGATTTATACTAATAATAGGGCGATATCATGAGGTAAACCAACACGCCGGTAACACTGACATACAACCAGAGCGGCCAGGTGTAGCGCGCCAGTTTTTTGTGTTTATCGTACTCGCCCGTGAGTGAACGGTAGGCGGTAAACAGTATGAATGGCAGTATGATAGCCGCCAGTATGATATGCGTAATGAGAATAAAGTAGTAGAAATAACGGACAGCACCTTCGCCGCCATATATGGTATCGCCCGCCAGAAGGTGGTGTGCAATATAGGACACCAGGAATAGTACCGACAGGACTATCGCGGTGAGCATCAGCTTTTTGTGCAGCAGGTAGTTCTTACCTTTTACCGCTATCAAAGCCCATATCAACAATATGGATACTGCGGAGTTAATAACAGCATTAATCAGTGCAAACACATGGATATCAAAACCCAGGTCTACTTCCAACTTCACCCTGGAAAGAACAGCAACGGCTGCAAATACCACAAATGAAACAGTAAATATCAGCAGCCTGGCCTGCTTGTCGTTCTTTTGAAACAGAGGAGTAAGCATTTTTTACTTTTTGCGTTTTTTCTCTTTGGTGAGCAAAACTACGTCTTCTGCGCATTGTATCAGTGCCCCGGTGTCCAGTCCATCGTAATAACCCCTGACGTAGCGGGATGTATCTATCAGCACAATCTTCTGCGTATGTATCAGGTCTTCAACTCCGCCGGTTCCTTCTTCCATGTTGACAAATAACTGCTTGCGAGCGAAGTTGTAAATATCTTCGCGCGGGCCGGTGAGGAAAGACCAGTTTTTGTAATTGATACGGTAGCCGTCGGCAAAGTTGCGCAANNACACCAATTGTATCAACGTGTCCATACCGGTATCGCGTTTGGGGTCTTTTTTGAAAGCCGCCTGCAGTTGCATCATGTTTTTGGTGAGCAGCGGGCAGGCAGAGGGGCAATTGGTAAAGATGAAATTGACCATCAGTATTTTGCCTTTATAGTCCCTGTTGAGGGAAACGGTATCGCCAAACTGGTCGGTGAGTACTACGTCTTCTACCCTATGCCAAACCGTGTCTTTGGAACCATCTTCGGCGGTGAGCACCGTATCCACAATATAATGCTTAGGCAGGTGCAGCAGCCCTTTGGATGTGGTTGCGGTTATTAAATAAAAAGATAGCGGTATGAATACCGCTATCAGAAATCCTATTAAGTAACTTTTATTCTTTTTGTTGTTCGTCATCTCAAAATCTCAGTCACAATGCTTGTTTACCTTACCGGTGTTGTACTGTTCATGAACAACCAGAAATCACCATCGGCCAGGAATGCAATAATGAACCATATAAACAATGTAAGCGGGATGAGTATCAGCATGATGAAGTTCTTCAACTCATCGCCCAGGTGCATGAACACCGCTACGATATATCCGGCTTTGAACAAAGTAAGGATGAGGAACAAGGCATTGAGAATACCCCTTGGCATAGAGTGGCTGAAGAACATACCCATTACCACTTCTATAATTGTAACAGCCAGCAGGATCC
>DINJ01000093.1:16513-16960 GCA_002423665.1 Bacteroidetes bacterium UBA5543 | reverse complement strand
CGGAGGTCTACAATATCTATTTGGTCGTCAAATTGTTTGGCGGCGTTCTTGGCCCAGTGCACACCCATACCATAGGTGATGATACACATGCTGGCGCCGATGTCTGTCGCCGTTTGCGATGCCTGCTGCACGAGTAACCCCTTGCCGAGGGGTACTATATAATCTTTATCGGGCTCGATGGTCATGGCGTCCTGCGTGCCGGGCACTTTGCTCCAGTACAGGCCCTTGTGCTCCAGCATCACCACGGGGTTGGGGTCGTAGTAGGCGGCTTTCATCAGGCCTTTCATATCGGCTGCATTGCTGGGGTAGGCTATTTTTATTCCTTTAATGGTAGCCAGCGTACTTTCTACACTACCACTGTGGTAGGGGCCGCCACCACCATAAGCACCTATGGGCACACGTATGATGTTGGACACGGGAAATTTACCGCAGCTCAGGTAGCAGCTT
>DINJ01000093.1:11311-16416 GCA_002423665.1 Bacteroidetes bacterium UBA5543 | reverse complement strand
TACTGCGCTCATACCTACGGTGCTTCCTATGATGTAGGCTTCCTGTATGGCGGTGTTGAATACGCGGTTGTCGCCAAACTTTTGCGCCAGCGTAGCCGCCTCGCGGAACACACCGCCTATGCGTCCGCCTACGTCCTGCCCGTAAAAGAGGGCTTCGGGATGCTCGCGCATGATTTCTTCTACGGCATGCAGGGCTGCATCTACCATCACTACCTTTTCGCCATTGGCTGGCGTGCGGTTACCTTTTTCTTCAGTTACCGGAGTGGGGGCAAACACATGGTCGGATACAGTTGCGGGGTCGGGGTCGGGTGCGTTTACTGCTTTCTCAAACTCGCCCTGTACAAATGCACGTTCTTCTTCTTCTATAGTTTGCAGTTGNNATTGCTCTTCGCTGATTCCTTTTTGCAGCAGGCGCTTCCTCAGCTTGGGGCCGGGGTCGTCAATGGCGTGTTTGGCCAGGTCGTCTTCGGTGCGGTACCATTCTTTGCGTACACCACTGGTATGGTGCCCCAGCAGGGGAACCTTTGCATGCACCAATATAGGGCGGCGCTCTTTGCGCACCCAGTCGATGGTGTATTGCATGGTTTTATATGAGTCTGCAAAGTCGCTGCCATTGACACGCACACGCTCCATACCCTTGAAGCCGGCAGCAAATTCGTAAGCATCCATAGTGCGCGCTTCGTCGCTGCTAACGGATATGCCCCAGTCGTTGTCCTGCACCAAATAAATAATAGGTAGCTGGTGTAATACGGCAAACTGGAAGGCTTCACTCACCTCACCTTCAGTAACACTTCCATCTCCCAACGAGCAGATGACAACGGGCGGAGTGGGGTAGTCAATGAGTTTTTGTTTTTCAATATATTGTATGCCCTGGGCAACGCCTGTGGTAGGTACGGCCTGCATNNTCGCGGCGGATGTTCGGGTGATTGTAATAAGCACGGCCGCCGGTAAAGGGGTCATCGCCCTTTGCCAGCAGTTGCAACATCAGTTCGTAAGGACGGTAACCCATGCCCAGCATCATACTCTCGTCGCGGTAGTATGGGCTCACAAAATCACCTGGCTGCAGCAAGAAGCCGGTAGCCAATTGGATAGCCTCGTGTCCGCGAGAAGTACTGTGTACATATTTACATACCTGCCTGTTGGCTTCGTAGGTTTCGGCCATAGCTTTGGCGGTCATCATCAGCCTGTAAGCTTTCAGCAGTATGTCGTTAGATAGTGTTTCCGTTTTTTTGTCCATACGAATGCGCAAAAGTAACTTCTAAATCCCGAAAAATGCGGGTATGAATGAGAAAAACGGCTTATGCGTAACGAAATAAACTTATGTTTTGCGAGTTATACACAATAAAGCCTTTAATTGTTGATTTTTAAGGAGGTTAATTTCCTTAAGTGCGCAGAACCGTTATTTTTGTTTCTGATAAAAACACCGATATGCAATGCGATTTCAAGAAGCTGTTACCTCATATATATATTATATTGAGTTTTATTGTAATATCTTTCCTTTTCAGCTATCCGCAGTTGGATGGCCTGCAATTGTATCAGAGTGACTATGTACAGTGGAAATCGATGGCTAAGGAGGGTATGGACTGGCATGAAAAGACAGGTGAAAATGTAATGTGGAGTAACTCTATGTTTGGTGGTATGCCAACATTCACTTACTATGTGCCGGAGAGTAATAACTATATATATCCTTTGCAAACTACCATTATGGACATAATGGGTAAGCCTGCAGGTTTCCTGTTCCTGGCAATGCTTGGTTTTTATATCCTGTCCCTGATATTGGGTTTCAATAAGTGGCTGCGCCTGGCAGGTGCAGTAGCTTATGCTTTTTCTACATACAACATTACATTAATCGAGGCCGGGCACGAAACAAAAATGTGGGGGCTGGCCTATATACCCATGCTTATAGGCGGGCTGATATTGCTATATCGCGGAAAATGGTGGACAGGTATACCGGTGCTGGGTATATCAATGGCATTGCTTATGGGTACGGGCCACTACCAGATTATGTATTATACATTCTTTATCATCATAGGCCTGGTTGTCACCTTCTTTTTTACAGCACTGAAAGAGGGAACCCTCAAGACGTTTTTTATCGCGTCAGCACTTGCTCTGGTTACTGCCGCCATAGGTGTAGGGCCCAGTATGCAGGGTTTCCTGGCTACGCTTGAGTATAATAAAACAACAATGCGCGGTGGAGAAAGTGAATTAACCATCAACCATGACGAGAATAAAAAAGGAGGAGGACTTGATAAAGATTACGCCTTTGGCTGGAGTAACTCATGGGGCGAAAGCTTTACTGTACTGGTGCCAATGTTATATGGCGGATCTAACAGGGAAAATATCGGAGAAAACTCTGAAACATATGAGGCAATGACAGGAATGGGTGTGCCGGAGCAAAACGCAGCAGGCTTTGTAGAAAGTTTCCCTGGTTATTGGGGCCCGCAACCTTTTACCGGTGGTCCGTTCTACTTTGGTGCTATTGTTGTTTTCCTTTTTGTGCTGGGTATGATGATTATTAAGAGCCCGCATAAATGGTGGATACTGGCAGTAAGCGTACTAGCATTCCTGATGTCAACCGGAAAACATTTTCCTTCTCTCAACTACTTCCTGTTTGATACATTGCCGGGCTTTAATAAGTTCCGTGTACCTAATATGATATTGATAATACCGCAACTGTTGTTCCGTCTGCTTGCAGTTTGGACGTTGCATGATATTGTAGAGGGAAGTCTGTCAAAAGAAGAGTTGTGGAAAAAGATTCGTACGGCAGGTATCGCAACGGGAGGCTTGTGCCTGGTATTAGCGTTAGGAGGCAGTATGTTCTTTGATTTTAAATCATTCAGGGATCCCCAGATGAAAGAACAATTGGCCAAATCGTTTCAAAACGAAGAAGCAGCAGCAAAAGTGATGAGTGCTGTACAGGCTGACAGGGCTGACATGGCTATGAGTTCAGGTATACTTAGTGCTGTGTTTATCGCACTGGCCGTAGGGTTGTTATGGGCATATAGCAAGGATAAGATTAAAGGCCAATATGCTGTGATAGGTATAGCTGCGTTAACGGCAATTGACTTGATGAAAATTGATGCTCGTTACCTGAATGAGGAAAATTATATTGATCCTGAACAATATGAATCGCAGTTTACACCAAGACCGGTTGACCAGCAAATAAAACAAGATCAGGACCCTTATTATCGTGTACTCGATTTATCAGTAGATCCGTTTAATAATGCCACACAGGCAGCACACCATAAATGCATTGGTGGTTATAGCCCGGCCAAGATGGAGATTTACCAGGACCTGATTGATGTACATATGCGTACCGGTTTCAACCGCGAGGTGTTGAATATGCTGAATACGAAGTATATTATATCTCCACAAGGCGCCAATGGGCAACCTGTAGCAATACCCAATGTTGAGGCTTGTGGNNTTGTGGAACAGATACAATGGGAGGAAACAGCTGATAACGAAATACTGGCACTTAAAGCCGGTAACATCGGTGAGCAGCCTGATAGCAATATGCAAGAATTTAATCCAAAACAAACAGCAGTTTTACGTACTACATACAAAAATGACTTTGAGGGATATTCTTTGAGTAAAGACAGTGCGGCATATGTGAAGCTGGCAGAATATGGCCTGAATGACATCAGCTATGTTTCGAACAACAGCAAAAATGGCTTTGCCGTATTCTCTGATATCTATTATCCATACGGATGGAAGGCTTATATTGATGGAAACGAAACCCCAATATACAGGACCAACTACCTGCTGCGTGCATTGAAAATACCGGCAGGGGAGCACAAAATTGAATTTAAGTTCCACCCTGAGAAGTTTTATACGGGTGATAAAATTGCGATGGTTTCCAGCTTACTGCTGATAATGGCGGCGGCGGGTTCCATCTTCATGGCACTGAAGGGAGGTAATAAGCCTGCTTAACTGATGGATAACGGTTCGTCAAATATCGTCAGGAAGCTGTTCGGCATGCGCAGAGAATACAGCGTAAGCTTTTACATAACTGACTTCCTGTTCAGAAGGATATTCAGGCAGAACTCTGGTGTGAAATGGCCCGTACACCATACCAGCACCATACATAACCCGCAGAAGCTGAAGATTGGTAAAGAGACTTTTCCAGGAGATTCACCCTGTGTGTACATAAATGCGCAGAATGGAGTAAGTATAGGAGACTATACCAATCTGGGCCCTAATGTGGGTATTATTTCCGCCAATCATGATTTTGTGAATAACAGCCTGGCATCTGACGCACCACCAATAAATATCGGTAGGTTTTGCTGGTTGGGTATGGGGGCGATGGTGATGCCCGGTGTACTGTTGGGAGACTTTACCATTGTAGGTGCGGGGGCGGTAGTCACTAAGAGTTTCCCGGGTTATTGTGTTATCGCAGGCAATCCCGCTGTTATCATCAAAGAATTAAACAAGGCAGAGTGTGAAGCTTTTGCAAAGAGCAGAGAATAACAATACCATCATAGGTAATTCGTTCCTCATCTTCATGATTAGGTTCTTTCCCTCTTTGGCAGCCTTAATAGTTGTCATCGCTTTCTCTCATTATACCAGCGAAGAGGTGTATGGCAGTTACCAGAACTTCTGGGTGAGGTTATACCTGTTGAGTGCGTTGGCCACGCTTGGCATCCCGGCTTTTCTACTTACATACACACCCGGATTTATTAAGCGGCTGTTCACTACGCTTAAACCATGGCATTATGCGGCTACGCTAATGTGGATGTTGCTGATTGCGGGGGCATTCGGTGTTTTACATAATAGTACTGCTGCCATGCCGATATACATATCTTCATTGTTCTTTCTATTGCATTGCATAAGTGCCATTGCAGAGTCTGTGTTGATTACTGNNCAATAGTTTTTTTGCTGTTGCACTATGGTGTACTGGCAGGGGCATTTGATATAGAAAGATTGTTTCTTTACCTGTTGTTGCCTGCGGGATTGAAGCTGCTGATTACAAGTAGCAAGGCTATTTCGTTTACCATGTCTGTAATGTCGTCGGGCGATGAAGGGTATGAACAGGCGGACATTCGTTCCCTGTTGCTGCATATTGGCATATACGATGTGTTGCAGCGAGTGTTTACATGGATAGATAA
>DINJ01000093.1:9777-11262 GCA_002423665.1 Bacteroidetes bacterium UBA5543 | reverse complement strand
TTTAATGGTACCTACGATATTCCATTCCTGCCGCTTCTGCTGGGCGCGGTAAGTAGCGCTGCATTGATACACCTGGCCTCATCAGTGCATAAAGATGATAATACATCGGCAATACTGATTGCTAACCAGACAGCAAGAATATTATCCGCAGTAGTCTTTCCGTTGTTCTTTTTCCTGTTCCTGTTCAGGGAAGAACTGTTTCATGTATTATTGACTGTAAAGTATGCAGACTCAGTGCCTATTTTTGCAGTAACGGTTTTTATAGTGCCGTTGCGGGCGTACAATTTTACATCTATACTCCAGAACAGGCATAAAGGCCGCATCATTAACATAGGCGCATTGCTGGATTTACTGATTGCCTGTGCACTTATGTATCCCTTATATCAGTGGCTGGGGCTGGTGGGTATAGCATTGAGTTTTGTTATCAGCAGCTACCTGCAAGGGGCTTACTACCTGTATCATACCGCCTGTATATTGAATGCCAAAGTCTATCAAATCATTCCGCTCGCCAACTGGTCTGTCAAGCTTATCAGTTTTGGCTTATTGTTTATCATTATTCATTATCTGCTCGGGTCATTATTTAACGATGTAATTGTGTTATTTTNNTATGGCGGAGCGGTTTCGCAGGAATAAGACCAATGCAGTTGACAACACCGGGTTTAGCAATACCAGTGGTGTAAGGGGCGCTCGCCTTATCAATAAAGACGGTAGCCTGAACCTACGCAAGACTGGCCTGCCTTTCTGGGAGCAAATCAGCCTGTTTCATACACTGATACGTATGAAGAGCTGGAAATTCCTCTTGTCAGTATTGGCGTTTTATGGTATTACCAATGTGTTGTTTGCGTTACTGTACATATCAGTTGGTGTAGAGCACTTGCAAGGTATTTCAGGTGATGCGGATGATTTACTCAATGGTTTTCAGCAGGCGTTCTTCTTCAGTTCTCAAACACTGACAACGGTAGGTTACGGACATATAAGCCCAATAGGATTGAGTGCGAATATTGTCGCCGCGATAGAATCTTTTGTGGGTATTCTGTCCTTTGCAATGGTTACCGGTTTGCTGTACGGGCGATTCACTTTGCCAAAGGCTTACCTGAAATTCAGCGAAAACATCATAGTAGCACCGCACAAAGGCTACAGGGCTCTGATGATACGCCTTGCCTCGTATAAGAATAACCACATTACAGATGTAGAAGCAAAAATGACGGTAGCCCTGCGTGTTACCGAAAATGGGAAAAAGGTATCTAAGTTTTTTACCCCTAAGTTGGAGATTGACAAAATCACATCATTAGCGCTTAGCTGGACAATTGTACACCTGATAAATGAAGACAGCCCTTTTTATGAAATGAGTAAAGAAGAACTACTGCAATCTGATTTTGAGATTATGTACCATATCCGTGGTTTCGACGACCAGTTTTCTAACAACGTGCAACAGCGCTCTTCATATACAGAGAGCGAGATGGTGTATGGGGCTAAGTTTCGCCC
>DINJ01000093.1:0-9697 GCA_002423665.1 Bacteroidetes bacterium UBA5543 | reverse complement strand
TTATGAGCAAGCTGAAAAACTGACACTTACTTCGCGCGCTTTTCACAGCGATGCATTGGGAGAATTTGCAGAATACATAACTAAGTATTTTGGTTACGATAAGGTACTGCCGATGAATACAGGAGCAGAAGCAGTAGAAACAGCTTTGAAACTGGCTCGTCGCTGGGGATACGAGGTAAAGNNAACCGTGCCCGAGCCGGAGCGTTCCTATAATATTACGTAACTTTGTGTATTATGATGAATACAGTAAATACTTCAAAAGAGACACAGAGGCTTTTAGATCGGGAAAGTAAATACGGTGCGCATAATTACCACCCGCTGCCTGTAATGTTAACTAAAGGAGAAGGGGTGTATGTGTGGGACGTGGATGGCAAACGCTACTACGACTTCCTTTCAGGATACTCAGCCCTCAACCAGGGACATCGCCATCCAAAGGCNNTAATTTTCACGGGCGGACCATCAATATCATTTCATTCAGCACAGACCCGGACGCGAATAAAGACTTTGGCCCATATACTCCGGGCTATGAAGTGATACCGTACAATGATACCAATGCACTGGAGAAAGCATTGCAGGATAAAAATGTAGTGGGTTTTCTGGTGGAGCCCATACAGGGCGAGGCTGGTGTAGATGTTCCGGATGAAGGTTACCTGTCTAAAGCATATGCTATATGTAAAGAGGCGAATGTATTGTTTATCGCAGATGAAATTCAAACAGGGCTGGCACGCACAGGTAAAATACTGGCATGCGACCACGAAAATGTACACCCTGATATATTGATATTAGGTAAAGCGCTTTCGGCAGGTGTAATGCCTGTATCGGCGGTGCTGGCCGATGATGAAATCATGCTGACCATCAAGCCCGGGGAGCATGGCTCTACATATGGAGGTAATCCGCTGGCATGTAAAGTGGCTATAGCATCGCTGCAGGTGCTGAAGGATGAAAAGATGGCTGAGAATGCGGAGTTAATGGGTAGTTACCTGCGTAAGAAATTGGCTGAGATAAACCATCCTAATGTTTCCATCATACGAGGTAAAGGTTTATTGAATGCGATTGTTATAGAACACAGCAATAAAGATGCTGCTTGGGAAGTATGCATGAAAATGGCGGAACATGGCCTGCTGGCGAAGCCAACACATGGCGATAAAATAAGGTTTGCGCCCCCGCTGGTTATTACGCAGGAGCAGATGGATGAGTGCTTAGATATTATATCGCGCAGCCTGAACGAAGTTTTATAATCGGATAAACGTAATGTTCATAAGAAAGCCCCCTTACTCAGGGGCTTTCTTATTGTAGGTACCTTTAGTTAACTCATGTACATCCTTAATAATACTTAATGTCCCTGTCACCATAATGTCAAAACGAGCCATTCTTCCAAGCTATTAACAGCACAGGTCGTCTATACTACAAAGACTAATTAATAACTCACAAAAAAAGAATTATGAGAACCAGACTTCAAATTGTATTGTTGGCAGCAGGGCTGATGGCTATTGTCGGATGTACCAAACAGGTGCAACAAGACAGAAAAGGGACATCAGGCAACACACTTTTGACAGGTAGCCCATCCGAATCGGATAAAGGTAAAAAGGATACCGATTCGCCGGTTGACAGCAATGACACACCACCGCCACCCAAACCTTTGCCTCCCAGGGACACAACATTACCGCCTACACCACCGTTTAATGACGGACCTTGTGCTGAGATATTTTGCACAACCGATATAGTTGAGATTGGACTTGAAGTATTTGATAATTCAGGGAACCGTATTACGGNNAAAGTGCTGAATACTAACCTGTATTACTACAATAGAGACAGGCTGCAGTATGTGGTGTTTACAGATTTCTGGGTGATGGGACATCAAAATACCAATACGCAGGTTCGCTTTGTGGGAATAAAAGGAGGCGTAACGGTAGTAAACGAAGTATATAGCGTTAGTACCGACTGTTGCCACATCAACAGGACTTCTGGTAAAACTGTAGTGACTATACCTTAATGTATAGATAGAAGTAAGGCTGCTGGCTGCATTGATTATACAATGCAGCCAGTCTGTATAAAATGTAACTCAAGTAAGCTAATCCCGATAGTGGATGTTTGTATTTAACGAACAGGAAATAATACAAGGCTGCAAGGCGCACGACAGGAAAGTACAGGCCTACCTGTACAAGGCGCGCTATAGTGATTTTCTGAAGATATGTTTGCGCTACGCTCCAACGTACGAAGACGCAGAGCAATTGTTGAATGATGCATTTTATAAGATATTCACAAGGGTAGTGCAGTATGATAATGCAGGTTCTTTTGAGGGATGGATGAAACGAGTGGTAATAAACACTTGTCTTGACGGGTTGAAAACCGCCATGAAAAGGCACCGTGAAAAAATAGAACTGGACAAGACGGACGTACATGACACTATGCCTTCAAATTTCAGTGATGTATTACAACAGATCAATTTTAAAGAATTGGTATTGCTGATACAGGAATTACCCACGCCATACAGAGCGGCATTCAATCTATATGTTTTCGAGGGGTATTCGCATAAAGAAATAGCTGAGGGTTTGCAGGTAAAAGAAGGGACTTCGCACTGGTATGTGAACCAAGCCCGGGAATTATTGAAAAAGAAATTGTCTTCAACGCATGTAAAAGTTGAGAGCTATGGCAAAAACGGACTTTGATAAGGAATTGCAAAATAGGTTTGCGGAGGAGGATTTGCCGTTCAATGAACAGCATTGGCAAGAACTGCAGGCAAGGCTTGATGAAAAGGAACGTAGGTTATTGCTCTTGCCTTTTTTGCCGGTTGCATACAGCCGACTGGCTGCGGCTGCATCGGTCATATTTGTTATTGTCGCAGTATGGTTGCTGCAGCCCGGCGCCGAAAAGGATATCATCGAAAAAGACATAACGGTTGTTGAAACCCTAAAGGCTGATATGCCGGATGCCTTTGTCGAAAACAATGCTCCGGCAATTACAGCAGAGCCAAAGGCTGTAGTCAGGAAACTGCACAAACCAATACCTATAGACGCTAAACATAATAATGTTAGTGATAAGGCTGATGCTGTTAATGAACAGAAAGAGTTAATAGCAGGTAATGCAGGACAAGACATGATAACAGAGCAACAACGAAAACGGCCTGAAAGGGCACCGGGCGGTTTTAACTTCAATGAACTTCCTAAGCAGTATAAGAATAATATGAGCTTAGCGCTCAATGGTGGAATGACATTTGTTGAATCAGGAAGAGGATTCCAGGCAGGCATTGCTATAAGGAACAATATCAGCCAAAATATATCCATTGAAACAAGTGTGAGCTATCTGCACGGCAGTCAATATGTTATTAATAAAAATGAGCGTATAAAAGTTGAAGAAGTTATTATGCCATCTGACACGGGAAGCTACCAGGCATATGATACAACAATAATAACATGGTTTAATGGGGCAAGCAGGAATTTGCCTTATGCACAACTAGCTACATCTATGAGCCTGCGCGTGCATAAGAAATTGAATGTAAGTTTAGGACCTGACTTGCAGAAAGTGCTACTCACTACTGATAACCTTGTCAGCCTAAATAAACAACTGTCATTGGAAACTAAGAAGGTGCCCTCATGGGATTTTGGTGTTGGAATGAGAATACAATATGCTCTTACCAATCGGATAGGCTGCGGTTTGTCTTACAGGGAAAGTATTACAGGCCTTGTAAGCCCGGACGAGAATTATGTCAACCGAGACTACGTTTTGTTCCAGTTGCAGTATATTCTGGTCAGGTGATTATTGCAAATCTTCAATTGCAGCAGCCATTAACGAACTGAGTTTTGCATCAGCCGAGTTAGCGACTGCTATTATCTCTTCGATATTACAGGGCTTCAGGTTCCTGTAGTCGCATTCGTCAGTTACTACGCTTACAGCTGCGCAAGGCAAGCTTAGCTGATTTGCTACTATTACTTCGGGTACCGTACTCATGCCCACCAGGTCAGCACCTATTATTTCCAGGAAACGGTATTCAGCTCTTGTTTCCAGGTTAGGGCCCATTACCGATGCATATACGCCTGATTGTAATTTTAATTCCTGTGCTTTTGCCTTTGCCTTAATAAGTTCCCCAAGCTGAGGATTGTAGGGACAACTCATATCGGGGAAGCGCGGCCCGTATTCAGGACTGGTAAGTCCACGCAGTGGATTCTCAGGTTGCAGGTTGATATGGTCATCTATCAGTACAAGGTCGCCTTTTTTGAAATTGAGGTTGATGCCGCCTGCAGCATTACTCAGCAGCAGGTATTCTATGCCCAATGCATGCATTACGCGCACCGGGAATGTGATTTGCTGCATGGAGTAACCCTCGTAAAAATGGAAACGGCCCTGCATAGCCAGTACTTTATTGTTGCCGATGGTGCCGTATATCAAACGGCCCGTGTGCGACTCTACCGTAGCAACAGGGAAGTGGGGGATATCATCATATGGTATGGATTCGATAATGTTAATCTTATCTGTAAATTTTCCTAACCCCGTTCCTAATACAATTCCTGCCTTTGGCGTTTCTATTCCTTTCGCTTTCAGGAATAACACTGCCTCTCTAATATGTTCAGAATAACTCATTATATTGAATTTTGGACAGCTAATATATAACCCTAATGCCAATGAGCCTATTTATTAAGCAGGTTATTAGCTGTATATTGTCGGTTTATCAGGCATGTACAGGTTATTAAAAATATGGGCGAGATTGNNCAGCCGTATTAATTTTGACCGTGATAATATGTACACAGGTCATCAACCACTGATACTTGCCTGCAATCATCCCAATTCTTTTTTCGATGCACTGGTGATGGGGGCTTACCATCCGCGTAAAATGTACTTTCTGGCAAGGGGCGATGCTTTTGTGAACCCGATAGCAGACAAACTGCTGCGGATGATGAATATGTACCCCGTGTACAGGATGAGCGAGGGCAAGGACAAACTGGATAAGAACCACGCCACTTTTACCGCCTGTGTTGAGATCTTAAAGCAGAATGGTTGTGTTCTCATATTTTCTGAGGGTATATGTATTAATGAATGGAAGCTTAGGCCACTGAAGAAAGGTACGGCCAGGCTGGCATGGATGTGTTGGCAGGAGCATGGAGTAAAGGATATGAAAGTGCAACCTGTGGGTATTAACTACCATTCGTTTACCGAAGTTCCTAAGCGGATAAATGTACAGTTTGCCCCGGTAATTGATGCCGGAGGATATGAGCTCAATAATGAAGCTGCTTTCTATAAAGATTTCAATTTGCAATTAACGGCGCGTTTGCAACCCCTTGTACTGGAAAAAGAAAACGCATTACTTGCCAAAAAGAAAAAGGATTATCTGCTGAAGGCTATGCTACTGCCACCAGCTATTGCAGGGTTTGTGCTGCACAAGCCATTATTCCTGTTGTTGCGGGGCATAGTGCGGCGCAAAACGAAAGGCACGGTGTTTTTCGACTCCGTGCTGTTCGGTGCGTTATTGCTGATATATCCTTTCCTTGTTTTGCTGGTTACGGTGTCTGTCGTTTTGGTTACCGGCAATCACCTGTTCTGGCTGCTGTTCTTGCTGTTGCCATTTACAGCGTGGGAGTACAGGAAGTATAAATCTGCCTGAGGGCTTACATATTCGGGAATATTAATGGGCGTGACGTATATCATTGATAGCTGTCAGGTAAAAAGGGTAATTTTGCGCCCAAATTTTAGAAAATGAAGTTTTGGAAGAAATTGAGCCATTCCGAGCAGGACAAGAGAATTACAGATGCATTAGCCCTGAATATTGACTATAAGCAAAAAGTGTCGCTGGGCGTGCCTGCTTCTAAGCTTGATGGGAACGTGTTTTATGATCAGGCCCCTTTTCTGAGGGAAGCGCCGCTCCTGCGCACTTATGTGGCNNCTGCATGGATATACAGGAACTACTTTAAACAGGAGTATGGGGCCCACCAAGAGGAGATAGCTTTGATAGGTTCGTCTGATACACATTACTCCATAGCCAAAGCGGCAAACCTATTGAACCTGAACTGGTACAGTGTACCTGTAGATGACAGCAGCAGGATGATAATAGAAAGTGAACTGGACAGGGTAGTAGCGGAGGCGATGGCAGCAGGCGTCAAGTACTTCATCATCATATCGAACATGGCGACCACCATGTTCGGTAGTGTAGACAATCCGGATGTATATGTGGCATGTATGGACAAATACAAAGCGCAGTTTAAGCTACACCTTGATGGTGCCTTTGGTGGTTTTATTTATCCCATCAGCACACCGGAGTCGAATGTCAACTTCAGTAATCCTCACGTATCTTCCGTGACGCTGGATGCTCATAAGATGCTACAGGCCCCCTATGGTACGGGAATATNNCAAGGGGTTGATGTCTTTTGTGTTTACCAAAGAGGCGCAGTATGTACACGGGCAGGATATAACTTTGAGCGGCAGCCGTTCGGGTGCCAACGCTATTGCTATTTGGATGATATTGGTAACATACGGGCCGCACGGCTGGTTTGAGAAGATAAACAAACTGTTGTATCGCACCGAATGGTGTAGCAAGCAACTGGATAAGCTGGGCGTGGAATACTACCTCTATCCCAAAATGAATATTATTACCATCAGGGCTAAATACGTGCCACATAATATAGCTGCCAAACATGGCCTGGTGCCTGATACACATGACGATAACCCGGGCTGGTACAAAATAGTAGTGATGGACCATGTGGAAGTAGAACATCTGCAGGCGTTTTTGGATGAGTTGTCTAAAGGCTAAATCTCTGTCTTTTTTATATTTTAGCCGCATGACACCCGAACGTGAAGCTAATATAGAACGTGTGTTGAATCGCCGCCAGCCCGACCTGGCTGTGGTGATGGAGGATATAGAGGACCCCCATAATGTTTTTGCGGTGATGCGTACCTGCGATGCGGTGGGTGTACAGGATATATATGTTATCAATACAGGATTCCGTAAGCATAAAAAATTTGGCAACGCCAGTTCGTCGTCAGCTGCCAAATGGGTGACCATTCATCGTTTTGAAGACAGGGATGAGTGTATAGAAGTATTACGTAAGAGATACGATAAATTATACGCCAGCTACCTGGGGGAGAGTTCCCGTTCGTTTTATGATGTAGATTTTACCGAGTCGGTAGCACTGGTGTTTGGTAATGAAAGGGATGGTATTGGTGATGAAATGCTTAGTGCCTGCGACGGCAGCTTTATTATCCCGCAAATGGGTATGATACGCTCATTGAATATATCAGTAGCTTGTGCTGTAACCTTGTACGAAGCCATGCGCCAGCGCAATAATATGGGGTATTATGACGGAACGCCTCGGTTAAGCCCATGTGAATTGGAGGCTCTGGGCTCAAAATGGAAGGAAAGCAGAAGAAAAAAATAAAGCGCTGTATACCAGCGCTTTATTTTTTTGTGTTTTAAGTTGTTGTTTAGTTGCCTAAATATGATTTCAGCAATTGGCAGCGGGTTGTAGTACGCAGCTTTGTAATTGCTTTATCCTTTATCTGGCGTACACGCTCACGCGTCAGGGAGAACTTTTCACCTATATCTTCCAGGCTCATGGGGTGCTCCACACCTATACCGAAATACAGTTTTATTACATCCCTCTGGCGGTCTGTCAGTGTGCCTAACGAACGCTCAATTTCGCAACGCAGTGAGTCGTAATGAGATAGCTCAGAGTCAGCTGCATCAGAGTTGGGGTTTTCCAAAACATCCAGCAGGGTATTGTCTTCGCTGTCAACAAACGGCGCGTCGACAGATACGTGCCTTGCGGCTACTCCCAGTGTTGTTTCCACTTCTTCAGTTCCAATCTCCAGCATTTCTGCCAGTTCTTCGGTAGATGGTTCACGCTCAAACTCCTGCTCCAGTTGCGAATAAGCTTTGCTTATCTTATTCGACAAGCCTACTTTATTCAGTGGCAGGCGCACGATACGCGACTGCTCGGCCAATGCCTGCAGTATAGACTGGCGAATCCACCAAACGGCGTANNTTTAAAGCCCCTGGTTTCGTCAAAGCGTTGTGCCGCTTTTATGAGACCCAGGTTTCCTTCGTTAATCAGGTCGCTGAGGGAAAGACCCTGGTTTTGGTACTGTTTAGCAACAGATACTACGAAACGCAGGTTTGCCTTTGTGAGTTTTTCAAGCGCTATCTGGTCTCCTTGTTTGATGCGGATAGCCAGTTGCACTTCTTCTTCGGGGGTAATCAAATCTACTTTACCAATTTCCTGCAGGTATTTCTCGAGGGATTGGCTTTCACGATTCGTAATTGACTTCGTGATTTTAAGCTGACGCATAGACATAGGCAGAACAATTTTTTTAAATCAAAAAAAGAAACTAACCCTTTCGGGATCCCTTAAAAAATGTCATTACTAAGACAAATCTAAGGGTTGAAGCAATTCAACCCAAAAAAAATTAAGAATACCTTAACAGCCATTTCCCCAACCTCCAGATATGGCGATACAAAATATTTAGCCGAAACTTTACCAAAAATTTTGATTGTTCGCACCTTTTTATATTATTGCAGCATAAGATTGTCCCAGATGAATAAGAACAGACTAATGTATTCTTTAGAGTTCCCGATACGCTGCTCACCACAGATATTGTACGAGTTTTTGTCAACGCCGGTGGGTTTATCGGAGTGGTTTGCTGATAAGGTAGACCAGCGCGACCTCACTTTCAGGTTTTCGTGGAACGGCTCGGGGGACATTGCTTACCAGATAGACCAGTTGGAGAATGAATATGTGCGTTACCGCTGGGATTATTATGACGACGACGAGTTTTTCGAATTTCGTATTGAGCAAAGCCCCGTAACCAACGAAACTATATTGACTATAACTGATTTTGCCGATAAAACGGACATTAAAGACCAGGAAAATCTTTGGGATTCGCAAGTGCATGAACTGAAGCACCGTATAGGTAGCTAAAGAAGATACAGACAGGTAATGAATTGATAAATCCGCCCTCATTGGGCGGATTTATTATATCTGGCTATGTTAAGTTTTATAGCATTGTAGCGACACACCCGCCATATTGGGTAATTTAGTATAGAATGCAATCAAAAAACTTCCTGAATGAAACGTGAAGAACTGGAGAATATAATATCTGCTGAAGTGGACACACTTTGCAGATATGCTGGGAGGATACAATCGGTAGAAGACGTTGAAGACATCCATCAGTTCAGGGTAACTTATAAAAAATTACGTGCTTTTTTGAGGTTGGTACATGCCGGTGGGCACAAAAGACCGCTGGCGCCCATAAAGCATATATACTCAGTGGCAGGCGAAGCCAGGGATATGCAGGTCCATCTTCCGGTGATAGCTGCATGGCTGGAGCAAGACGGGCATGAAGACGCTGTATATCCCGGCACATTGAAACGCAAAATAGAAGACGTAGTGGTGAATTTGCGACAGGAGTTAAGAGGTCTTAATGTACAAAACCTTACCGATATGCTGACAGAAGATTTGCCCGCACACCTTGGAAAGTACAAGGTAGAAGAGTTTGTCCACAACCAGGCAGTAGGGTTTTACGAACATATTAAGGACGATGCAACAGACGAACAACTGCATACAGCCCGTAAGCACCTGAAAGACCTGGTGTATAATGCAGGCTTCCTTCGTGCCGATAAAGTGGAACAATCATTTTTGGAGCAACATAAGGAAATTAAAAAGCTCGCATCATTATTGGGTGAGTACCACGATAAGCAAACACTCATAGCACA
>DINJ01000103.1:7802-10580 GCA_002423665.1 Bacteroidetes bacterium UBA5543 | reverse complement strand
CTGATAGCTGTAGTACTTTGCGTAACACCTACCAGGTATACCGAGCCATCATTTGAAGCATATACAGTATTGCCGTTGTCATGCGCGCTTCCTCCATAATAGGTAGCCCATTGACGTACACCCGAGTCATTGAATTTAGCGAGATAAATGTCCTCATTACCCCCGATTGTACTCTGATGAGAACCGCTGGTAACTATGTTTAGGGAGGCCTGGACACAGCTACCTGTCAGATACACGTTCCCATCTCTATCTTCAGATGAAGCATAACTATTGCTACTACTACCATAGTAGGTACCCCATTTCAGTGTCGGGTCCACCACCAGCGTGCCCTTATAACTACCCACGTCAAACGAAAGCGTATTGCCCGATAATATATAAGCTGATGTAACAGGTTCTTCAGANNCCCCCGCTCCCGAAATGGTCGGGACGGGCACCAGGGGACATTGTATTACTTCCCCTCTCGGGAGGGGTTGGGGTGGGTCCACTCGCGCCAGACACTCCCGCAGTGTACAACACCAAATCAATATTCTTATAAATGTTTTTATAAATAACCCTCTGAAAACCCTTTGCCATTACACCATTTTCACCAGTATGCGCCAGGTAGTAGTTTTCATAATAGCCAGTAGGCTCCTCAAATATCACCTCCGCGTTTTTGTTGGCACCAACGAGCTTTACGTCCATGCGNNTGCAGCTCCCCATCCCCTACAAACATCACCACACCATTAGCCTCTACCTTTGCATCTATATCCTTTCGTACCACACCATGCTGGTCAGTTATCTGCCCTTTGTTTTGCATGAACTGTACAGGGGAATTGTAAGAGGAGTTTCCTTCCTTGGCATTAGCTACAAATGCAGAAGCAGATAAAATGGTAGTGACAATATATCTACAGGTTGGTTTCATATACATGGGATTGAATATTAAAGATAATCAAAATGGGCTAAAAATGTTACCCGCTCGCTCTACAAATCATAGTATTCAATTCATCAAACATCCCGATAGCTTTTGGGACTAGTTCAAAGATAAAATAAATTTCATATCATCATCCATAAAACGTATTTTTGCAATAGTAAATTCAATGCCATGAACCTATCGCTATGCCGTCCATTTAAGCATCACCCAAATACTTTAAGTATCCCACTCCAGGGTGGTTTTTTCGCTCCCGAAAAAAAATATTTCAAAAATCAGGGAACAAAAAGGAACAAAATGCAGAAAACAATAAACACCACACCGTTATGAATAGAAACAGTTTTCATACCAGCATAATTTGTGCGAAAACAGGAACATTTTGTTCCCCAAACACCCCGTTTTGTTCCCGAAAAGGAACGATTTCACCAATCATGTTACACCCATTTACCCTATTAACTTATTAACACATTACCCTATTCACCATTTAACCAATTTACCTTAGTCCAAATTTCCAAAACTGTCCGATTTTCGGTAATTTCGCACGGCAAAATGAATAAATTAACCACCTAATTTGAATTTTCAATGGCTTTTGATTTCGACCTGATTAAAAAGGTTTACGCAGAGTTCCCCGAGAAAGTAAATACAGCCAGGCAGCTATTGGGCCGTCCGCTGACGTTTTCCGAAAAAATACTGTACGCGCACGTGTTTGAGCCGGCCAGCGCCGCCTACGAGCGTGGCAAGGCATATGTGAACTTTGCGCCAGACCGCGTGGCTATGCAGGACGCTACTGCGCAAATGGCATTGTTACAATTCATGACCTGCGGCCGCGACCAGGTAGCCGTGCCCAGCTCGGTGCACTGCGACCACCTCATACAGGCCAAAGTAGGTGCTGATGCCGACCTGGCTACAGCCAACGATGTGAATAAAGAGGTTTACGACTTCCTGGCTTCTATATCCAACAAATATGGTATCGGTTTCTGGAAACCCGGTGCGGGTATCATCCACCAGGTAGTGCTGGAAAACTACGCTTTCCCCGGTGGTATGATGATAGGTACCGACAGCCACACCCCCAACGCGGGCGGCCTGGGTATGATAGCGATAGGTGTAGGTGGTGCTGACGCTGTGGATGTAATGGCAGGACTGGCATGGGAACTGAAAATGCCTAAGCTGATAGGTGTGAAGCTGACAGGTAAAATNNATTGTAGAATATTTTGGCGAAGGCGCTGAAAGCCTGAGCTGTACAGGTAAAGGTACTATCTGTAACATGGGTGCGGAGATAGGCGCTACCTGCTCTATCTTCTCTTACGACAACAAGATGGGTGACTACCTGCGCGGTACCGACCGTGCTGATGTAGCTGCCCTGGCAGATGGCATCAGGCAACACCTGCGTAGCGATGACGAGGTATATGCAAACCCCGAAGCATACTACGACCAGGTAATCGAGATCAACTTGGACGAACTGGAGCCCTATGTAAACGGCCCCTTCACGCCGGATTTGGCTACACCCATCAGCCAGATGGCTGAAGCGGTAGCTGCTAATGGCTGGCCCGAAAATGTAGAGNNAAGCCGTAAGAATACAATCGTAACTTCTTTCAACAGGAACTTCGCTAAGCGTAACGATGGTAACTCATCAACACACGCTTTCGTTGCTTCTCCTGAAATAGTAACTGCATTCGCTATCTCCGGCAAACTGGGCTTCAACCCCATGAAAGATAAGCTGGTAAACGAAAACGGTGAAGAAGTAATGCTGGCCGAGCCTAAAGGTTTGGAACTGCCTGCAAAAGGATTTGCGGTAGAAGATGCCGGCTACCAGGCTCCTGCGGCAGATGGCAGCAATGTAGAGGTGAAAGTTAACCCCGATAGCAAACGCC
>DINJ01000103.1:0-7703 GCA_002423665.1 Bacteroidetes bacterium UBA5543 | reverse complement strand
CGTATACACGAAACCAACCTGAAAAAACAGGGTATGCTGGCACTGACTTTCGACAACAAGGCAGACTACGACAAGATAAAAGAAGATGATGTAATCGACATCGTAGGGCTGAGTACTTTCGCACCTGGCGTATCTCTTACAGTAGTGCTGCACCACAGCGACGAGAGCACGCACGAAATAAAAGTGAACCACACTTACAACGAACAACAGATAGAGTGGTTCAAAGCAGGTGGTGCGCTGAATGTTATCCGTGCTGAATTTGCTAAGTAATATTCATACTACTGAATACGAAAAAGCCATCAGCCTTAGGCTGATGGCTTTTTCAATTTATTTACACGGCTAGCCTTCCATCAAATCCCTGATGGCTACCGATGCAACACAAGCGCCAAATGTAGCAGGGAGGTAAGAGATAGTGCCGTAAGCTGATTTCTTGAAATTACTGCCATCCGTCAGCATCAGCGATTCTTTAATCGGCTCTTCCGGAGAAAAGACAACTTTAATGCCTTTACGGATGTTGGCCTCTTTCAGCTTCTTGCGTATCTGCTGTGCAAAGGGGCAATTATAGGTCTTTGAAATGTCTACCACACGCAGTTGGGTTGGGTCCAGTTTAGCCCCTGCCCCCATCGAGCTCACTATGCGCAAACCCTTTGCCCGGGCAGCTTTGATAAAGGTTACTTTGGGTGTAATGCTGTCTATGGCGTCTATTACATAGTCGTAGTCCGTGTCCAGCACTTCGGCTACCTTTTCAGGGGTAATGAACTCACGGATGCTGCGCAGTTCCAATTCGGGGTTGATAGCCAATAGGCGCTCGGCCATAATGTCTGCTTTAGACTGGCCATGCGTAGTAGACAATGCGGGCAACTGCCTGTTACGATTGCTGGGGTCCACCACATCACCATCTACTATGGTCATACGCCCCACCCCTGCACGCGCTACAAACTCAGCAGCAAAGGAGCCTACGCCACCCATGCCTACTACCAGCACATTTGCATTGATGAGCCTGTCCAGCTTTTCGTTGCCTATCAATAGTTCTGTACGCGATAACCAGCTTCTGTCTTTCATATATTAAATACCCTGTGGAAGTTATTTTGAAGCTGCAAAATAAGGGCATCTGGTTCAGTTTTCAGCAAAGAAGCCGCTGCGGTGTATATATCTGCTATATCAACGGGTGAATCATCAGTTTCCAGGAAAAACCTGTCCCCCGGTATTGACTTCAGGACGACAGATGCATTACTACCTCCTTTCAGCAACGCCGCCCCAAACGACAGGTAATACCCTGCACTGATAAGCCGCTCAGCAAGTTGCAGGTTTTTATTGAACCCGTGAAATATAACCGGCACCTGTACTTTTTCCACCTTAAGCAGGTGCAATACTTCTTCAAACGCCCTTACACAATGTATAATGAGTGGCTTCTTCAACTGGTTGGCCAGCCGCACCTGTTCCTCGAAAGCACTTACCTGCAGCTGCCAATCGGTTTCTGTAATCTTATCCAGTCCGCACTCCCCAATGGCTATTACATTGTACTTCTTAGCGTATTTAGCTAATTCCTCCTGTTGCTGGTTCAGTCCGGCAGGGTCTATATACCAGGGGTGTATGCCCATAGAACAGGGATGCCTGTCCTGCGCCATAGCAAAGTCGCTATACAGGGAGATAACAGATAAGCCTGTACTTGAGTGCCTGTGCGTATGTATGTCTATATAAGATTCCAATCACCACGAATATATCAATACTATAACAATGGGGCTTNNTGAAACCGTTATACGATATCAAGAACTTTATTGAGTGGAAAGCCTTTGGCGTTTGCGCTGCCATTGGCGACAGGTTGGGCGTTGCGTCATCGCGCATAAGGTTGTGGTTTATCTATATATCGTTCCTTACACTGGGTTCGCCTATTATAGTGTACATGGTGCTCGCCTTCTGGATGAACATGAAGCGTTATGTGCTCATGGGCAGGAGAAACCCATTTAAGTGGTTGTAAAAAAGGGTGAAGCAGCCAAGGCTACCCCACCCTAAAAACCACACTAATCACACACTACTAACCTTTCGTTTAACCCTGCTTTACTAATTGTATCTCTGCATTTATCCTTACATCGTCACTTACCACCACATTGCCCGCTTCTGTCACTGCTCCCCAAGTCAGTCCAAAATCCTTGCGATTGATTTTCCCGCTTAACGTAAACCCGGCTTTTGTCTGTCCATAAGGATCCTGTGCAATGCCACCATACTCAACTTTCATTTGTACTGGCTGGGTGTTGCCGCGAATAGTCAGGTTGCCATGCAGGGTGTATTCGTCACCACTGCCTGTCAACTTGCCATTGGCAAATGTCATTTTGGGATGACTACCTGCATCAAAAAAGTNNTTATGTCAGCACTAAAGCTGATATCGCCTGTCGTAAAATCTTCACCTTCAGTTGTAGCTCCTGCGTCAAAACTTTTGAAATAACCTGTAACGGTTGTTATCATCAGGTGTTTTACTTTAAACTGGATTTCGCTGTGCGATGGGTCTAATACCCAATTTGTTTGTGCCATAGTATGTACTTTTTTGTATCAATGTAGATACAAAGTTACAAGATTGATGTACATACAACAATAGATAATGTACATACATTTATTAGTATGTCTTATATGTACTGCTAATGAATAACCTACACATCTATGATGTAGTCAGTTTTGGTTAATAACTTGTTGTCAGGTTGCAAATCGGGGGTTAATAAAAGCAAAAAGCTGATGCTGTTAAAATATGCAGCGTGATATTTGTAGTAGATTTTAATGAATCTACCAGGCTAAAACAAACACAAACAAATGAAAAAGATCATCACAACAATATTGCTGGCCATAGCTTTTGTGCATGCAAGTGCGCAAAACCAGGCCAATGATGTTGAGCAGGCGAGGCAAGCAGCACGGTTGGTCATGAGCAATGCTATAGACATTACTTTCTCCGCTACTAACAGTAGTGCAGGTGGAACTGTTTCATTGGTATTCGATGACATTAACGATTTCGCTAACGGGGTTAACTCAGACCCTTACCAAATAAGGGTACGTTCCAATAAAAGGTTCAGAGTACAAGCCAAGACTGGTGCTTCAAGATTTAGCTATACCGGTAATACCAGCCCTGCCCCTCAGATGAACGTGAACAACATCCTCTTTTTGAAGGTGACAAATAATAGTACAGGCGGTAGCGTAGCGAGTAATTTCAATAATAAATACCGCTCCATGTCTACATCTAACCAGACATTAATCAGCAACGGTACTGCCGGTGGTAATAAGACATTTAATGTTGAATACAGGGCTACACCGGGTTNNATTACAGGCAATTGCCTGTAATTTTTCATTTTAGCTATTGTTATTTGGTTGTTAACAGGGTGTCAACCGGACGTTAACCGGATGCGTTTTTCGTGAATACGCACCTCTATGTTTGCATATTTGTACTATCAACAGCCGCAATATGAGGATAGCGGCAACTAATAAGGATAGAGATGAAAAAGATACTTATACTAATTACCGTTCTTATGGTCTCAAAAATTGCAGCAGTAGCACAGTCTAATGAGCTGTCTACTGCCACACAATCAGCAAAACTGGAAATGAGTAACGCCATAGATGTTACTTTCAACAGTAATGGGAGTGCCGAAGGTGATATCGTTAACCTCGTATTCGAAAACGTAAATGACTTTGCCAATGGTGTTGAGTCCACTCCCATCGAACTAAAAGTACGCTCCAACAAAAAATTCCACGTTTGGGCCAAAGCGGGTTCTAACCGATTCTCTTACTCAGGACCTGAAAGTACTGACCCAAAAATGAACGTCAATAACCTTAAAATAAAGGTGGTTAGTAATAATACCGGTGGTAATGTGCCGAACTCTGTGAACAACAAGTACGCCAACATGTCGAAAAGCAATAAAAAGCTTATCAATAATGGTACTGCAGGAGGCGAAAACACCTTTGCAGTACAGTACAAGGCCGACCCGGGTTATGAGTTCCCTTCAGGTACTTATTCAGTAGATATCATCTACACAGCTACGCAACAATAATACTAGTTGATACCCAGCAGCTCTACCTCGAATATAAGGGTACTGTTAGGGCCTATTTCTGCACTTACCTGCCTGTCGCCATATGCCAGGTGCGGTGGAATGAAAAAGCGGTATTTACTACCTACACCCATCAATTGTACGCCCTCTGTCCAACCGCCGATTACCATATTCAATGGAAATGTAGCAGGCTGGCCTCTCCTAACCGAACTGTCGAATACTGTCCCGTTAATCAACGTACCATGATAGTGGCAGGTTACTTTATTATATGCAGTAGGCTTGTCGCCATTACCTTCTGTTATTACTTCGTATTGCAGGCCACTGGGCAACTCTATGACCCCTGCCCTTTTCTTGTTCTCAGCCAGGAACATATGCCCTGCTTTCAGGTTCTCATCCGCTTTTGCTTGTTTCATCAGTCTCAATTTATCTGCTATACCCATGTTTTGTATCGGTTAACCCGGCGAAATTAATAATACACCCTTGTATAGGGCTGACAATTTTCATATATTTAAAAAAATACTCGGTAAATATGAGGTATTATACAATTCTTACGGTCTTTGCTATCTCAGTATTTGCATGTACATCCTGCAAAAAATCATACAAGTGCAGTTGTAACAGTCCTGCTCTTAATCGTACTACACCCTCGTTTGAGATAAAAGACACTAAGAAGAACGCGAAAGAAGAATGTGAATCGCAACCATTGCGGGGATTGTACACTGGCACAGATCACATTTGCCACCTGGAATAATCACCACAGCCGTAGAACAAAAAAGGGATGCTGTGCAGCACCCCCTCAAATAATATTGCTTGAAAGCAAATTACATTTTCAGTTTCTTCATTATACTTGCCGGTACAGCACCTTTGTGTACCAGGAAAGCCGTAGTCTTATATTGAACGTATGCCTTGGTAACGTAGATGTAACCCTTATAGTCATTCTTCTCGCCCCAGCTGTTTTTTACTATGTAGTATTCTTTGCCGTTCTGGTCTTTGGCCATACCTACTATATGCATACCGTGGTCGTCGGTAGTAGTGTAGTTGTCAAAAGCAATCTGACGGGCTTCTTCTGTTATCTTACGGTCAGGCTTAGGGCCATTGAATAAGGCTTTCTGCTCTTCTTCCTCCATATCATCCCAGTCTTTCTCCGGTACAAATGCGACACCATTTTTCCAGCTAAAATATTTTTCACTTACATCGGTAGCCCATGCCACTGTATAGCCATTTTTCAGTGCGTTGTCTATGATGGGTATCATATCGTTCAACGGTATATTATGCACTTTGTCCAGGCTCCAGTTGTCAGGCACCATCAGCATGGTCTTTTCGTAATAAGGCTGGTAGCTGAATGAGGAAAACTCTATATAATCCTGTGGATTAATACCTACTACACTCCTTGCGAAAGTTTTTGGGGTATACAGTTTACCCTGGTATTCAAAAGTCTCGGGCACGGGACCCAGGTAGGCATCCAGTACAGCCTCAAAAGCTTTTTTCCAGTTGGGTGTTATTTTTTTGTTCGGGTTTTTAACGATTACATCCAGCATGGCTTTCAGTATGCCCTGCATTTCACCGAATACGTTTTTATCAGTACCGTAATTCAACCCGCTGTACACGCTTTGTGGCAGCGCGCCATATTTGGCGTACATGTTTATTACATCGTGACAAGCACCACCATCGCCGTAAGAAAACTCACCGTGCATACGCACAAAAGCATCAGCACGCTCTGTGTACACGCAACGCGCTGTATATATTTCGGCTATGTCAACCGGCTTTTTACCTATACGTATCATTTCGCTCTCCAGGAAGGAGTTGGTGCTGTAGCTCCAGCAGGTACCCGATTTACCCTGGTTCTTTACATCCGTAGTTTCCAGGTTGATAATATGCTTGAATTCAAATTTCTTTTTAGCGCTGTCGCTTTTGTTGTCTTTGATTTTGTTGATCAGGTCGTCCTGCGCAAAGCTGAACAAAGGCAGAGCCAATGCAATGGATAAAGCTAATTTCCTCATTGTTATATTAAGTAGTTATTTAATTGAAAGTTTGCTAAGATAACCAAATATCAGCTACACAATAACACCCGATTAGGGGTATATCAACCGGGTTTATGCACTAACTTAGCTATATGGCCGGCAATAAAAACAAGACATCGCCAACAGGCGCAAGTGTAGAGGCGTTTATCAGCGCCCTGCCTGATGAAAAGAAAAAACAGGACAGCTACGCACTTATCAATATGATGAGGGAGGTGACGGGACACGAACCTCATATGTGGGGCCCGACTATTATCGGTTTCGGAACCTACCACTACAAATACGAAAGCGGACGCGAGGGCGATATGCCATTAGCAGGTTTTTCCCCTCGCAAGGCAGCTATATCACTGTATTTCGAATCAGAATTCCCGGGTAGGGATGAATACCTGGCCAAACTGGGCAAACACAAAGCTGCTGTAGCCTGCGTGTATGTCAACAAACTGGCGGATATAGACCTGGGTGTATTGAAGAAAATGATAATTGCATCTACAAAGCATACGAAGAAAAAATACCCTGATATAAAGAAATAACTACATCTATGGCTTATTCAGAAAAAATGGCTGACCGCATACGCGAGGCGCTTGCCAACCAAAAGAACATCGAAGAGAAAAAGATGTTTGGCGGGTTGTGCTTTATGGTAAACGACAAGATGTGTATAGGCGTGAACCAGGATGAAATCATGTGCCGCATAGACCCAGACATATATGATGAAGCAGTAGAACGTAACGGTGCCCGCCCTATGGATTTTACCGGCAGGCCTATGAAAGGTTATGTATTCGTAAGCGAAGACGGCATCAAAAAGAAATCAGATTTCGACTACTGGATAAAGCAATGCCTGGAGTTTAACAAGAAAGCGAAAGCGAGTAAGAAGAAGAAATGACGAACAGCAATATGCTATTATTTAACGGCTCCAGCTACCTGTATAACTTTCGTTAGGGTCTCATGCCGAAGACGCCAATAGGACAAAAGAATAGGTAAATCATTTAAGCAATGACACAAGAAGAGTTTGTAAAAAAAATCAGAGATGCTTATTTAAAAGCAAGGAAATGCATTTACGTACCTAACTATAATAATTGTACTCTATCAAGAGGGACAAGCCATTCGATTTCTTCTATTACAGAAGATTTATTTGGGTGCTATTGTGCTAATAAAGTGCAAAGCGACAATAAAATAAATATTTATATTGACCCACCTGTTTCGTTTAAAGGGACCGAACTTAAAAACAAAAGCAACAAAAAGGCATTATTGATTAGACCTGACCTAATGATCAGTAAGAATGATATTGCGACTTGCTTTTTTGACGTTAAAACAGACTTAGGATATAAACGGAAAGACTTTTTTAGTCAAGCGAAGGAAAGGAATGAGCAGTTAGAACTTATCAAAAATAAACTCTGTTCAATTAAAGATGGAATGACAAAAGAAAAAAACAACATTAAAATTTCCAATAAGATTAAACTTATCTATGTTGTGATTTCACAAGGGAATATAAAAAAGTCAGTACAAGATGAATTTATTAAACAAATTAAGTTGCTGAAAAATGTTGATGTATTCTTATTAACTACCGGTGACCATCTTAATTCATATCACCCAAATCCACATTGGGCTATAAACAAGGGTAACTTTGATGAATTAGATGAAGTTCTGAGCAAACATTTAAATTAAT
>DINJ01000148.1 GCA_002423665.1 Bacteroidetes bacterium UBA5543 | reverse complement strand
CATGGCAGAATTCAAAATTGACTATTATGATATTGAACGCAGGTTGAAAGCCCAGTACCTGGCTCCCAAACTGGATATAAATGCCAACCTGCTGAATAAAGGCTACGAGTTGCCAAATGAACTGACTGTGCCATTCATGGAGAATAATTATAAGCTGGGGGTTGACTTCAGTATGCCGTTATTATTTCGCAAGGCAAGGGGTGAATACAGGCAGGCAAGGATAAAACAACAGGAAGCCAATATAGAAAGAGATTATGCTGCTCTGCAGGTGGAGAACAAAATCAAAGCCTACTATAACGAGGTGCTGACGTTGAAAAAGCAAATAGAGCTGTATGAAAACGCTAATGAGAACTACAGCCGTTTGCTTTCGGGTGAGTTGGCAAGGTACCGTATAGGCGAGAGTAATCTGTTCCTCATCAACTCAAGAGAAAATAAGCTGCTGGAGGCAAGCCAGAAATTATTTGAACTGAAAACCCAATGGCATAAAAGCTATGCAGGAATGCTTTGGGCTGCCGGTATCATGTAATCAAAGTTACAGTACCTGTACAATCAAAAACTTCAGGTATTGAGTAGTGGGTATATGCCAGAGTATGGGATGGTCTGACGCCTGTGTTTGCCAGGTCNNGCAGGAACAAATCGGGTGGCACCAGGTTAGTACAGGATGCGGTTACTAAGAATCCACCCGGCTTCACCAGTTTCATACCACGCAGGTTTATTTCCTTATAGCCTGTTATGGCTTTCTGGATGTTGGCCCTGCTCTTGGTAAAAGCAGGAGGGTCCAGCATGACTACATCATATTTTTTGCCCTCTTTAGACCATGTTTTTAATACATCAAAGGCGTTCACGGCTTCAAACTTGCAGATGTTTTCGTAGCCGTTGAGTTGTGCATTGGCTGTGGCAGTGGCTACGGCTTTCTCTGATATGTCTAAGCCTAATACAGATTTAGCCCCGTAGTGTGCAGCGTGTAAGGCGAAAGTACCCGTATAACAAAAGCCCTCCAGTACATCAGCGCCCTTTACTATATGCTCAATAGCACGGCGGTTGTCCTGCTGGTCGAGGAAGTACCCTGTCTTTTGCCCGTTGACTATATCTACATGAAATTTTAACCCGTTTTCATTCAGGATGATGTTGGTGTCGAAGGGTTCAGACAAAAATCCTTTTTGTTGTGGTAATCCTTCTACTTCACGCACAGGTACATCATTGCGCTCGTATATGCCTTTCGGTTTGAATATCTTTTGCAGTGCATCTACGATAGCACCTTTCCATATGTCAATACCTAATGCCAGTGTCTGTATCACCAGGTAATCGTTGAACTTGTCGATGATTAATGCGGGCAGTTCGTCCGCTTCGCCAAATATCAGGCGGCAGTTTTCTACGTAACCTATCTGCTGCCTGTACTCCCAGGCTGCTTTTATCTTATTGTAGAAAAATTGGTTGTCTATCTGCTCGTCTTTATCCCTGCTGAGTATGCGTATCCTTATTTGAGAAGAGGGGTTAACATAGCCCTTGCCAATAAAAGAACCGTTATATGAGTATACTTCTACTATGTCGCCGGGTTGGCAATCCCCCTCAGTATCGCCCAACTCGTTGGAAAATACCCATGGGTGCCCGTTTACTACACGGTCGCCTATCTTTTTGCGCAGGAAAAACTTAGCCATGGCGCAAAAGTATGTAAACCCGTCGTCTCTTTCATTTTCCTTTTATAATCTGGGATATTGTTCTTTATTTTTGTGCCAGTCGATATGTTACAGAAACTCAGCATCAGTAATTACGCCATCATAGACCAACTGGATGTAAAACCAGCCGCAGGGCTCAACATCGTGCCCGGGGAAACCGGAGCGGGAAAGAGTATCATATTAGCCGCGCTGTCGCTGATATTGGGCGAACGGGCAGATACCTCCGTGCTTATTAATAAGGATGAAAAGTGTGTGGTGGAAGCCTCGTTTGATGTAAAAGGTAATGAGGCTTTTGAAGCGGCATTGCTGGAGGAAGATATAGACTATGAGGATGTATGCATCATACGCAGGGAGATTAATACAAGCGGAAAATCACGGGCCTTTATCAATGATACCCCTGTAAGGCTGGATGTGCTCAACAGACTTACTACGTTACTGGTTGACCTGCACCAGCAATTTGACCATCTGTCGCTGGACGATAGCCATTTCCAGATGGATGTACTGGATGCAGTGGCAGGTAATGGTGCATCAAGAAAAGAATACAAAGAGTATTACTCGGAATACAAAGCAATATCAAAAAAGCTACAGGAACTGCAATATAGAAAGGCTGAATGGCAGAAAGAATCGGATTACAAACAGTTTTTGCTGGATGAGCTGAATGAAGCAGCATTTGCTGAAGATGAAATAGAACAGGCAGAACAGCAACTGAAGCAACTGACACATGCGGAGCGGATATTGCAGGTGTTGCGCGAGGCGGGATATGTATTGGCAGAAGGCGAGCAGCCCTTGGTGAATGAAATAAAAAGATTACTGCAACAATTAGAGAGCATTGCGGAACTGATGTNNTAGCCGGACGATTGAACTCGTTGCATATAGAGCTGAAAGATATTGCCGGGGAGGTGGAAACATTGACGGGCAATGTAAGTATTGACGAAGAGCAGATGGTGCTTATGCAGGAGCGGATAGACCTGGGCTATAAACTGCTGAAAAAACACGCCGTTCAGAGCACGAATGAATTGCTGGTGATTCAACAACAACTGTCAAAAGATTTACAGGCGAGCCTGGATATAGAAGAAGAGATAACCGCTACTGAAAAAAAGAAAGAACAGGTTTATATACAGCTTTCAGCAACAGCAGGTAAATTGTCCGCAGCAAGGGTAAAATATGCCCGTACATTTTCAGCCGAGGTGAATAAGCTGTTGCATTTGGTAGGTATGCCCAATGCAGTGTTTGCTGCAGAAGTGAAGAAGAAAGATCAGCCCGGGGAACTGGGAATGGATGATGTACAGTTCTACCTGGATGCCAACAAAAGCGGTAAGCCATTG
The DNA here is from genome assembly GCA_002423665.1 of Bacteroidetes bacterium UBA5543. GTDB lineage: Bacteria > Bacteroidota > Bacteroidia > Chitinophagales > Chitinophagaceae > UBA5543. Next base: position 4,767 of record DINJ01000148.1, on the reverse strand, counting down.
CCGGTGCACAAGGCAGCATCTGGAGGGGAGATGAGCCGTATTATGCTCAGTATAAAATCGTTGACCGCAAAAGCCATGCACCTGCCTACATTGATTTTTGACGAAGTAGATACAGGCATATCCGGCGAGGCGGCTAAGCAGGTAGGCATATTGTTGCAAAACCTGTCGCGGTATCACCAGGTAATATGCATTACACACCAACCGCAGGTAGCGGCACGCGGGTCGCACCACTTGTACGTGTACAAACTGGCTGAAAAAAATAAGCCTATCACTACGCGCGTATCAGTATTGAAAGACGAAGAAAGGGTAGTGGCTATAGCCAAAATGATAGGTGGCGAAGAACCCGGCCAGGCAGCATTGCAAAACGCCCGCGAATTAATGGCATAAAAAAGAGCAGGTAAACACCTGCCCTTTTTTCAAACTAAAAATATTATTGTCTTAGAATACTACCATCTTGCTCTTGGCAAATACGGTATTGTCTTTTATCACTTCCACTATGTAGGTGCCGCGCGGCAGGTCTGCTTTTATTGACGAATTGCCGCTGTTGTCAATGCTAATATTGTTGTTCCAGACTGTTGTGCCCGCCATGTTCACGATACGTACGTTTGCTTGTTTGCCTTTCAGGAGCTTGTTTTGCGTGCTGATTTCAAAAGCGCCGTAGTTGGGGTTGGGGGCGATAGTAATTACATCAGTAGCCAGTGGTATGGTGTTGGCAACGCCTACAGTTGATTTGTGCGTTGGAGAACTCCACATACCACGCCCATATGTGGCTGCCCATATAGTGTTTGTAGTGTTGTTAATGCCCAGGTCAAACACTTCCACGTTTGGCATAGTTCCGTTGTTGAAGTAGTTCCAACCTGTGCTGTCGTACTCGCGATAATACACGCCCAGGTCGGTGCCGATATAAAACACTTTATTCTGTGCATCGTAAGTAATGCAGTTGACAGGCACTTGTGGTAAGTCCACGTTAAACTTGCTCCAGGTTTTTGTCTTGACGTCTACAACCGCCACTTTGTCGCCATTGTAGTTGCGGTAAGTAACCCAAAGTGAATCTTTGTGGTAGGGGTCTACCATGATGTCAGAAACATTGTTTTGTGGTTGGGAAATAGTGGTGAGGTCTGTCCAGTTGCTGCCAAAGTTTGTACTGTAGCGCATACTGCTGCTGCTCTGTGCTGTTGATAGTACGTATATGTAATCATCATCGAGAGTAGTGACGGCAATACGAGTCATATTGCTGATAAAATCAGGAGAAATTTCTGTCCAGTTGTCGCCCTGGTCTATTGAATAATACAGCTTGTTGTATCCCGCTAATAAAATGTTGCTGGCATTGGGATGAACGAGGAAAGGAGTTATCCATGCTCCTTCCGGCCTGCCGGGAATATTGTTCTGGATATCCGTAAAGGTCTGGCCTCCATTAGTAGACCTGCGAAGTTCGCCGTATTGCTGAGAGGTATAAAGCGTATTACTATCTGACGGATCTATATGGCAATCCATTCCATCAGCACCCGTCATTTGTTTAGATGTGCCGCCTGTCAGCATTTTGGAGCCATTGTCCTGTGCTCCCCCTAATACATAAGTAGCATTGTCGGCAACTGCATTCCTGTAAAATTGCGTGATACCAAGCCCTTCGCTCAGGTTTTGCCATATTGAGGCTGAGTTCATGGGGGCCAATGTTTTGTACAGCCCTCCATCATTACATTCATATAATATAGTAGGTTGTAAGGGATGGAATTTGTGAGCATGTTTGTCTGCGTGCACAATTGTTACACCCGTTATTGTATTGCTCCATTGGTTGGCAATAGTCCAGTTTCTTCCACCATCTGTAGAAAACCAGGTATTAACACCACCAACTACAACATCGTTTTCATTAACGGGGCTTATTTGTATAGTCAGGTCGTACCAACCCTGCCCTCCACATTTATCGCCTTTGGGTGAGCTGGCCAATATGTTGCTGTCGCAGTTTTGGTCGTCAAATATTTTGATGAATGTTTTACCTGTATCTGTTGAGTTGTAAATGCCGTCGAGTCCGTATGCATTGTTGGCAACTACCAATTTTACGATAGCCGGGTTGTTCTTTGTCACTGCCATTTCCAATCTCCTGGTAGAGGGGAAAGAGGCTGTGGATTGCCATGAATATCCTCCGTCAATTGAGCGGTACACCTGGCTTGTACCGGAAGTGACAAATCCGGCAGCATACATGATTGCAGTGTCTGTCGGGTGTTGTAATATTTGCTGAAAGAACCCCGCCTGACGAATCTGCCATGTTGCACCCGCATCCAAAGATTTATAAATGCCGACACTGGTAGCAAGGGTGAGTGAATTTGTGTCCAGGGGATTAACGAGCAGTCCGTTAGTTTTTTGCAGTTCAGTAAAACCGTATTGAAATCCCGTAGTGTCCCATGTGATACCACCATCCGTACTTTTGAATACCCCCATGCTATATGTATCGCTGGCATCACGATCGCCGGTGCATATGTATATGGTATTTGGGTTTTGGGGATTGTAGTCGATGTCAGATACTCCAAGTACAGGTAAAAAATCATTAAGTGCCACCCAGTTGTCTCCATCATCAGTAGTACGCCATATGCCACCACCTGGGCTTCCAATCATGTATGTGTTTNNGGTTTTCCGGCCCGTGAAAGGTCCACTGCACATCAGATGACGTTCCTTTGGCAGATGCCCTGCTTTTTTTAAGTTGCTCCCTTATTTTTACGGCTTCTTCCCATTGCTTGCGAGGAGACATGAGGTATCCATGTTCATCGGTACGCCCTTCCCAGTAATTCAACCAACGACTGAAATGATAATCCTTTTTTTCAAAGTGCACCTCATGGTCAGAAATCTTGTCATTGTCCGGAGCATTATTGGCTCTGTACGCATCTACGATTTCCTGTAGTTTCACGCGTTTGCCCGCATGTTTATCGAGCCAGGGTTGAGCCTGTGCGCCTATTCCTGTTAGTATAAAAGCTGTAAGAATGTATAGTTTGTTCATGTCATTTATTGTCAAGGCATAGATACTGTGGGTAGTTTTGTTATCGTCTCTACCGGCAGCGCCTGCCATTTGCCATTCGCTTCTTTATAATAAATAATGTTGTGTTTATCAGTAGCTAATTCATCGGGCATAGGATGTTTGCCTTCGTTTACAGGGTATAACTCCAGAGTGTCGCCTTTCTGGTAGGCAATAGTGCTCATTTTTTGGTACTCATAATTCATTGCCTGGGGCATTCCGTTGTCTTTTACCACCAGTGGTTTGAAGTTTGCAATCTTATTGATATTACATGCCTGCCAGCTTTGTTCACCACGCCAGAAAAAAGCTGAAGGCTCAACCCGGCTTTGCCACACTATTACAAACCTGTAATCATCGGTAGGTGGGGTTTCTTCCCTACCGGGGTTAGTCCTTTGCTTTGTAGCCTGCAATAGTATAGGCCGGGCAGATTGTTTTAATGTTCTTTTATTGTTTGATGTTTTCTTCTTNNGCAAGCGCTTATTGCCACAGTTATGGCCAGGCAAAACATCATTATGTTACGACTGTTAATATTTAACATCATCATTCAGGAAATTTGTATAAACAGAGGTCTGTAAATATACGAAAACTACCGGTTGTAAACCGGTAGTTTGTCATGAGAAAGTAGTTTAGAAACTGCTATTTACCCTTGAGCCTTAGCTCATTCAGCAGCCAACCCGCATCGCCGTATTTTTCTACTATAAATAATACATAGCGAATATCGACGCTGATATTCCGGCACAGGTTGGGGTCAAAATACAGGTCACTCATAGTTCCTTCCCATATCCTGTCAAAGTTCAGTCCAATCAGTTCACCCCTTGAGTTGAGTACAGGGCTTCCTGAGTTGCCACCTGTTGTATGGTTGGATGCGATAAAGGCGATTGGTACAGTGCCGTTAACAGCCCAACGACCGTAGTTTTTATCTTTATGTATTTGCCTCAGCTTTTCGGGTATGTCAAATTCCTCCACTCCGGGGTTGTGTTTTGTTATTGCTTCGTCCAGATTGGTTTGGTAGGAATAACCGGCTGGCCCATCGGGGTCAATGCCTTTTATCTTTCCGTATGTCAGTCTTTGTGTAAGGTTAGCATCGGGGAAGAATTTTGTTTGTTTGTCCAGTGTNNATAGTACCGGATCAACCCGTTCAGCTTTGGTATGGGTAATGGCATTATATAACATCCATGCAGGGTCTGTAATTATTTTCAGGCTATCAGCAGACGCTGTTGAGGAAGCAATGCCGGACAGTTTGTTTTTCTCTGCTGCTGCAGAAGTATAAACGTAATTAGCCCATTTTTGATAGTTGCCGCCATATCTAAGGTATTGTTCCTTATACAATGCAGGCGTATAATCTTTGCATTTTTCAAGGAATAATGGCATCATTGCCATAAACACATCCTTATCAGTTGCGGCATCATAGTTTTTATAGAACCCTTCCCAGCGTTTGGCCAACTTTGCGAGGCTATCAGAAAGAGGAGCACCTGTAAGCCCCGACCTGAACGCTGACAGCATTTTATCCAATTCAGCACCATGTTTTATCAGTTCAACCGCCATTACGGCCTCCCTTATGTATTCTTCAGCTTTTATAGCATCGTTGGATGCCAGGGAAATAGCTCCGATTTTAGATAACATATCGTCAGCATAGGGCAGAGATTCGTCCATACCGGCCCATCCCTGGAACTGGAATTCATATGCTGCCTTCTTTTCCGGAACATTGTTCAGGCGCAGGCCACGTACTTCGCCCTGCCACTTTTTCCAGCCGTTTGCCACCC
>DINJ01000234.1 GCA_002423665.1 Bacteroidetes bacterium UBA5543 | reverse complement strand
CCAGCCCCTCCCCCTCGTCTATTTCCACTACGCCCGCCTGCCTGTTCTGCATCTTTTTATACCACAGGTTGCGCCCTATCGCAAAGAGATAGGTGCTGAGCTTACTCGTTAACTCGAAATCGCCGTTACGCGACTTTTCGTACAGCACAATCATCGATTCCTGGCAAATATCCGCCGCGTCGTCTTCGTTACCGCCCATCCTGGTTATCCATTTCGATACCAGACGATAGTGGCGGCTATAAACCTGTTCCATAGCGGCGTGGTCTCCACGTACCAACTGCCNNTATTTAATTTTTGGGCGGTTACCTTTTCCTGTTAATGGTATTAATGGTAAACTATTCATTTTTAAAAACTACAATTATGAAATTCGTAAAACTCGGAATTTTCACACTGGCATTAGGTATGTTCATCGCATCTTGCGGTAGCAACGAAGAAGCAGCTACTGAAGAGCCTGCTACTGAAGAAACTACAGAAATGGCACCTGCTGCTGAAGAAGCACCTGCTGCTGAGCCTGTAATGGCTGACTCTACAGCTCCTGCTGCTGAAGCTGCTCCTGCTACTGAAGAAGCTGCTCACTAATCCATTCCGGATAAGAAATAGAAGAGCCGTCACTTATGTGACGGCTTTTTCTGTTTTATGCGCTGACCGGGAGTAGGATATATTGTACCTTTAAATAGTATGTTGGTATTTAAGAAATTCTGTATTTATGTTATTCTNNGGGATTTAATTCTATTATAACAACTTTAGACGGCAATTTAGTCGCTGTTGGTAGAGCGTCAGGCTCTTTTCTCATTTACAAATACGATAGTAACGGTAAAATTGACAATAGTTTTGGAGCTAATGGCAGGGTTATCTATTCATTCAGGAATTCGATTGGTAGTAGTGCAGCATGCGTAGCGGAGCAACCGGATGGTAAATTATTGATAGCTGGTTATGCATACATTGGCGATGATGATATTGCTATAGCACGTTTTCACGCTAATGGTACATTAGATACAAGTTTTGGTAATTCCGGTGAATCAGTAATAGACCTTGGTGCAGACGAGGGGTGTACAGATTTTGCATTACAGCAGGACGGTAAGATGGTGATTGGTGGTGCAATGAGTCCGTACGGAGTAATTGTTCGCCTCGATACAAATGGCCATCTGGACACCAGTTTCAATAAAACCGGCATATTCACAGTAAAGATTGACAGCAATATAAACTTCTTCAATACTATACTCATTAAACAGGATGGCAAGATACTTGCCGGTGGAAATATCTGGTATAACAATTGTCTGGTACAATTACTTCATGATGGTACTCTGGATAGCAACTTCGGAAAAAATGGGATAATGACCACGAGTAAGTATGGATATGGGAACGATATCGATACTCAGTCTGATGGAAAAATTGTTATGGTATCTACCGATTTCATGACTTCCGGATATGTGGTAAGATATATGCCCAATGGCAGCCTGGATAGCAGTTTTGCCACCAATGGCGCAGTTGATATCAGACATGCAATCGGCCCCGTAATTCTGGAAACTGTTGCCATCGATAAGAGGGGTAATATCTATACTTCCGGAAAAGTTGGTCTTGCTACCACCATCCCGGTGGAGGATATATTTATAGTTCGAATAGATAGTACGGGCAGCATAGACACCAGCTTTGGCGGGCCTGGTGGCGTTGTCACCAGCCTGACTCCATATTCAGAATGTGCTTATGATATGTGTATGCAAGCCGATGGTAAAATTGTGGTTGCGGGGAGCATACATATCTCTCCTGATACCCTGACACCGGTTTCGGCTAATGGTGTATTAATACGTTACTTACCATCACCGGTTAATGTACATGCAGGTCCGGAAAATGGGAAGATATTGAATGTATTTCCCAACCCCGCATCCGGTATCTTATATCTTGATGGTAGCCCGAAAGATGTTAGGGGCAGCTATTATGTAATCACTAATACCCTGGGCCAAATAATCCAACAAGGACAAATTGCCACCAAAGAAATTAATATTTCAGCTATCCCCGCCGGAGTATATATCCTCCGGGTTTTAGATAGGGAGCATACTACTAAATATCATGCGCGTTTCACAAAGTATTAATTTCGGTTACTCTCTTGTCAGTCTGGCAACACCGACCCAATGAGAACAGACATGAAGAATATCAAAGCTCAAATAAAATGGGAATCCGACAAAGTAGTTATCGCCAAACGTCCTTTCTTAATTTGCTTTGGCGAGAAATGTATGTCAGGGAAAATTGAAAAATTGCATAGAGTTGATAATAATACCTTTGAAGTTGAGATTAACTTTATAGAACCTGGATACTTTCAAAAAGAATTAACAGTTGGTAATCGGTTTACTATAAATGAAGCATCGAAGATTTTGGCTACAGGCAGGGTTGATGAGATTGATAAGTAAACACCATTCACTTATTTCCCTTTGGTCGGTCTTGTGACCGTACCAATCACAGGCATATTTTTAATTTCATTTATCAATAAAATAACGTAAATTTACTATAGTAAAAGTTCTTTGAAATTTACTTTACGCTTCCCCTCCCTGGAGGGGTTGGGGTGGGTTCCTCTTGTCGGGAATTGTTCCAAAAAGTAAAATCGAAATCTTGGAAACAAAACGGAACAAAATCACAACCGATTCATAATCAATCACTTGGTTTTGTCCCGCGCAGAATTTTCGTTGAAAATGGCATCACTTTGGCAACAGTTTTTGTGCGGAAGCGTACAATTTGTAACAATTGCCAACTAAGCCTTCCCTCCCACCACAACTACAATCTCTCCCTTCGGAGGTGTAGCTTCGTAGTGGGCGGCCAGTTCGGCCAGGGTACCCCTGCGGGTTTCTTCAAACATTTTGGTCAGCTCGCGGCATACGGCGGCGGGGCGTTCAGCGCCCAGGTGTTCCACCATTTCGTTCAGGGTCTTTACCAGCCGGTGCGGAGATTCGTACAGGATAATGGTGCGCTCTTCTTCAGCCAGTTTTTTGAAGAAAGTCTGCCTGCCTTTTTTCTGCGGCGGAAAGCCCTCGAAACAAAAACTACTGGCAGGCAAGCCCGATTGTACCAATGCGGGTAGCACGGCGCTGGCACCGGGCAGGCACTCTACCTCTATGCCCTGCCGCACGCACTCCCTCACCAGCAAAAAGCCGTGGTCGGATATGGCGGGGGTACCGGCATCGGTAAGCAGGGCCAGCTTTTGGCCGGCCTGCAGTTCGTCCAGTACCTTTTCCAGTGTCTTGTGTTCGTTGTGCTGGTGGTGCGGGTATAGCGGCTTATGTATATTGTAGTGGTTCAGCAATACGGAGCTGGTACGTGTGTCTTCGCAGAGTATAGCATCTACGCTGCGCAGCACTTCTACGGCACGGTAGGTTATATCCCCTAGGTTGCCTATGGGGGAGGGCACCAGGTACAGCCGTATGTCCTTCTCCGGTCGCAATAATATTAGCCTTCGATGATTGAGNNTGATTGAGATGTCGTATTGCTCCATTACGGGATTGGCCAGCAGCTTTTTGCAGGCGTTGTCCGCTATGCTTTGAGCCTCGTCTTTAGAGCCGGCTTCAATGTTCAGCGTTATGTGTTTGCCTATGCGTACGCCATCTACCTGTGCCAGGCCCAGGTTGTGCAGGCTGTTGTTTACAGCTTTTCCTTGAGGGTCCAGCAGTTCTTTCAGGGGCATTACATTTATGTGCGCTATGTATTTCATCACTGTTCTTATTTACGCTTCGCTTGGTTTATGAATAAATGACAATATTATATACAATACAAAGATGATGGGGATAATAGCCACATGCAGCACAAACCATCCGCCTACGCCTACCGCTACCATTACCAGTTGCGGCCATATAGTAGCCATGCTGAACCTTGACGGTATAAACTTGATAAAGCGTATACCCGACAACATCAGCCAGCTAAACAGCGCTATGATGGCATATATGGCCCATTTGCTTTGCAGGGCGGTGCCGATGCCCATGGGGTTGTACCAGTTGATAAGTGGCAAAGAGGCGATGAACAGCCCCGCAGCCGGTATAGGCATACCCCTGAAGAAGTTCTGCTGCGATGCGTGTGATACATTGTACCTCGCCAGCCTTACAGCACCCGCTGCTACAAATATGAAGGCGGGTATCATGGCGCTCATGTCCACATCCAGCGCATAGGGCTCTGCCATATAGCTGGCCCACAGCATTTTGAAGAGTATCATGGAAGGCGCTACGCCGAATGATACCACATCTGCCAGCGAGTCAAGGTCTTTGCCAATGGGAGAGAATACCTTTAATGCCCTTGCTGCAAAGCCGTCCAATGTATCGAACAGGNNAACAAGGCACCCATATATGCCTGCTCGGTGCCAAATACCCAATACTCGCCGCCATTGAAAGAAGATACAAACGGCTGGGAATTGAGAATAAAAGCAATGGCAATGCACCCGCTTACGAGGTTGGCCAGTGTCAGCAAGTTGGGTAAATGCTTCATGTGTGGGCAAAGATAATAGCTTATTGCGGATGCTTAATGAAAATTAAAACAAAAGGCAGGATTGTTCGTCCTGCCTGTAAAAACTTATAATATGAATGTTTTATAAAAACGAGAAGCCTAAATGCAACTGGATGGTAGATAACCTCCAAGCCTCGTTAACACCCGGTGCATTGGCAGCCTGGTCTGATAGCCCAAAGGTATAACGTACGCCTGCATTAAGTTTCAGGGGCAAGTTGAGCTGAATACCAACCACGCCTGCAAAGTCGCTTTCTGAAAATACATTGGCTGCGGGTTGGTTCAGGAATTTGTCCTTATCATTCACGCTGAGCAGTGATGAGAACTGCGGCCCCAGCTGTATGGTAGCATTGCCAAACAATTTCAGGTTCAGTAATAGTGGTATGTGCAGGTATGTAGCGGAAAAGTTTCCGTTGGAAGCAGAATCGCCGGGTGTCAGCAATAGTCCTGCCGTCTTAAACTCGCCGCCATTGCCTGTGAAAGATGTAGTGCCTATAAGTACCTCGGCCTGTCCTCCAATCTTTTTCACTCCTACGCTGGCAAATGCGCCGCCTAATACGCCCGAGCGGTACCCGCCTGACCATGTGCCTCCGCTCATGCGGGTGAAATTCATACCTACCTTGATGCCCAGGTCAACTTCTACCGGGCCGGGTTGTGCAATAGCCATTACGGGCAAAAATGCGAGAAAAAACAACAAAAACTTTTTCATGTTACCGGTTTTTATCTTGAGCAAATATATTAAACCTCAACCAATTATGCCTCGCCTGGCCCACTTTGTCCTTCTATCACTAGAAATTCATTTTTCAACGGGATGATGCTGCTGACAACTGTGTCAATAAACGATTGCCCATACAGCGGATAATACTCAATAAAGTTTTCTATGCGTTCCTGTAAACTATTATTCGGAAAAAGCATGTTCTTCAGTTTCGCTATCCTTTGCAGTTCAGTATCGTGTTTCCGCTTTTCCGCCCTCAGCATTTTTTGTTCCAGCACTGTTAGCTGGTGTTTTATCCTGGCTAATGCTGCTTCGGCAGATGCGCCCAGAGTAGGGTCCAGCGATATGGCCTTTTCCTTCAATTGCCGTATAACAGCCTCAAATGTATTTTGTTCGTCGGCGGTAGAGAGGTTGTGTTTGCTGTTATCACTTACATGTGCCTTAGCCAGTTCTTCATACGATTGAAACAATTCCTTCGTACTGATGTCCAGCTTTTGCTGCAGGGCCGCGGCTTTAGGTTCTATCCACAGTACCGATTGCCTGAGCAGGATAGCGGGATAGAAAACTTTATAGTGCGTAAACAGTTCTTTGAGTTGCAGCCAGTAAGCCACTTCTGCACCACCGCCTATAAAGGCTACATTTGGCAGAATGCTCTCCTGTAATAATCCTCTCAATATCACATTAGGGCTGAAACGTTCGGGATGTGCTTCCAACTCGGCGAGCAGCTCATCTTCTGTCCATGTAATATCTGTATTCAATACCGTCCATGTGCCACCACTCTTTTCAATGCGTTCACGCAGGTTATCGTGCAGGTAAAACAGGTTGATATCCCTGGGATATGCCTGGGATTTGTATTGCTGCGACAGGAGTTCAGCCTGCGTGCTGACGATGCCATTGGCGGTGTGCTGCAGCAGGTCGTCTTTTATGATGGGTACTATCGCTTCTTTGAATGCGGCTTCATCAGGGTCCAGAACCACCAACCCGTATTGGCCGAATAGTGCATTCACCAGGTACCTGGTGGCAGCACCGATGGTGTGGTGGTGCAGGTATGCCTGTTGTAGTATGGNNTAGTATGTCTTTCAACTGCTCAGTATGCTCGCCCGGCGGACCCATTACCCTGAGCAAATCGTTTAGTACAGCTTTCAGGCTTTCGGGATTCATGCGCCCTACCGCGCCTTGCTGCCCGTTACCATCCCATACATATTTGTTGCCTGCGTAGCGGAATGTACCGAGTTCTTCCAGGTCGTTATCCTCGCTGCCCATGTAGTATACAGGTACGAAATGCTTGTCAGGGTATTGCTCGTTTAAATGACGCGCCAACTGTATGGCATGTGCTATCTTATAAATGAAATACAGGTAGCCTGTCAGCAGGTTGGGTTGGTGCGCTGTGCAAACAGTATAAGTATTATCATGGGCCAAAGCAGCTATATTATCTTTTACGGCATTGCAACATTCAAGGTTATGGTATTGACTCCTTAAAGTTGTGACAAGTGCATTGCGGTTAACAGGGTAGTCATCCCTGTCAGTTATTGCCTTCCGTATGCCTGCCTCGTCAGGGCTATAATTGTAAAAGGATTGTAAACTATCGCTTTGAGCCAGGTAATCTGTCGCTAAAAGACTAAAGAAACCTGTTTCCTTGTAAGGTATGTATGTACAGTGGCTATCCAACGCGGATGTGAAATTTGCTGCTAAGTTAACAGTCCCTATTGAAACCTGCCCCAATACACCTATAAACAATCGCAATTCTTTAACAATAAACTTGTAGTTTTCAGGTATAGAACCATCACATGAGTAATACAAACAGCATCAAGAATTGGGCGGAAGATGAGCGCCCCCGCGAGAAATTGCTGCACAAAGGCCCCGGCGCATTGTCGGATGCCGAGCTGCTGGCCATACTTATATCCAGCGGCACTAAAGAACGCTCTGCACTGGACCTTGCGAGGGATATACTGAAGCAGGCGGGTAACCAACTACACGACCTGGGCAGGCTGAGTGTGGAAGAACTGCAACAGACAAAAGGTATCGGCGAAGCGAGGGCTATAACCATAGCCGCAGCACTGGAACTGGGGCGCAGGCGACAGATGTCGGCGGGCTTGTCGCGACAAACCATCACCCAAAGCAAAGACGCTGCTGAAATATTGATACCGCTGATGCGCGACCTGGGGCACGAAGTATTTTACGTACTCTATCTCAGCCAGTCGAGCAGTGTTATTCGTTGCGAGCACATTGGCAAGGGCGGGCTTACCAGTACGGTGGCGGATATACGCATTATACTGAAAAACGCCTTGCTGAACGGCGCATCGCGCCTGATAGTGGCACACAACCATCCCAGCGGCAACCTGAAACCCAGCAGGGAGGATATAGCCATGACAGAAAAGCTGAAAGAAGCAGCCGCGCTCATGGACATCAAGCTGCTGGACCACCTGGTAATAGGAGATAATAACTATTGTAGCATGGCCGACGAGGGGCTGATATAGTGCCCGATAATTGTTATCTTGCGGCTCTTAAAAAAGCAACTTAAAGGCATACATGCTAAAAATTGGAGTTTTCGGCGCCGGACACCTGGGAAGGATACATATACAGCAATGGAAGGAGGTTCCGGGCACAGAACTGGTGGGCTTTTACGACCCTGATGATACGAAGGCAGCGGCCGTGTCGGCTGAGTTCGGCGTACAACGATTTGCCAATATTGACGCATTGATAGAAGCTGCACAAGCGCTGGATATTGTTTCCACCACCACCACCCATTACGAAATAGCCAAAAAATGCCTGCTGGCCGGTAAGCATATCTTTATAGAAAAGCCACTGGCACAATCGCTGGAAGAAGCGCAGGAACTGGTACACCTGGTAAAAGAAGCTAATGTAAAATGCCAGGTGGGCCATGTGGAAAGGTATAACCCCGCCTATCTCGCACTGGAGGAGCAGGGGCTTCAACCCATGTTCATTGAGGCACACAGGCTGGCCCAGTTCAATCCCCGCGGTACTGATGTATCGGTAATACTGGACCTGATGATACACGATATTGATATCGTGATGCACATGGTCAAGTCGCCTGTAAGGCGTATATCCGCCAGCGGGGTATCGGTAGTCAGCGAGTCGGCGGATATAGCCAACGCCCGTATTGAGTTTGACAACGGATGCGTTGCCAACCTTACATCGAGCCGTATATCTATTAAGAAAATGCGTAAGATGCGCCTGTTTCAGCGCGATGCATATATTGGCATAGACTTCCTGGAGAAAAAGACGGAAGTTATCAGGCTGAAAGAGCCGNNATACTGGAAGATAAACCCGTGCGCGTATCCGTATACGATGGCTACCAGGCAATGGATGTTGCGCACCAAATCCTGAAAAAAATGAGCTTGCATAACGAGCTCCATAATGTTTAGCACAATATTTGAAGCTATAAAATCGTTGTAAAAACGTAAGCAAGCAATAATTATTGCACAGATGAGATCTAAAAATTTGTTATTGATTACCCTTGTACTGATGTTATGCGTATCTGCATGTAACATGGTCAACAAGTCTGAGCCGGTACCAACCTATGTGAAAATAGATTCCGTAATCCTGGATATTGAAAATCCATCTACACAAGGCTCAGCCGCTCATAATATCACCAGCGTGTGGATGTATTATAATAACAATCCGGTAGGCATATTTGACATACCTTGTTACGTGCCTGTAATTACTGAAGGCGATAAAGGAACAATATCAGTAATCCCGGGCATTACGCTCAATGGGCTGGTGGACCTGCAGCCACAATATTCATTCTATACCTTTGACACATTAGCTTTAATCACCAATCCCGGCGGAACAGTTAATTATACACCTGTTACACGTTATACAAAAGCAGCAAAGTTTCCATACCTGGAAGATTTTGAAGTTGGTAATTCTTTTTTGCCCTTCACACCGGAATTGACTGACGATACTTCAATACATAGAATTAGTGACAAAAGCCTGGTGTATGAAGGCGGTGGTTCAGGCTATATATCGTTAAGCACTGATTTCCCTTTTTCTGAAAATATTTCTAACAACGGCTTTTCTATTGCAGTAGGTGAGGCATATGTAGAAATAAATTACAAGAGTAGTGTGCCTTTTGAGGTGGGTTTGTACAATACACTCAGTTCAGGGGTGGATATTTATGAATACATTATGGGTGTAAAAAGTACAGACACCTGGAAGAAGATATACATAGACCTGGCGACATACAGAGGTAATTATCCCGGCACCAATTACAAGCTGATGATCAAGGCTTCATTGCCCGATGGCGAGTCTTCCGGTTTTGTGTTATTGGACAATATAAAAGTCGTAACCTATTAATTCATGTATCTCACAAAAGCCAAGCAAAATGCTATAAAGTGGATGGTGCTGCTGGACTATCTGTCGGCACTGGCGGCATGGCTGTTGTTTTGGGGATACAGGCATTATGCGTTGGGCGATTTAAGCTACTGGGCATCCTGGAGCATCTTCGGCATCAGGGACTATGTAATGAGCTTGTTGATAATACCCGGTAGCTGGTTGGTATTGTACATGCTGTCCGGTACCTACTTCGATCTTTATCGCAAGTCGAGACTGGACGAGATAAACAGAACGCTTATAGCATGTATACTCGGCAGTATATTGGTGTCCCTGTTCATATTTGCCAATGACGCAGAAGACTATTCATATTTCATAAGGATAACAGGACGCTATTTATTTATTCATACTGCCACTACACTTACTATCAGGCTTTTGTTACTCAACAGGGTAAAGAATAACCTTGTTAAAGGAAAAGTGGGGTTCAGTACGCTTATTATTGGTGGCAATCAGAAAGCAATTGATCTCTACAAAAGCATTACCGGAAGTAAAAAGGCCCTGGGCAATGTGTTTAAGGGGTTTATTTATTCGACCAAGGAAAATGGTAATGGGATGAGTAAATTCCTGCCACAACTTGGTAACCTTTCGGAGCTGGAAAATATTATTGATGAGCATGAAATAGAAGAGGTCATTATTGCCGTAGACACATCGGAACACCACTTGCTGGAGAATATACTTACAAGGCTCAGTTATCGCCCGGTGGTAATAAAAATACAACCTGACCTCTACGACATAATTTCAGGCTCGGTGAAAACAAGCAATGTGTATGATGCGGTACTGATACATGTATACCCCGACCTGATGCCCGATTGGCAGCGTGTATGTAAACGAGCCATAGATATTGTTGCAGCCCTTACGGCTCTCGTTATTCTATCTCCTTTTTTGTTGTTTGCTGCAATACGCGTGAAGTTGTCTTCTCCCGGCGCCATTATATATCGGCAGCAACGTATAGGGTTGTTTGGCGAACCCTTCTACATCTACAAGTTTCGCTCGATGTATGTGAACGCCGAAAAAGACGGCCCGGCATTGTCCAGTCACGAAGATCCTCGCATTACATCGTGGGGACGGTTTATGCGCAAATGGAGAATTGACGAATTGCCGCAGTTTTATAACATTTTGAAAGGGGAAATGTCGCTGGTGGGACCCAGGCCGGAACGGCAGTATTTCATAGACCATATTATTGCTACGCACCCACACTATAAATACCTGCATAAAGTGAAACCCGGATTAACTTCATGGGGCATGGTGCAATTTGGCTATGCAGAAAATGTAGATGAGATGGTGGAGCGTATGAAGTATGACCTGCTTTATATTGAAAACTGCAGCCTGGCACTCGACATCAAAATAATGATGTACACCCTGATGGTTATCTTCCAGGGCAGGGGTAAATAATTATTCCCCCTTTATTATCTGTTTGATTGTATGAAGTGTCTCTTCGTTTAGTGGTTTATTCAGAAATTTTTCTACAAAAGGGTTTTGCTCAGCTGTGTTTATATCATCTTCATTCAGGGATGTACTCAGCATGAATACAGTAATGTCTCGTCTTATAGATTCGGGAAGTTGTGCATATTTATCAAGAAATTCAAAGCCGCTTATTTCAGGCATATTGATGTCCAGTAGTATTATTTCAGGAATAATATTATTTNNTTCTTCTGTCATTTCTTTTGTGTTTTATTATTAATTGTCGGCAGGTACACCCTGAAGTCAGAACCTCTGCCGGGCTCCGAGTCAAGTGTAATAATGCCATTCAGTTTTTCTACTGTTTCCTTCACTATATACAATCCTATGCCTGTACCTTCGGACATTACAGACGCGCGGTAAAACATGTCGAATACCTTTTCGTGTTTGTCTTTGCTGATGCCTATGCCATTATCCTGTATAGATATTATTACGCCTGCATCATGGGGTTGTATAGATATGTTTACATATGGGTCTGCTTTTTGCGGGTCGTGGTAGCGTAAGGCATTAGCCAGTAGGTTGCTCACCACCATTTTTATCCTGCTCTTGTCAGAATGAAGTATGGCGTTTTCGCTAACGTCAACAGTAATGTCTACATTACTATTGCCTGCGTTCATAAATCTCAGATCGCGTACAATATCGCTTACCAGTTCGTTAAAGTCTATCTTTTCGCTTTCTACCTGTACACGGGCATTTCTTGAATAATTCAGGATGTCCAGTACAAAGCCATCCAGTTTTTTCACACTACTTTTCAGCATACCAAGTAATTCGAGCATACTATNNGGGCACGAAGGTCGTGGGACACACTGTATACAAACCTATCCAGTTCAAGGTTAGTTTTCTTGAGTGTCTCATTGGATTCCTCCAGTGCCTGCTCGTATTTATATTGTTCAGTAATGTCCCGGAAGTTGGATACAATACCATTGATAGCGGGGTCGTTAATAAGGTTGGTACTCACACGCTCACACCATATTACGGAGCCATCTTTTTTCATGGTCCTGTACACGATTTTCTGTGGTATGCCCGGGGTGTTTTTTACATTAGTAATAAATTCTCTTACCCGGTCTTTTTCCTCAGGATGCGAGAAGTGCATGGACTTCAACCCGAGGATTTCTTCAGGTTTAAAACCGGTAAGCCTGTATACAGAATCACTGATGAAAACAATATTCATGTCTTTATCGGCAACGACTATTACATCCGATGAATTCTCGATGAGGGAACGAAACCTGTTTTCGCTGTCGCGCAAAGCCTGTTCTGCCTTTATACGCTCTGTTATGTCTCTGAAGTTGACGACAATACCGTTGATGGCCGGGTCGTCCAGGAAGTTGATGGCAACACCATCGCACCACACCACAGTGCCATCTTTTTTTATCCTGCGATATATTATTGGAATGGGTTTGCCGGGGTTATCCAGTACATTTTGAATATGTTTTTCAATCAGTGGGTGATCGTCAGGGTGTACATATTTCACAGTTCTGACACCGATGACTTCTTCAGGTGTTTGCCCCATGATGCGGTACAATGAATCGCTGGCGAAAACGGGGACTGAGTTTTCATCTACAACCATTATGGCATCAGCACTGTGCTCTATCAGGGAACGAAATTTATGTTCACTTGCCTTCAGTGCTTCATTTTCCGTATTATGGCTTGTCATTAACTGGTTGCTCATAATTAATACTATACTCCGCTAAATCAAGGATATGCTTTTCCGATTAGCTATAGTCTTGTATATATCCGGCATGTGCATGCAGAATAATCTGAAAATATTTTTTTGTTTGAAAAATTACCCTCTATGTGCGTGTATAATTCAACAAGATAGACATCACAATCCTTAATTCCAACATATGGCAGTAACCTTAAAACATTAAAATTGATTAATTGTATTAATAGCTTCCTGCTATTGAAACCGCATTGTGTTTATACCGTAGCCGTGGGGAATAGAAGTCCGTTATTTACATTGAGGTATTCGATAGCCTCGCCTGTAACAAACACGCTGCCGGTTATCAGCAGAGCGTCGTCTTTACCCAGCGCCTCGCGCGCTGCGCGTACGGCATCTGCAACGCTGGAGTAAGCTTCTCCCTGTAGTCCTTGTGCAGATGCCAGTTCCTGCAATTGTGTGGCGTGCAGTGCGCGGGGAATGTCTGCATTGCAGAAATAGTATACATTGTCTTTGGGGTAAAGAGCCAGGGCGGCTTGCACGTCTTTGTCTTTAACAAATCCTGTAACGATATGTTTTTTGGCAGCCTCAATTCTGCTCCATTGTTTCATAGCCCCGGTAAGTCANNACATCGGCTATTATCAGTGGTTCGTTTTGCAGCACATCCCACCTGCCACGCAGGCCTGTCAGCTTCTTTACTTTCGCCAGGGCAGATAGTGTTACATCCAGCGGTAAGTCAGCCATGCCTGTCGATATGAGTACTTCTCTTGCGGCCAATACGGTTTTAATATTGGCAGCCTGGTAGTCGCCCAATAGATCTGTGGCTACATCGTGCATCTCCCTGCGTGCGCGGTGTATGGTTTTGAATGACTGGTATTGCAGGTCGCTGCCTGTACGTACCAGGTCCCACATGCTTTCAGCAAAGTAGAGAACACTTTGCTTATGCACCGAATGTTCAAAAAATACTCTTTCGGTTTCGGTGTGCTGCTCGCCTATTACAACAGGCACACCGGGCTTAATAATTCCTGCCTTTTCTCCGGCTATTTCTNNAGAGCAGGGGGGTAATAACATTTGTACTGTCCAGCCGGCCGCCCATACCAGTTTCTATTATGGCTATATCCACTTCCTGTTCAGCAAAAGCGGCAAAAGCCATGGCCACGGTTATTTCAAAAAATGAAGGTTCGACTTCTTCTATGAAATCTTTATGAGTAGCTACAAAATCTATCACCCATTCTTTACTCACGGGCTCGCCATCTATACGTATGCGCTCCCTGAAATCAACAAGGTGGGGCGAGGTGTACAGGCCTACCCTGTAACCTGCAGCCTGAAATATGGCAGCCAGCATATGGCTGACACTGCCTTTGCCATTAGTCCCGGCTATCTGGATACTTTTAAAACGCTCCTGCGGATTGCCGAGATGCGAGCAGAGTTTGATAGTATTATCCAGGTCTTTCTTAAACGCGGCAGCGCCTATGCGTGTAAACATAGGTAGTTGCTCGTATAAATAGTTGACTGTTTGTTCGTAGTTGGTTGTTGCTTGCATCACCTCAGGAACGGGTTTTGAATACAAAGGTAATATTCCCGAACTGTTCTNNTTCACTGTAATACGAACTATAACAGTTCCACTTTCTTTAAATTCAGCTTCCCTTGGTGGGAATGCCACGATATTACGACCGCTTATATTGTGGCTGATACCGCCACCGCTGCCGGGTGTACCTTCGTAGTTGTCTGCACCTGGTGTGCCGCCGGGTACCCCACGGTCACCATTGCCTGTAGTATTGCCTTCGCTGCTACCTTTGGCGTCGGTTGTAGCATTGTTGCCACCCGTACCCCTGCTGCCGCCATATACATACCGTGCCTGTTGCTGTGTGGTATTGCTGTTGGCAGGACGGTCGTTGCGATTACGGGTATTGCTGTTGATGCTGTTGTTGGTATTGGCGGTCTTTTTTGTTTCGGTGGTATTGACGGCGGGTGCTTCCACGTCATCGCTTTCCAGTATGTTGGCAGGCAGGTCAGTATTGGCGGCACTGCCAGCACTGGTGGTAGCTGCGTTGTCAGGCGCAGGCTCGCCCAGGCTCATGGGCTGGTCAGTTCCATAACCATCAGCAGATGTACCCAGGTTTACTTCCATGCCCAGTTCTTCTATCGGTTCTATGCTTGGCGGGCTGTAAGTGATAAAGAAGAATAGCAGCAACAATACTATGTGAATAGCTGCCGTCCATATGGCTGCCTTATTGTCAATTGCCGGTTGTTCCTGTAATACGCTCATTTATCGATTAAAAGTAAAAAAATGATTGTAATGAGAACGTTAATGTACACGAATTTTAAGCATAAGGTGAACTTGCCAGGTGCTTATGGTGCTTTTCTATATACTCAATAGCTTCTTGCTGTGTCATTGCCGAAAAACTCCTGTATCTGTGATGCACATCAATAATTTCGTCAATCGCAGCAACCACCAGTTCTTTATTGTCCCAGTGCTCCAGGTTGTTGAGTACAGTTTGCAGGCATCCCTTTTTATAAGCTATCTGTCCCAATACATGTACTAATGTGTTCCTTACTCTGGCAGTTTTATCATGTTGCAGTTCCATCAGCATAGGCAATATGTCTTCTGGATATTTTCTGCCCCTCAGCTCTATACCATGGCATATTTCCCTGCGTATTTCTTTGTCAGGATGGTGCAGGTATTCGTTAGCCCATGCTAATACAGGTATCGGATTCACTTCACCCATTTTTTTTATTGAGCCGATTACAGCNNCGTTGCGTGGTGAATGATGCAGGTCGAATAAACCCCTGTCAAAAAAGTACCGCACCACATCAAAGTCCTGTTTGCCAATTTCTCCTGCAGCATTTATTGCTGTCTGCCTGATTTTATAGTCATCTTCATTCAATAAGGTGCGTAGAGCTGTTATGATTTTTGATTGCAGTTTAGTGTCTGCAAAATATATTCTGCCGACAGATAAATATGCTGCCTTGCGGATGTACGTATCCTCATCGCCAAAGTAAGCAACAGTTTTATTCAGCTTGCTTTGCCCTAATTCGGCTTTAATTTCCGCTGTGATACCTGCAAACCGTTCCGCACGCTCTTCTTTCGATAAATCGTAGTAAGCCATTACGCCATTACGGTTTAATGTGCGAAGTCGCTATCGTAATTCACCATCCTTTCTGCAGGTGGGTTGAAATAGCCAAACTTCAGTTTAGGGAATTCTTCGCGAATCAATTCCATCATTTGTTTGATGCCCATATATTCACCTGTATCAGTCACACCTATTTTGCCCAGGTACCAGTCGGGGTCTATATTGAAGTTGCGCCACTGTATCATACTCAGATCAGTGTACTTGATCACTTCTCTCAGGGCTTCGTATTCGGCTACACTATCTGTCATGCCCGGGAACGCGAAATAGTTCATAGATGCCCAGCCGCCGTATTTGCGTACAATTTTCATGCTTTCTATGATATCCTCAAATTGATAGTTGTTGGGCAGGTAGTATCGTGTATATATTTCTTTGCGTACAGAATTTGTGCTTACACGAATGCTGTTCAGCCCGGCCTGCATGAGTTTTTCTACTGCATCAGGCTTGCTACCGTTGGTGTTGATATTAATACTGCCTCTTTGTGTATGCTTGCGTATTTCTATAATGCTTTCGCGTATGGTTTCCCACATCAGCAAGGGCTCACCTTCGCAACCTTGCCCGAAACTAATTATAGGGTAAGGCGCACTCTCCAGGTGTGGCACGGTGTATTCCACTACCTCTTCAGCAGTTGGTTTAAACGACAACCTGTCTTGCGGCGAATAAATTTCTTCCGTTTCCGGCTGGAAAGAAATGCGACCAATACAGTTGGCGTTGCATGCCGGTGAAATAGGTATGGGGCATTCCCACCTTCCCATAAAATAGTTACGGGCGGCCGGGCAGTCGTAGGTAAGTGCGCAATTATCAGCCAGGTGTTTTACCAGCCTGTTATGTGGATATGCTGCTATCATCTTCTCTACACCATTATGAATCTTTTTGTCGTCGTAGCCTTTTGCTTCTTGCCTTATGTCCTGTTCTATACGTACAGCGGTTACATAAAACTTGTCATCGTGCCAACCCGCAGCGGTATAACAATATAATGGCAGGGTCTGTGCCTCAGGCGCACTCTCGTATGCAGCCATATACAAGCTGGTATGCGCGGGTGGTACAAATGCGGCTACTGCCCATCCTTTATCGCAGAGGCGCATTTCGCCAGTCTTTACATCTATACCTATACCCCTACGGTCGGGCAATTCGTATAATTGGCCACCATCCGGCAATTCAATCCACTCGTCATTTCCCACAGGTATGGCATCCCATCCTGTACGACCTATGGCATACAGGCTGGTGTCTTCGTATATATTACCCTCGCCATCGCTATACAGCAGGTAGGGTGTGTCTTTTGGATGTAATATTTCCGGCACTTGCTTCAGATTCAATTAAGCTGCAAAGTTACCTTGATTTTTTGTGAATATGAGGTTTCAGCAGCTTGGCACAACCCATATTTTCAAGGTAAAACACGCAACAGGCTGTTAAAGTCATTATCTTAGCCTGTTTATATTATTCTGAATGCAATACATCGCAACTCTTATATTTTTATTGTTAAGCTTCTTAGCAGGGGCGCAAAAACAGAACAACAATTGGTGCATAGGAAATAAGGCGGGCTTAGATTTTAACGCCGGTACACCCATTGCATTCAATTCAGTAATAAATAGTGATGAAAGCAATGCGACTTTAAGCAACAGGAATACCGGCGCGCTAATGTTTTATTCTGATGGTGTGAGAATATGGAACCGCAATCATAACCTAATGCCCAATGGTAATGGGATAGGTAATGATTTACTCTCCAGTACTTTGCAAGGAACACTCATAGTGCCATTCACAGCAGATACTAATAAATATTATGTTTTTGCATTGGAACATGAATCTGCATCAGAAGGTGCGTTGAATTACTCGGTTGTTGATATGCGGTTAGATGGAGGGATGGGAGATGTGACTTCAACACAGAAAAAGATAAAATTGGGAAAAGATTTTGTAGAAGGCATGCAGGCAGTGCCTACGTGCGATGGTCATTGGCTGATACTCTCGAGAATTTCTAATGAATTTTTATCGTACAGGATTTCTTCATCGGGCATAGACACGAATGCAGTAGTGTCTACGATGTCCTTCCCGTATGTTACCAGTGCCTGGGGTGCTATGAAGATTTCGCCCGATAGGGAGAAATTATTGTATGCTACATACACGTCCAGACAAATTGCCGGTCAAAACTATGCTATAGCTGCCATATATGATTTTGATGAAAGAACAGGCAGACTCAGCAACGGGCAACATTTATTGCCACCTACAGGTAATGCATCATACTACAGTGCCGAATTTTCGTCCGATGGCTCAAAAGCATATATTACTGATCTAAGGGTAGGTATATACCAGTTTGATTTAAGTTTGCCAACCCCTGCTGATGTTACAGCATCTAAAAAGATTGTTTATCAAAATAATCAGGGTCGTACGGCATCATTATTGCAAAGAGGCCCTGACAACAATATCTACGTTGCTATATCCGGGATGAACCATGTGGATAGGATAAGCAATGGCAATACAACCACCCCTGCATATACGCAGGCTGCTATAACATTAGCCCCGGGTACTACGTCATTAAAATCGCTACCACCCGAAGTTACGTTTCCTGAAGAGGGAAGCCTGGATACGATTTATACGTCCACCGATACAGAAATATGTAATGGTGCTGATCTGGTATTGGAAGGTCAGCAGGGCGCTATATCTTATCTATGGCAGGATAACAGCAGGCTCAGCAGCCTTACCGCACAGGCTGAAGGTGTTTATTGGGTGACATCGCAGTTTTTGTGCAGCCAGCAGACGGATACTTATTATGTGAAGGTGAAGACTTTTCCACTGGATCTGGGTCCTGATACTACTATCTGTAAGGGATATCCGCTGAGGGTCAGTGCGTTTATTGATGGCGATTCTGTGTCTTATGCCTGGCAGGATGGTAGCACAGATGATAGTTTTGTAATCGCCATGCCGGGTACATTCTGGGTAGCAGCATCAGTGGGTAAATGCCTGATAAGCGATACAATATATGTGCGTGAAAATGATTCGGCATTTTTTAGCCTGGGCGCTGATACTATTCTCTGTGTTGCTGATACCTATAATTTATATGTGCCCGGTAATACAGATACATTCAGGTGGAGCACCGGGGTAATGGACAGTATGGTAACTATTGATACAGAAGGTAGTTACTATCTGGAAATACACAGAGGTGGTTGTAACTATACCGATACACTGATGGCAAGATATGCTGAAGAATCATTAAAATTGGGCAATGATACATTGTTGTGTAATGGTGATGAACTAAGCCTTGGAGCAACGTCTATACTGAGCAGCTATTATACCTGGAATACAGGCGAAATGACAGATTCCATAATAGTGTCAACTGCCGGTGAATATATACTTACTGTCGAAAACAGGTGTGGTGTTTTGAAAGATACTATACAGGTTGACTACAAAATTTGTGATTGCGAACCATTTATCCCTACTGCGTTTACCCCCAACAACGATGGCAGGAACGATAAGTTTGGACCACTGATGAAATGCAGAATAGAAACCTATGAGTTTATTGTTGTCAATCGCTTTGGAGAGGTGTTGTTCCGAACCACTGACCGCGACGAGAAGTGGGACGGTACTTACAAGGGAGTGCCCTGCAATGTAGGCGGATATTTTTACTTGCTGAAAATTAAGAACATCAGTGGTAAGGATGATTTACGTAAAGGTGATGTGATACTAATCAGGTAAGTACACATACTGATAGTTGTCAGTTGGATGGCAATAAGATACTCACCATTGTACCTTTGTTTTTTTTGCTTTTTATCAGGAATTTGGCATCAACAAATTTTAAAAGGTCTTTAATGATGAGGTAGCCCAGTCCATTTCCTTTCCTGTTGTTCAGGTTGGCCGAGGAAACAATAAAATGTTCGGACATGATATTGTTGATTTGTTCCTGCGTCATGCCCACGCCTTCATCGCGCACGCGTATTAATATTCCTTTTCTGCTAATGCCTCCACTGATGGTGATGCAGCCTTTTTCTGTGAAGTTCAGAGCGTTCAGAATTATATTGTATAGAACAATGCGGAGTGGCTCCATGTATTGATAGAGTACGATACCGGTATTTATGTCGTTAACGAAGCTGATATTTTTCTGCCTGGCCAGTCCCTGGAAAATTGTAAAAATCTGGTTGCCCATTTCGTGCAGGTCAAACTCTTCTTTTTTCAGCCTGCGGTTTTCGTTCTGGTACTTTATCCAGTTGAGAATATTGGTTGATAAAAGTTCCAGTTCTTTTGATGAGTGAGATATTTCCTGCAGCATTTCATTGTACAATGGCTCCGGCAGGCCGTCTTTATTTTCGTGCAAGCTTTTGCTGGTAAGGTGTATGAATTTTAACGGGCTTATCAGGTCGTGACTGATAATGGATATCAGCCTGGTTTTAATCAGGTTGTTTTTTTCCAGCTCTTCGTTCTTCAATTGAATTTCACGGGTTTTCCGTTCAACCAGCAGCTTTAGTATTTTCTGCTTGGCGAATAACTTTTTTATTATATACCGTGAGATAACATAGACGCCTGAAATGATAAGTATAGACAGCAGCACTACGCTGACTAAGTCGTTGTTTGTTATGTTGAACATTAATCTTGTTTGTTGGTCTGAGAAATCGACTGCAATATTAAAAGTTTACATCATAAAGAGAGGCCAACTCCATCAATTGACGCAGGTTTTCAGTTTCTGTTTTTTCAAAAATCCTCTTCTTTAGTGTAGAAACCGTACTCATGCTCAAGTTGAGTGTGCGGGATATTTGTTTTGTCTGATGGCCGTTCAGCAGGTAGTGTATTACCTCCAGTTCGCGGGGAGAAAGCGCAGAAAAGGGGTTTTTTTGTGACGGCACATTGCTTTGATTAACAATAGGTAGTTCGTCGTTGAAAAAGCGTTTGAGATGTACGATGGTACAATCTNNATGGTGAATACCATAACGCTTACATCAGGAAATAACTTTCTGATATTGCCTATTATCTCCAACGCAGTGCCGTCGGAGAATATTATGTCCAGCAGCAGGTGTGTACAACTTCTTTGCTGCAATTCATTCATCAGGCCGTTGCAACTGGTTACTTCACGTACATCACTATACCCGAAGTTTGTTTTTAAAAGCAGTTTTATGCCTTTGCGAATCATACTATGATCGTCGGCAAGGATAATGGAAGGCTGCATATATAGTGAAAAGATTTTCCGATAGGACTATCTCAGGATGTTCCGTTAATACATTCTCTATCTGCTTCTCTCTGTTTTTTACTTTACAAATATGTGTATTTATTCTAAAAGGCTTAGTAGAATTAATTCTACAAGTCAGAAATATGCCTGCATGTATTATTGTAGCTTAAAATAGTGTATATGTTAGGAAAGTTTACTGTTGAGATTGGAGAATCATGCTTTACAGTTATTAAGGTTTTTGAAGGAAAGAGTTATTACATATATGTTTTGCCTGGCGAAGAGGGCAGAAAAGGATTTTTTATGAATATGAATACGGCAGGCGACTGGGAATTAGCGAATCGTATTTTAGTAGCGGACGATTATAGAAAACTGGAAGCAAGGTTGTCAGGTGCCATAAAGGAAAAAATGAATATAATGACTTAGGCCTAATGAGGAAATGTAATAGAAATCATTCCCCAATGTCTTCATTCCACAGCTCTGGCGTGTTACCTATAAATTCCTTCATCAGTTGTTTGCATTCTGTGTTGTCCAGCACTACTACTTCTACGCCCCTGTCTTTCAACAGTTGCTCTTCGCCCATAAAAGTGGTGTTCTCGCCGATTATAACTTTGGATATGCCGTATAGCAGTATAGCGCCTGTACACATAGCACATGGAGACAATGTAGTGTACAGCACACATTCATGGTAAGTTTTTGCAGGCAGGCGCCCGGCGTTTTCCAGTGCGTCCATTTCGCCATGCAGGGTAGGGCTGCCCTGTTGGACACGCTTGTTGTGCCCACGCCCGAGTATCCTGCCATTGTGCACCAATACCGAGCCTATAGGTATGCCGCCTTCAGCATATCCCTTACGCGCTTCTTCTAAGGCCGCTTCAAAATATAAGTCTGTCATGGGTTGAGCTTTTCGTTATTGCGATGCCTGTCAGCATCACGTTTGGTTTTCTTGTCAATATTTTTTTGCAGTGCAGTAGTTAAATCAACACCTGTCTGATTAGCCAGGCAGAGCAACACCCACAGTATATCGGCCATCTCATCTGCCAGCTCCCTGCCTTTATCACTTTCTTTAAAAGATTGCTCGCCATACATGCGTACCATCAGGCGGGCCAGTTCTCCGGTCTCTTCCATCAATATACCCAGGTTAGTCAGCTCGCTATAGTAGCGTACACCTACCGTTTTTATCCATTCATCTACCTGTTGTTGCGCGTCCTGTATAGTCATAAATAGCAGTTCGTAATTAGTAGTTAGTGGTTAGTATGCGGTAAAAGTCGCAACTCAAAAGGTAAAATTCAAATATTCAGCGGTATGACATATTTTTAACGTTTGTCTTAGAGCTAATTCGTTACTTTACAAGACCTAATAANNCCCGATAGCTATCGGGATTTGACTTTTTACTTTTGAATTAATGTCGGCATATACATCAGATACGGAAGCGGCTAAGGCACTCACGGCGCATTTTGATACACTGAAGAAATCTATTGCTCAAGTGATAGTAGGGCAGGATGATGTGGTGGAAAAACTCATCATCTCTATACTGTGCAACGGGCACAGCCTGCTGGTAGGTGTACCAGGACTGGCCAAAACCCTGTTGGTAAAAACAGTGGCGGATGTGCTGGATTTATCGTTTAAGCGCATACAGTTTACCCCCGACCTGATGCCCAGCGACATAATAGGCGCTGAGATACTGGACGAACAAAGGCAGTTCCGTTTTATAAAGGGGCCTGTATTTGCCAACATTGTATTGGCTGATGAAATAAACCGTACCCCGCCCAAAACACAGGCTGCCCTGCTGGAGGCTATGCAGGAGCGCAATGTAACCGCTGCGGGACAGGTATATAAACTGCCTGCACCATTCTTTGTACTGGCTACACAAAACCCCATTGAGCAGGAAGG
>DINJ01000211.1:16277-21121 GCA_002423665.1 Bacteroidetes bacterium UBA5543 | reverse complement strand
AACTGAACATAATAACCATAGTAGCAGGTGTATGGTTACTTACATCCTGCGAAAAAGAAATAATAGTAGATGTGCCGCCGCATGAGCCTAAGCTCACTGTAAACTCTGTTACCTATACCGGTGATACAATAGCTGTGAAGGTGGGTGAAAGTGTAGATGTGCTGAAGCATAAATACGGTGCCAACATGGGACTGACCGACGCTGTAGTGCAAATACAAGCGGGGGATAAAACACCTGTCACCATGAAATATGACAATACGTTGGGCATGTATATATCTGGCATGGTAGCTGAGCCGGGATTAGTATATAGTGTGAAGGCCGTAGCACCCGGATTTAGTGAAGTGTCGGCGACATCACGGGCGCCACGTGTGGTAAAAATACAATCGCTGCAAAGAATAAAAGACGTGCGGCTGGATATGGACGGCAATACGCAGGACGAACTGAGGCTGACNNAAAGAACTCAGGCTGTTTGTTCGCAGCACCGACCTGCAGGGACAGGAACTACCGGGCTATGGAATGGTGTACCCCACTATTGAGATACAGCACGTAACAGAAGAATACTTCCGGTATATCAAATCATCTCGTTACGCTACTATCAACAGCGGCAACCCCTTTGCCGAGCCGGCGAACGTATATACCAATATCAAAAATGGTTTTGGGATATTTGGCGTTATGCATTCAGAGATGATAGAGATAAAATAGATGCTATGCTATAATAAATATCAGGCGGGCGCGTAAGCGCCCGCCTTTTTGCGGGTACAGTTTTTTACTGCAATTGCAAATATCGTCGCATCTTTGCAGTTCAATCAGCATAAATACAGGTATGAGTAATATGAAAGGGCCGCTGACCAGCCACCCGGTGACGGATAATTTTAAAGAGTGGAGTGTACAGGTAGACGGGCGTAAATTTCTGCAACAACTGGCACGCCACGCATACAGGATATGTAATTATGACGCGGTGGCTGATAACTATGATGCTTTTCATCAGCATTTCGGCAAAACAGGCGTGATACACTTTGCGGTAAAAGCCAGTGCAGAACCTCATATACTCAAGACACTTATTGCCAAAGGCTCAGGTTTTGAAATAGCTACCTATAGCGAATTGCGCCTGCTGATAGAGAGCGGGCTGCCTAAGGAAGATATAGGTACAAAAGTCAACTTCGGGCAAACACAAAAAGAGCGGGCAGATATACGCAAAGCGCTTGTAGATGGTGTGCGCAACTTCGCTACAGATAATGTACATGATATACGGATAATAGCCGAAGAGGCGTTCAAGCTGCGTATGGATAAGTCCTCTATACGTATGCAGCTACGTTTGTTCAATAGTGACAGCGATACATCGGGCGAGGGTTATTCTCAATCATTCAACNNATCATTCACCCGCCGCTATGGTGTGGACAATGAACAGGCCATGCAACTGGCACGTAACATCGCAGAACGTGGTATGACGCTCACAGGTTTTACCTTCCACCCGGGCAGCGATTCTAACGACCCGCAATTGTGGGATTACGGTGTGCGCAATGCAGCCATACTCACACGGAGGGTAAAAGAGGAGCTTGCTCTAGAAATAACAGAACTGAACCTGAGCGGTGGTTTCGACCCGGCGATACATATAGAGCAGTATAGCAAACATATATTGCCGCTGATAGATAAAATATACAAAGAAGAAAAAGCCATACACCCGCAGAGGGTAGATACTGAGCCGGGACGTTGGCTGGTGGCAAATGCTGAAGTGCTGTTAGGCAAAGTATCTAACGTCAAGATTAATAAAGATGGTACCCGCATCGTTACCATGACGACTGGTGTATCAGAAAACGGTACCCTTACCGACCTGGGCCTGGATTTCGATTTCTTCATACTGGAGGACGGCAAAGCCCGAAAACTGGAAAAGCAGGATGATATACGAGGTAACCTGCATGGCCGTGCCTGCGCCGACTTTGATGTAATGGCAGAATCTACAGCAATACCTGATGAACTGCATCCTGATAACCCGATAGCTGACGATGTATTTGTAGTAATACATGGTGCCGGAGCATATTCACATTACATGGAGCGCAACTTCTGGTGCGGCATTACGCCTCCTATGAAGATGAATTACGCTGACTTTAAAAACTGTATTACACATGAAAAATACTACCAGGTGGCATTGGTCAATTCTTATGCTGAACGTTCAGGCCTGCCCCTTAAGAACGCTATGACTTTCATTACTCATCACACTGACAAGAGGCTGGGTGAGATTAAAGGCTCTGAAATAGCAAGGATATTGGACAATCCCGTTTTGTTGAATAAACTGGGTTTGCATATACTTACGAGCGTGGCTGAGTTTGTGCAGGAACATCCGGCTGAAAAAGAATAACCTCTTATTTCAAAGCGCAATACACGAAAAAGGCATGTTCTGAAGCAATGTTGATTTCAGATTCAGCACATTCTTTTGCCGCTTTTGTGCTGTTGGTGGCACGTACAGATATCAGCATAGTGTCGGCCTGTTCGTATTCATTAAGATAAGTACACTCGCAATTGTAATACTCCTTTTTGCAGGAGGAGAGAGCAAGTATCACTGCTATTGCACATAGTGTATATGTTATTCCAACACGCATTCAACACTTTTGAATTCGGGATTGCCACTGAGTGCCAGGCTTTTTTGTTTGCACTCAAAAGATGCAGATTCTTTTTTAGCTGTTTCAATTTTATAGCTCGCTATCTCTTTCTCTCCGTCTTTGCATGAGCAGGTGTAGCTGCTGTCGCCGCATGATGTGAGTATAACAGTTGCGATAATTAGAATTGATTTTTTCATGAAGCTAATATGTAGATTCTTTTATCGTTAGATATTATTATGGTAAAAGTGCTTTAATGCCATCAAATATATGTTGTGGGTAACTTAATGGACTATATGAACCTACATGTGCCATAATCCATTCTTCAAAATAAGGATTATGGTACAACGTTGTCAACTGCTCTGTGATATATCTTTTTACATTGTAGTCAGCGCTGTTTATTTCATCCCACAATTGTGGCCTGTTATCCATTACAAACACTATGTCTTCAAAATCGGTGCTTGTGCGCCCATCATCGTTTCCCCGATCGTTAAATGCCTCGAACTTGCTAGCAATAAAATATGCGGGAGTAAATATTTTTATTATTGATTGTTCATCAATTAAATAGTCCATTGCATTGTTTAATCCATCTTCATACCAATTGTTTTTAAACCCTAAAACTTCTTCTTTGATTGGCATGATATCAATGGTAAGTCCACTGTACAAATACCTGCATATTACCTTTGATTGTGTATCGGGACTAAATCCTAACTCCAATAATTTTTCAGTGAGTTTTGTGAATTCAGCACCGTAAGTTGTAATTTCTACTACCACATCTACATCATCAGTCGGACGTACTTCAGCAGCTTCGCGATTGGCAT
Organism: Bacteroidetes bacterium UBA5543; assembly: GCA_002423665.1. Taxonomy (GTDB): domain Bacteria; phylum Bacteroidota; class Bacteroidia; order Chitinophagales; family Chitinophagaceae; genus UBA5543. The sequence goes on along the minus strand of DINJ01000211.1, from coordinate 17,706 downwards.
ATAAAGATACAGTTGCACCACCTACAAAGGCAAAATTGATTCCTGTTGTAAGTAAGAGGTTGTGTACCGCTTTAATTCTGACTATATTCTCATGATGCCCCATCCAAAATGTGTTTTTTCAATTCTTCTATTGCGAACTTCATCTCCCGTACACGCCCTACACGTATTACATCAATCATTGCAAGCAGTTTATATAGTGTTGTATCTTCTTTTACTGCTTTTACTACTGTAGGGTATAGGGGTTGTATAGATAATCCTCTGTCGTAAGATGAAGCATCGGGCCATACATACTTGAGCTCAGGATGAAATTTCTCAGCAACTACAGGGTGCGAATGTCCTGTCAGGATACCATTGCTCATGCCTCCTGCCCGGGCAGGAAATACATAATGCAACCCGTATTGAATAAATTCCATTAGTGACAGCCTGAATACCTTGCGCTTGTCATGCCCGATTAATCCGGCAAATTCACTTCGTGCAAGGGATTTTGATATTTCAGAGCCACTTATGTATAGCTCATTTGCCAAGTCCTTATTCTGCCAAGTACGTCCATTTAATGCTATTATTTTTAATAATACCACAATGTCTTGTGGACGCATTCCATTGCTTTCCATAGGACAAATATATAAATATATTTCTGTTTTCCGTTTTGGAAATCGGAAATATTAAATTGTGTACAATTTGATATAAAATAAACAAAGCGGGTGAAAACCCGCTTTGTCATTGTATTTACTAACCCTTAAAAACTTTTAAATATTGTGCGCCTTACACTTTTATTTCAAACCTCTTTGGTGGCGGCATTTCCCAATCTATTTTACGTTTCACCAGCCACAGTTCTTTTATCTCGCTTTTGGGTAACAAAAACTGAGGGTAAAATTCTTCATTATCGCTGATGCATACGTATTTCTCATTGTCTTCTTTGCGGTACAGGCGCTTTACCATTATGCGGTCTTCTGTTACTACCACATAAATGTAAAACTGCGCGGTGCTGTTCCAGTAATCAGGTGCTACTGTTTCTGCCACTACATNNCATGAAAACCCTCTTTAAGAGTAGGCTCCATACTATCGCCGCTTACTTCAAACACGCGGTACCTGTCGCCTTTGTAGGGCATATTGGGTACGTTCATTACCTCCAGTTCTTCTACAAATGCAGGGTCGAGGTAGTGCTTGCTATAACCTGCCTGCGCCCTGATGGGCACTACATGCAACCCGTCACTGCCACTCAGCCCCAGGGCTTTCTGCATCCTAAGGTCGTCACCAGTGGTGCGTGTGGGTTGGTCATACATATCAGCAGGATTGTTGTACGCGCCGCCGAACAATTGCTCGGTGGTGATACCCAGTGCTTTGGCTGCACGGGTGCGTATGGTGTCATCCAGCCGCTCTTTGCGGAAGTTATAATATAGGGTGCTGCGGGGTACATTCAGCGATATGG
>DINJ01000211.1:14724-16039 GCA_002423665.1 Bacteroidetes bacterium UBA5543 | reverse complement strand
AATAAGGTAATAAGGTAATAAGGAAGACCTCCTATTAATCAGTTAACTAATTAACCTCAAAAAAATAAGTAACCAAAAAATGTCAGATATGGAAAAGAACATGTTTTACAACCACGTCAGTAGCTGGATAGACAGTTANNCATTCAGCGATATGGCCAGACCATGTACACCCAGTTTGCTCATACGTGCGGCGTTCTGCAACGCTTCGCCTTCATGGATACTCATATACTAATGTATTATGGTTAATAATATTTTTTAAAACTTTTGTACATTTGTGCTAAATGTGTACATTTGTCTAACAATGATGATTTGAAAACGGTTTGTTTGAACAAATGTATAAACAAATACGCAAACTACCAAACATAACACCTGAAAACTTTTAAAAGCCCGGTACCGTACAGGGTATATAAAATGAAGTAAATAAAAAATGAAAAAAACTATGAATTATAAAAACAGGAACCGTGAAAACGCTATGCAGGCAGGGCTTACAGACAGGTCAAAAAAAATGCCCGTTGTAGACACAGACGGGCGTTTCAAAACAAAAAATAAANNAATGCAGAGGCACTGGAATGGCTGCGCCGCTTCATCAACAACAGTGCGCAGCCGTTGGAAATGAAAGACCGCCTGCAGCGAGAGGTAGACCGTAAGATCGCTTCACTTACCAACATGCCTTTTTTCGGTAGCTACGATGATATGAAGCTGCTGATGGATGAGCATTGCCACCCGCAGATATTCACTACCCGTTATGCAGCTATGAGCAAAGTAGCACAGTTGCGCATCATGGGTTACGATGCCCGCCTGCTGGAAGGGAATAGCTTTTTCCGCATACAGTTGGCACAGTCCGCCCCTATAAATTTTATATCGCCGGTTAATGATGGCCGCATCGCACCACTGCCACAGCAGCAGTTGAAGATGAGCGCCTGATATACACCGGCAGCATGAAAACAACTATAACCTTNNNCAGACACTTACCCGCAGGCAATAGCCTGCCTATCGCAAATGGTAAACAGCATTAACGAACTGGCTTACGCATTATTTCACCTCGGGGCCTTCGCTGGTAGCGAGCAGGCAAGGCGGGAACTTATAAGAAAGCTGGAAGGTTAGGCTCAATAACCGAACTCCCCGCCCTGCAGTTGCGGGGAGTATATAAACGCCACAACATGAAACAAACAACGGAAAATAATAATTGCATAGTGATGATAGTGGTGGGGAGTATAAATGATATGAGTACAGGGGAACGGCTGAACTGTTGCCAACAACTGGCGGCTACCCTGCGTGTAGATGGAGTAGAGGCGCGGGAAACTAAATCACCTGC
>DINJ01000211.1:14292-14652 GCA_002423665.1 Bacteroidetes bacterium UBA5543 | reverse complement strand
ATGATGGCAGTGGATATGGCAGATATGGCAATATAGGGGAGTGCAAGCAGTAATAACCATTTGCTGCGCCTTGCCCATACCAGTATGCCATCGGTGGCTATGGCGCACATGATAATGACAGCGGGAAACAGCAGGGGCCATAGTTTATCTATATCCAGTACTTTGCCAATAGCGTCCAGTGCTACAGCACCTGCTAAAGGTATCATGGCACATACTGCCAACATTGCTTTATAGCCTTTTGACAGGGTACTGAAATCCTTATGCTTGCCGCCAGGCGATAGTGTTCTGTGATACAGGTAAGTAAGCAGTACAGGTACCGCTATCGATGCCAATGTTATAAGCAGGATAATGCCATCCATG
>DINJ01000211.1:7154-14126 GCA_002423665.1 Bacteroidetes bacterium UBA5543 | reverse complement strand
ATGATTATAGATGCCAGTATGATTAGAAGGAGCTTGCCCATACAGGCAAAGGTAATATTTACCTGTATATGTAGAAGAATACTGCTATAAGGCAGGTGGTATATGCAGCCCCGGTCAGCAGGTCGCCTACAAAGTACACTGTGTTTCGCTTATCGCGGCGGCGCAGGTACCAGGCCCCGGCAGCCCCTACCGAACTGATGCAGGCATGCCCCGCGCAAAACCAGGCTAACGACTTCAATTCTTCTCCTGATGCGGCGGATAGCCCCGGCAGTAGAAAAGCTGCGNNAGCGCTACCGTTTCGTCGCGGCGGCTGTAGGGCGAGAGCTCGTAGCAGATGGAAGTAAATATGACTATGGCAACAAAAGACAACGCCACATAAATCAAAACCCCTATCGTCATACCCATCATGCTCATAACAAAACCTCTTGATTAAGTATAAAACAAAAACGATACCAAAATTGAAAAAATGATACCTGCCCGCTCTGAAAAATGTTAAAAATGAATTTTTGTGATAGTTTTTTGACAATGAAGTATGGCAACAATTTGGAACAAAATGCAACAATTAAACGATACCATTTTAACATAACATAAAAGCTGAAACCATGTTATATATTAATGAGGACGGGAAGATTCAAAAAAAGGAGGTAGTTATGAATACCGGAACAAACAATCTCTTCTCAACATTACGCAACAAAGCACTGGCCGATGACCGCCGGTTTGTACTGCCCTACCTGGCTACAGGCAGGGTAGATAAAGAACAATTAGCCGATTGGATTATGGCTTTTAACCGCTGGTTACAATACAAGGATATATCCGTGAAAGAAGAACGCGACTATCGCCGCCGCTTCGCAGCATGGTTCAGGCTTCGGAATCCCTTTGCCGAGTATGCCGTAGATTATAATCCNNCTGGTGCCCCTGCTGGTATACCAACCCGAACTGCCGGGTATAGAGCCACCTGCTGCACAGGGCTACAAAAAAGTGCTGGAAATTAACACCCGTGGCAAATACAGCCCCCGCGACAATAAATATGATATGCACTGGCTTAAATCGCTAAGGGATGAAGTAAGGAGTATGGGAGGGTAGATGTTAGCATAAAAACAAGTAATTTTCGCTGATACTATAATTGCTTTCAGAAGTTACAAACCAGATAATATTATGCGCTACCTGTTATCCTTACTCCTGATCTTATTAGTACCACTATGCCTTAAGGCACAATCGGGCTGGAGCCTGTCTTCAAGCGTGGGGCTCAATTTTTCCAATGTTCATGTTAATGGGCTGCCATCTGCCATATATCCTGATGCCGTAACTGCCGATCCTGATATTTTAATTGATATTCGAGTGTCAAAAAGAATCAGGATGCATTGGCAGATAGGCCTGCTGGTTGAAACAGGTAATATGCGTACCAATCTCTGGCAGAAACTGGAATTTTATAGTAATGGCACCTACTCCTTTGGTACATCTGACTATCAAAAGGTGAGGTTGATATCGCCATTTGTACTACCGGCGGTTTTTGCCCATTACCGCCTGGACTATGNNACACCAACGAAATTAATTTAGGTAAAAACATAACCTGTCCGGTAGGTGGAGTTAATCTTGGCCTGGCTATGGGATTGACGCAGCATACAAAACTGCAGCTCGGGCTGGGTTGGCGATTGGCTTACGTCAACCTGGACAAGAATCACGGAATAATAGAATACACGCTGGGCACTGATGATTATGTTATTCGCAGGTTTTCATTGCCGGTCACTCATTACTTCCTGGGTACCTTAGGGATTGTTGCAGAGTTGTAATAAATAGCGTTGTTGGCCGAATATCACCCCGTAGCCTGACAAATGTCATAGTTACTCACCTGCTTTGTAAAGAGATTTGCCCAAATCCTCCTTATGAAATACGTTTTTGCCATCATCATCATACTGCATGCACTACTGCATTTGTTAGGCTTTATCAAAGAGTACAAGCTGGCACAGGTAAGCCAGATTAGCGGGGAAACCATATTTGGCTTGTCTGATACTGCAAAACGTGTTGCAGGTGCTATGTGGATGGTTGCCTGCCTAAGTTTCCTGGTGACAGTGGGCCAGTACCTGCGCGGTAGTGATAGCTGGTGGATATGGGCTATTGCTTCAGCAGTTATTTCTCAACTATTAATAATCCTCTATTGGCATGATGCGAAGGCGGGCACAGCTGCTAACATTATTATCCTTGCGGTTACAGTTTTCGGTTATGGCCAGTGGAGTTTCAACCGTATGGTAGATGCTGAAGCTGATAAAATAATAGCTACATCACGCAATACATCAAAGGTAGTTACCGAGGAAATGATTCATGGGTTGCCTGCGCCTATACAGCGATGGCTGAGCAATTCAGGAGTAATAGGTAAGCCATTGCCTTATAACCTGCGGTTAAAGCAAACGGGTAACATGCGTACCGCGCCATCGCAAGCATGGATGGAACTGGAGGCGGAACAGTATTTCAATATAGAAGAGCCGGCATTTGTATGGCAGGTGCATACCCGTATGAAAGGCATGCCTGTAAATGGCAGGGATAAATACGTAGAGGGCAAGGGAAGTATGCTTATTACGGCATCGGGTTTGATAAGGATTGTAGATGCCAGTGGAATGGAAATAGACCAGGGTAGTATGTTGCGGTATATGGGTGAGGTTTGCTGGTTCCCTGCTGCAGCATTGAGCAAGTACGTAAGCTGGGAAGAGATAGATGAGCATCATGCGAAAATGATAATGGAGTACAAAGGTTTGAGAGCAGAGGGCGTTTGTACGATAGACGACAAGGGAAGATTGACGCGATTTGAAGCAAAACGCTATATGGGAAGCGGTAAAGATGCTGTGCTGAATGATTGGTATGCGGAATGCACAGAATGGGAAGAAATGGACGGTGTGGTTTTACCGGTAAAGGGAACCGTGAACTGGGAATTGAAAGAAGGTCGGTTTGATTACTATGACTATACCATAACAGAGCTGGAGTATAATATTGATGAACGGTGGTGATGCGGTAATGTGTTTTAGTATTAACTTTAAAAACAAAAGCCATATCCGATGTATAAGTATATAATCCCTGCCCTTTTGCTGGCATTCCCTTTAGTTGTAAATGCACAAAGCAAGGCGAAAAAAATAAAATGCACGGTTGCCAATGAAGAAGGTAAGCCAATGAAAGGTGTTACAGCTATTGAGCACGGTACGGAAGATACCCTTTTAACAAACGCTGCCGGCGTGTTTACGATATCTGCATCAGAACCCATTCAAGTAGCCCTGACAGCGCCGGGTTACCAGGAAGAACATATACTGGTGAGCCCCGATGTGAAATGCGAAACCCGCCTGCGTCGCGATGAAGACGCGGAGACGGATAGCACTGAGGAAGAGGAATAAAAAAAAACGGCGGCATTATGCCACCGTCTTCACCATTGGTTTTGGTTAACTGATATCTTATTGCTTGACGAACTTATAGGTGCTGTTCGCGGTGCTACTGTTCAGCCTTATATAGTACATGCCATCAGGCAGGTTAGATATATTGATGCTGCTGTTATTTTGTACAGTACCGTTATACACCATCTGGCCTGAAACATTGTATATCTCTGCCCCCACCACTGTAGCATTGTTACCGTTTACAGCTACGTTTATAACATCTGTAGCAGGATTGGGGTAGATATTGGCGCTCATTTTCGTAGCTATCCCATTTACAGAAAGCGTGGTGTTTTCATCAAACACAGCAAACGGGCTGAATGATTGAACACCTGCACGCGTCATGCTATACATACTGCCCGACATTGTAGCTGCAGATGATGCATATAAATCCCAACTGCTATTCATGTAATGAGAGATGTAAGCCTTTGCCCGGTTGAACGAGTTAACTTCCATATTGGTGCTCCACATTACAGTCATATCTACATCAACACCGGCGGTGGCACTGCTGGCTACAAACCACGTAGCGTTAACAAGTGGTTGTGTCGCGCTTGCCGAAGCACCGGTTGTGCCGTTGGCCTTCACGTCCGCATTCACCCCTATATTTAACCTTGTGCTGACAGACCCGCTATTGGATTTAATCGTGATAGGGGCGTAATCATTGTTTGTACCTATATGGAAGGTTTTTACCGCCCCCGTATTCAGATTCAGCGATAAAGTACCACCTGTGCCTGTGATAATGAAACTGTTGGCCGAACCGCCTGATACTGTTGCGNNCGCTTATCATCAGGTCGCCATTCACCATTACCGATGCTGTGCCACTGCCCAGATTGAGCGCAAAGTCATCAACCGTATTGCCACCGGCAGTAAATCGCAGCGTGCCTGATAAACCGCCTGATGCATTGATGGTCATATCCGAACCGGAAGAACTGGTGATTGTACCGCTTCCTGATGCAGCCAGGTCACCATTAGCTGTGAATGTCAGGTTGTTGTTATTCAGGTTCAGGGCACCCATTGTCAACATAAGGCTACCGTTTACTGTCAGGTCATTAGAAAGTTTTACTTCCTGTCCGCTATTGGTATTGATTGTGATGTTAGTCAATCCTGAGCCTGAAAGTTCAATGCCGGCGGTAGATGTCGCACCTTTGTACATTACATGGTAAGTGCTGGTCAGGTTAGCGGTGCCACCACTTAATGTGATAACGCCGCCGTCTACAACTATGGTGGCATTATTGCTAAGGCTCAGTGAGCCTGCCGCCATAGTCATTGTGCCACCAGCAAGGTATAATGTATTGTCCACCAGAATGGTAGCTGCGGAATTAATATTGGCGTTTGTTGAATGGAAAGCATTGGCCGTGAGGTTGCCCGTAAAAGAAAAACCGCTAGTAAACGCCGCTGCGAAACTATCAATATCAATGGATCCTGAACCACTTAAGGTACCCGATGTAAGTACCAGTGCATAGCCACTGCCTCCGGTAAGCGCCCCGTCAATATCCAAAGATGTATTTGATGCCAGGGACAGATTTTGATCAAGGCTGATGGTTACGCCTGATGGTATTACAACTGCATCACCCGACTGTAGTTGCAGTGGAGGTACTATACCGCCACTCCAGGTAGCCGTATTGCTGAATGCACCCGATAAAATAGCGGTGTAAGTTGCCGCATTCAGTTGGGTGCTTGTCAATAAAATGGCTGCGACAAATAGCAGCCCCGTCTTTAATTGTGTAATCATTCTTCTCATAACTTATCTTTTTTAGAGTTTTGTTTAAACGCATGCTCTACAAAGCATATAAACCCTAAACACGATTGATGGAAGAAAGTTTACAAAAAGGAATTAAAAGTACGTTAGCGTTATATAAAATACTGATTGATAATATGCAGCGAAGAAATTAATCCGGCTGTACCCAATCTATTGTGCCTATGCCATCACTCTCTATAGATACTCCTGTGCTATGCAATGCCCAGTACAATGGTTTCATATCGTAGGCATAGCGGCTGCAAATAGTTGAAATTATAGTGCCATCCTTCATGTGGAAAATGAATCGCATATTGTAGTTAATCTCTACAACTATCTTTTGCACTTCTGATAATTGAACATTGATATTCTTATTGAACGGAAACAGAGTGAAGATAGTTAGCTTGTTATCGGATATCCTGATTATTGGTGTATAAAACAATTGCCCTAAAGTCATAGCAAGTGGTATTCCCAGTGCTATCATATCAGATCCATTTGGAAAGAATACGAGATATACAATCAGTGCTGTTAACAGCACAATTTCCAGATAAAATGTTTTTAGGCCGAATGTTTTCATAAAGAATAATTGAGTACTATAAAAGTAAGAAATATCTTATAAAACAATATCCCTCTATACGAGGGATATTGTTTTATTGTATAGTTAGTTGACGGTTGTCGTTATTCTTTTACAAAGCGGATAACACTATTGACATCACCTTTCAATTGCAGGAAGTACATACCTGGTGCCAGATGGCTGATATTTACTGTTTGATTGTTTTTGCCAATTTCTGCATTCAATACAGCTTGTCCGGCAGCGTTATAGATGGTAGCAGTGGCTGATTCATCCAGTATAATGTTCAGCTGGTCAGTTGCAGGGTTGGGGAAAGGGATGACGGTATTATTCTTGTTCAGGTGTTTTATTGATACCTTAGTGTTCTTGTCAAAAATAGCGAACGGCCCTGTGGTAGTGATGTTCTTTCGTGACAAAGTGTACATTAATGGATAGGGTGAAAAAGGTGGGGCGAGTGCATGTTTGTCCCATTTTGAATTTAAATAGTGAGATATGTATGAGCTTGATCTATCGAAAGAATTAAACTCCGGACCAATATTCCACGTTAAATCTAAGTCATAGTCGATTGCAGCCCTGGGGCTACAATTGAGAATCCATGTAAGGTTTACGCAGGGTTGGTATAAGCCAACTGGTTTGCCGGAAAAACCATCTTCGTAAACGCCTTCTATCAAGCAAACAGAAAAGTAATCGTATTCAGTATTATTCCTTGATTTTATCATTACCGGACTGTAATTATAGCCGGTACTCACCGGGAAGAAAATGCTATCTCCTTTATTAAGATATTGGCTTAGAGTTGCCGTTGGCCGTGTAATTATGTGGCCTGAGCTGATAATTGCAGCTCCTTCTAACAAACGTAAATCATTCCCGGTATCAATAATAATATGGCTATTCGATTGCAATGTATCGTGTATGTATAGGTTTGAGCCAATAATAAGAGTGCAGTTCTGCGGAATCACAGATAGTGTACCAATAGTGTCTTCAGATGGAAGAAAGCGAATAGGCACAGGAGGATAACAATAGGAGAACATCATTGATGACCACTTGTTAGAAGCTATATATCCTTCACTAAGCAGGGCAAGGCTTCTGATTGTCAGTGTGTGCCCATTCAAGTCGAGAATTCCGGACTGGATAATAACTCCGTAGCTGTGAGGAGTTGCTACATCATTTGAGAGTATCACGCGGCTTGTATCTTCGACCTGTATTGTTATCTTTCCTTTGGCTAGTGACCACTCTAAACCCGCATATGTACTTCCATT
>DINJ01000211.1:6313-7023 GCA_002423665.1 Bacteroidetes bacterium UBA5543 | reverse complement strand
ATGATCATTGAATCAGGGAGATGTAGGGCATCGAATACCACTATTGATGCTTTGGTGTTAATAGAAGCCCCTAGCAATATTTTAGTGGCTAAAGTGCCTGTAAACCCGGCGTTGATTGAAGAGAGCCCTGAAAGGCTATCAATGTCATCAATTGTACCGGATCCCAATACATCACAATTAGAAAGATTAACATCAGCATTATTCGCATTAAGCCAACCATNNCCTATGTTGCCCTGCCATATTGATGACTGGTTGTATAAGCCCGAAGAAATAGCTACATAAGTAGTGCCATTTGTAATATAGGGCATACACAACAACACTGAAAAAACAATCAGCAAACGAACGGTACTGAACATATGATAAGGTGCCTATTCCTTTACAAATTTTGCAGCACCATATACAGTACTGCCACTGAGGTATATGTAATACATACCGGTAGTCAGTTGCCTGATGTCGATGGTATTATTGGTCGTGTCAACCGCTATATTCAAAACCGCTTGTCCTGCAGTGTTGTATATCGTGGCGGTTGCCTGTTCATTTACAGTTATGTTCAGCACATCTTTTGCAGGGTTGGGGAATAATGCAATCTGTTTATCGGTTACGATATTACCTACACTTAATGTGTTCTCGTCCAATACAGCAAATGTTCCGCCAGATGTGATATTGTTCTTTTCAGATGTATGCATACTGCCGTTTGCACCGGCAGCGAC
>DINJ01000211.1:0-6265 GCA_002423665.1 Bacteroidetes bacterium UBA5543 | reverse complement strand
CAATATCTTGTTTTAACTGCCCGTTGGCCTCTGTGATGATAAAGCTATTGGCAGAGCCACCTGTAATGGTACCAATGCCGCCCGCTATTGTCAATGTTTTATCTTGTACGTTTATTCGTCCGCTTTGCAAGTTGAGCGTACCCGTTATTGACAGCGAAGAGCCAAGTTTTAATACAGCAGTGCTGTTAGTTGTTTTCATGTCAAGTGTTTTCAGTTCAGAACCACCTGTGGCAAATCGTATAGTTCCCAGGTTGGTTGCTGCAGATGTAATTATTATCTCTGACCCTGTAGTGCCTAATATGCTTCCTGTTCCACCGGGGTCAAAGCTGCTGTTGCCGGCCATTAATAGCTTGTATGAGCCAGCGTTGAGGGCTAACATGCCGGAGGTTAATATAAATAAGCCATTTACAGTCAGGTCTTTGTCAAGCGCCACTGAGTTGCCTGTGCCCACAGCTATTTCTATAGCGCCTAAGCCTGATCCTGTTAATTCATCGCCTGAGCCTATAGTAACTGATGCTTGTTGATACCGTACGTTGTAAGCAGGCGNNGAATGGGAGGTTGGTAAGGCCTGAGGCGAAATACAAATACTTGTCAGCATTAATAGTGATGTTGCCGGGAAGGTTTGGACCCGCTAAAGTAATTTTATTGCCCGTGATACTGCCGCTGAATAACATGTTTGTATTGCCGATATAAACGCTATCAATGTCAATGCTGCTGAGGATGTCGCCAGTAAGTGTACCTGATGATAATACCATGTAATTGCTGCTTGTTGATTGTATAGCGGCATTGGATTGCAGTTGAACAAGAGAATTGGAATTACTTAATATCAGGTTTACATNNTACACCTCCGGGAATGATGATATCGTTAGCGCCTAAATTGGCAGGGGGGACGACACCTCCTACCCAACTGCTGGTACTGCTGAAGTTGCCTGACCCTGCAGCGGTATATACCAGTGCGTGGGCGTTATATGATGCAGCAAATATCAGGGCTGCAACTAGGGTGCATGTAAATGATTGTTTCATATCGATACGTTTGAGTAATAAATATACCTAAAATAATTTTAATGGATTTTAGTCGCCTATTGTTTTGCAAAACGGCCTAAGACTTGGCAAGTACCGTCGGTTGAGACAAGGAAATACATACCCGGAATTAAGTTGGATGTGTTGAGGTTAGTTGTTCCTTTTTGTGTTTCAATAGTTTCAACTGTTCTGCCCGAACTATTGACAACAGCTAATTTGCGGTTTTGGCCGGATTTGATATACAATGTGTTAACAACCGGGTTCGGAAATGTCTTATTATCGCCGTGTTGATGTGGCATATTGTCAACATCTACAGTCTTGCTGTCGAAAACTGCAAATGGGCTTAACGATTTGATCGATTTTCTTTTCAGTGAGTAATAACCATTTGAGTTTTGTGTTGCAGATGATATGTCATCTTTATCCCAATAGTTTCCGACAAGATGCGATATATATGCGTTACTCCTGTCAAATGAGTTTGCCTCACTGGTGTTGATCCATACCAGTTCCAAGTCTATATCTACATTAGGGTTGATGTGTTCTATAAACCATGTGGCATTGACCATGGGTTGAGAAGCTGCCATGTCGTTGCCTGATGTGCCGAATACTTTAACACCAGGGTTAACACCAACACTCATGTTATTATAAACTGTATTGTTGTTTGATGTAATGGAGCATGGTAGATATTCTGCAGAAGTACCTATCTGATATGTAAAAGACAACCCTGATCCGATATCTGCCGAAAAAGAGCCTCCCGTGCCGGTAATTATATACTTATTTGCATCTGCACCGTTTACAGTTGCTCCAGTGATAAGGGATAGCTTGTTACCCTGTACATCCAGTTTCCCATTGTTAAACTCTACTTTACCGGTAACCTTTAACGCACTACCCAGCTTTGCTATGCCACCGCAATTGATAACGAGATTGGCGGTAGTNNGTGTTACCTCCGGTTGAAAATGTCACAGCTCCTGATAATGAGCCTGAAGTATTTATTTCTATATCTGAAGCTGAAGAGCTTTTTATTTTACCGTTGCCATTTGCTGATAAATCGCCATTGGCGCCAAATCTCAGGTCATTATTGTTAAGCGACAAAATACCTTTTAAAAGGCTAAGAGTACCGCTGCCCATGTTCAGGTCTGTACCCAATTTCAATTCGCTGGTGTCACTTAATAAATCAACAGTTACATGGCGTAGCCCCACACCACCTGATTCTATACCCGTAGTTTTTAGATGAGCGGAGTTGGTATAAAATACATCGTAGGTGCTGGGCAGAGTGAAAATGCCTGTGCCGGAAGGCACTATTTCGCCACCCATCATATGTATCTCGGCATTGGGAGCTATACTTATTGTGTTGCCACCTGTGTTTGTAATGGAGCCGTAAACATAAAGCCGTTCGCTGATAATGACATTGCCCAATCCGGATGAGGAAAAAATAAGGCAACGTAATTTTTTTATTTTTAACTGGCCTGCAATATCTGCATTTGTCAGATTTACAGAATTCATACTATCAATATCTACCGTGCCCGATATGCTTAAAGCGCTGGAGCCGTTGAAATTAATATATTCAGTGCCGGATGAACGTAATATACCACGTACGTCGAGCATTGCCGTGANNTGACCTGTGATATGGAAAAATTCTGGTCAAGTGTTACATTATGCCCGTTGTCAATTAATACTGTATCAGCAGAGTTGAGATTGAGAGGTGGTATGAGCCCCCCCAGCCATGTAGTACCGCTGGAAAAATTGCCTGAGGCAATAGATGTATACTTTAACGCCGATGCATTATTGCCGTACAATAGAAGGCCGGCCAAAGCTAAAGAACAGGAAAGTAAAACTCGTTTCATAATCTATAAGTTTATTATTGTTTTATAATCTTGCCTGCCTGGCAGGTAGAACCATGTTGATTGGTAATGTTATAAATATATGTACCCGCCGGTAGACTGTTCATAGAGATGATAGTTGTGTTTTTGCCTTTATAATAGGGCAATATTCCTCCGTCATAAATGGTCTTACCGGTTACATCGGAGATGTGTATGCGCAAACGTTCATCCCGCTTTAATACAATATGAATATGCATGTCTTTGTCTGTCGGGTTAGGGTATNNCATGCATACAGTTCAAACCCGTTTGTGCCATCGTTTGCCGTAAAAAATAAGCTGTTGTTGTATACTACAAATTCTCTGGGGCTTGCATCGCCATTAGGGTTTACTTTATATACCAGCGATACATTATTGTTTGAAGGGTCGTAAGCCCAAAGGTGCCCCTGGCCGCTGGTGTCTTTGCCATTAAAGTATATTTTGCCTTTGTATAGGGTAAATGCATTGCTGTTAACAGGGCTCAGGCTGCTAAGGCCATCAGCGCTGATATCTGTCAGGCGCTGAGCCGGGTTTACCCCGTCATGTACGTATAGTTCGCGTCCGTGCATAAAGGTGGTGGCACTGAAATACAATTTGTTACCTATCACAGTAAGGTTGGCAGGATTGGAAGTAGCCGCCCCGCTATCAATATCCACCTCAAGTGCCGGTGTATTGGTAAGCGGATTGTACGACCACNNCTGGCCCGTAATGCTGTTTGTAGGGCCTGTATTAATATCAGTAAGCCTTGCAGGCGAATTAGTACCGTCATATTCCCATAGTTCACGTCCCTCGCCCGAGGTGATTGCCGTGTAGTAAAGTTTATTATTCAATACCGTATAGTTATCGGGCATAGAACTGTCAGAGTTGAAATTAGGGTCAAATACTATTGAGGGTGCATTTGTACCGTCGTACATATACAACTCCTGGCCGGTGTAGCCATTGTCTGAGGTGAAGTAGTAGCTGCCATTCATGAATGCAGAGGGGCTCATGTAGCTGTTGGCGACAGAAGGGGGTAAGCCCGGATTCATGTCCTTGATTAATACGGGTACCCCCGAAGCGGTCAGATAATAGGGTTCTCTGCCTGTACTTCCATCTGTTCCCCAAAAATACAGTTTACCATTGTATTCTTTGAGATATACAGGGTAGGAACTGGCTAGTCCTCCCGCTACATCAAAATTTTTAAAGCCTGGCTGCATTTGTGCAGAACAAGCAATCTCATTAACCATAATGCATAAAAGCAATAGCCTTCTCATTAATAATTTTTATAATCTAATTTAAAATCTTTGTTTATAAAGATAGGCAAACGGAATAAATGCTTTAAGCTTTTAACTATTGTTATCACATATTGTTCATGTGATTAGACAACATCTTGTTAACATGTCATTAACAACTATAGTTTCGCATAATTAGTAGTTTAACATTTGTAATAATGTTACATGTTACAATACGAGAGATTTCAAGAGACAGTGTTAAGTGAAGCAGGGGAAGGAGCAATGGAGTGGAAACATATCCTGCCTGCAGTGCCGGTAGCACATCGGTTGCGTTTTTTGTACACTATACGCAAGGGTTTCAGTATACCTGCTGTATTTGATATGGTAATGCTGAGCCAGACGTTGGCTGATAAAGATTATGACTTATTTGTACAGCAGGCTATAGCGGCCAGGCTAAGTGGTAATGAACATGAAGGAGGAATGGTAGAGAAGTATAACGTGTCTGAATAGTTTTTTACTTGTAAATATCGCAGTCTATTCTCACGTTGTTATTTGAAACCAGTTCGTCTGATTTGCATAATTGCCTGGCTTCTTTTTTAGAATACCCCCTATACTCCTTGATAAGCGTAGTGTCAAATGTGCCTGATACCTTACAATAGCACATATGGGACCTTTTGCAACCAGCCAGTACTGCAAAGAATAGAATCAACAGACTTAAAGTGACGCCCTTATGCATGGTTTTTTTTATTTTTTCACTAGGTGTTTCAGCGTAAAAATACAAGTTCGATTGGATTATCCTTGTTAACAGGGGGTTATTTAGGCGGGGAAATGCCTTTTGTTATTGGCTAGTTAACAGGTAGTTATGCAAATGTTATTGCGGTATGTTTCCTTTTTGTATATTAATGTCCTTATGTTAATTGCATTATTGTTTCAATACCCGGCAAAAGTGAGGATCATCCGGGTACGCACTAGTAACCCCTGTCTGTCAACGCTATGAATACGAATGATAAGATAGTTCTTATTGTAGAAAAGGACACCGGTATAGCAAATATGATAAGGGCTATATTGGGTATAGTAAATGTACCCGTTATACATGCTCAGCAGGGGAGCGATGCTTTGGATGCAATACAAAACAATAATGCGGGGCTGATTATCAGCGAGAAAGAACTACCTGATATGACAGGATACGAACTACTTTCTTATGCCAGAAATAATCCTGCTACCAGCCAGGTGCCGTTTATAATGCTGATAAACGAGCAGGATAAGAGCTATGAGAAACTGGATGCCAATCTACAAGCTGACAGGTATATTACAAAACCCTTCACAGCGCGCAAGGTGCTGGATGTGGTCAAAGAGTTTATTGTGTACAAGGGCTTATAATTGAATATCTTGCCTTCTGCGTCCTGGCCGTATGTCACTCAAAAATATTTATCCGCTCATTGAACATTTTACATTTCTGTTGGTTATATCATCAGTGCTTTAGCAATAGGGGCATATAGCTAAAAAGCAGAGTAGTGTATAGTGAGTGTGTAAGGGGCGGTTCGTTTTCGAGCGAACCGCCCTGACTTTTTTATTGTTTGATAATCTTTCCTCCTGACAGCAACTCTACGTTTTTATTAACCACACCATAGAAATATGTGCCTGCGGGCATATTGGCCAATGGCAGGCTGATTGTATGCTTGCGTTGTGAATAAAGCTTTGAATCCAAAGTGTGTACTATCCGGCCATTAATGTCCGATACTCTTATTGAAAGGTTTTGCGTTTCATTCAGTTCTAAATCCAGGTAAGCATCCTGTGTAGTGGGGTTGGGGTAGGCGGTTGAGCGTGTATAATTCTTTTGTTTGGATATAGATAATGTAGAATCATGTAACATTAACAATTCCATACCTCGCGCTGAATCAATAAATGCTGCTGTAATTAACATGTCGTCATATTTAATGTGATGGTTCAGGCTGAACCAAGTTGTCGGGGGCAAGGCATATATATCAGTTAAGTCCATAGTTGAAGATTGGAAATCATATATAGATGAGCTTGAGTCATTATAATACAATTTCCCTTTGTAGGCAACAAGATAAGATGCTCCTGGAAATGCTTTTACAGGTGTACGATAGGTCTTTTTGCCTGTTGCGGGATTGTAGCTATATATATGTCTTTTGTTGTTTTTTATGACCGAGTAGTATAA
>DINJ01000013.1 GCA_002423665.1 Bacteroidetes bacterium UBA5543 | reverse complement strand
CGGGGATGGGCGTTTATTTCTATCACTACTTTATGCTTCACGCACTCGTCTATTATGAGTTTATGGTCCAGCGGATAGCCCTCGCGCGATAGCAACAGCCTGCCCGTTGGGTGGCCGAGTATAGTAGTGTATGGATTGCGTATAGCAGCCAGTACCCGTTCCATCGCTTTTTCTTCCGTCATCTTCAGGTTGCTGTGTACGGAGGCTATAACTATGTCGAAAGTCGCCAGTACATTATCATTATAGTCCAGCCTGCCATCGTTCAGTATGTCGGCTTCTATGCTTTTGAAAATTCTGAATGGCGCCAGCTGTGTATTCAGTGCGTCAATTTCAATATGCTGTTTGGCTATGCGTTCAGGCGTTAGCCCGTTGGCGTAGTAGGCCGATTGCGAGTGGTCGCTGATGACTAAATATTCATAGCCCTTTTCTATCGCCGCCTTCGCCATTTTTTCTATTGTCTCGGCACCATCGCTCCAGGTGCTGTGGCTGTGTATAATGCCCTTTATGTCTTGAGGTTGTATCAGTTGCGGCAGTTTATCGCTTGCAGCTTTTTCCAGTATCGTCGCTTTCTCCCGTAATGGCGATATAATATAGGGCAACTTATTGGTGGTGAATATTTCTTCCTCGCTTGCAGGTGCAGCAGGTATTTCATATTTAGCTTCAAAACCCGCAAGAAACTCAGAAGAAGATGAATTGACAAACAGTGTTTGGTAAAAATTATCCTTGTCAGTCAGGAACAAACGTATAGCCGGTTGATTGGGTGCATTTACATGCAGTACATTCCCCTCAAGCGTTGTGGTTACTCCCTGCGTTACACCAAACTGTTTTTGCAGAGTTTCCGCTTCAGCTGTAGTAACTATGTCAATAAACTCAACGGTAGGCATCTGCCGGCGCACTTCACCCGATAGCTCAAATTTCTTACCGGGGTTTACCCTGCTTAGTTGCGATACCAAAGTATTAGCCAGTGTTTCTACCTCCGCCCATAGCCTGTAATTTTGGTTCAGGCGAATGAAAGCGATATTCTGCAGTATACTCTCCTGTGTTTTAGCACCAAAACCTTTAAACTGTGCCAACCTGTTTTCGTTGCAGGCGTATTCCAGTTCACCCACGCTTTCTATGCCCATCTCGCGCCATATCACTGCTATCTTCTTTGGCCCCAACCCTTTTATCTGCATCATTTCCAGCACACCCTTGGGTGTGCGGTTAATCATTTCTTCCAGCGTCTGTAGCTTGCCTGTTTCCAGCAGTTCACGAATCTTGCCGCCGGTGCTGCTTCCTATGCCACGTGTAGCAAACAGTNNATCAGTTTGGACAGCAAAGAAAAATGGTCGGCTATTTCGCTGTTGGTCATACTGCAAAAATCAAAAGGAAAAATTCAAAAAGCAAAAAAGGCAAGGGTATTATTGAGCTACTGTATCAGATGTTCTTTCCTTAGCCCATCCCAGCGCTTTTTTGAGTTGCTCTTCACGGTTGAGTTGTGTATTGTCCAGCACCAGTGCATCGCTGGCCTGTGTCAGCGGGCTTTCCTCGCGGTTGCTGTCTATATAGTCGCGCATCTGTATATTGGCCATCACCTCTTCGTAGGTAATGTTGGGGTTCTTTACAAACAACTCCTGGAAACGGCGGTTGACCCGTATATCCATATCGGCAGTCATAAATATTTTCAGTTCGGCATCAGGAAACACCACCGTGCCTATATCCCTGCCATCCATCACTATGCCTTTCTCCTTACCCATTTCTTGCTGCTGTGCCACAGCAAATTCGCGCACTTCTTTTATAGCGGCTACATCGCTTACCTTCTCTGCTACTATCATATCGTGTATATGATGTACCACGTCCTCGCCATTCAGGCATATTTCCGATTGGCCGGTGGTTTCATTTTTAATAAAACTCAACCTGATGTTCCCCAATGCTTCTTTTACTTCAGCTATGTTTCCGGTATTGATATTATTGCGCAGGAAGTACAGGGTAATAGCACGGTACATTGCCCCGCTATCAATATGGCGATAACCCAGTTGTTTCGCCAGTTCTTTGGCCAGGGTGCTCTTTCCACACGATGAATGCCCGTCAATCGCTATAATGATTCTGTCTTCCATAGGTACAAAGTTCTGTTATCCCATCCGGAAATAAAATAGTGCAGTTGTTATAAAAATTTGGTAATTTTCATAGGTTGTCGCCTTCGGTATCTACAAGTATTTGGCTCAGCCTGAAAAAACTTATCTCGCATAATCAAAAACCTGTAATCTGTGTTGTCAAATTCCTTTATTTTGTAGTCATCAGGCATATGGCTGATGAGCTAATCTATATACACTGCCCGGGTTAAGCCAATTCCTGTCACTAAAACTGTTGTTATACGATGCGAAAAATAAGGCTCGTAATTCTGATAAATATTTTTGTCTTACTGTGCTTGCAGGTTAGTGCCCAAAAAAGATGGGCAAATGTAGGGCCGCCGGGTTTTACCTCTACTGCAAATGCTAACCAGTCTTTTGCACTCGATCCTCAAGGCAATCTATGGATTGCTTACCAGGACGCCCTTCAAAACTTAAAGCTGACGGTTAAGCGGTATGATGGCAATAGCTGGATTAATGTGGGTACCCCCGGATTTTCTCCCGGAGTGGTAGAGCATACGTCCATTGCAATTGATAAGAGTGGTACCCCATATGTTGCATTCAGGGATTATGCCAATGGTTTGGGCCTGTCTGTTATGAAGTACAACGGTACAGGTTGGGTGTTAGTAGGTAGTCCGGGTATTTCTGTTTGGGTGGCGGCTGCAATATCTCTGGCTATAGACAATAACGGCGTGCCCCATGTAGCATATTGGGACAATGACGGAGCTACAACCTGGTTAAAGAAATTTGACGGCAACGCCTGGGTTGGCGGTAAGCTGCCCGTAGTTTTTAATAACATTTCTGTTTTAAAGTTTGATAGTANNTTGCCAAGTATGTGGGCCCGGGTTGGACGATGCTGGGTGGCTCCGCATTCGCCTTGGGGCAAGCATCTAAATCCTTCTTTGCCTTAGATAATAATGGTGTCCCTTATGTTGCTACTACTCTGCTTGACCCTAATGGTGTGACTGTAAGCTCAGAAGTCAGAAAATATAACGGTACAAATTGGGTTGACCTCGGCAGTGTAGGTATTCCGGCAGGCAGTATGGCTCATTACACTTCTTTTGCTTTTGATAATTACGGAACCCCCCACCTGGCTTATATCGATGTGAGTAATGATCAGAAGGCGATGGTGATGAAATACGATGGAAGTGGCTGGGTGGCAGTGGGCAATCCGGGTCTTTCAGCCGGTGGGGTCTCAAACCTTACATTAATGTTTGATAAAAAGAATATTCCCTATTTAGGTTATATCGATAGCGCTTACCTGAACAAGACATCCGTTATGAGCCTTAATTGTCCGGCATTGCCCAAGTTAGATATATGTGCGGCATATACCGACACTATTACTGGCCAAAACGTTATTGCGTGGAACAACAATGGGGTTAATAATGTAGACTCATATAAGATATACAGGGAAGACAATGGCATATACGTTCATATAGGTAGTGTGCCGGGTTATGTAAACAAGTTCTCAGATGGCAAGGCTGATCCTGCGAAGCAAAGTTACAGGTACAAGCTCAAGACTCTGGATAGTTGTTGGATGGAAACAAATTTAAGTTCCGCTATAGCACACGCAACCATAAAACTTCGGTTTAATTATTTGTATGGTGCCGCGTCTGTTACATGGAACCGCTACGAGGGAATAGTAAAACCTACCTACATGGTAAAAAGAAGCAATAATGGAGGGCCTTTTACACCTGTTGCAGGTTTTGTTTTTTATGGTGCAGACACCACTTTTATAGATAGCATTCCTCCGTTGGGCAGCAATAGGTACAGGGTTGATATTGTTTCTCCCCTTAATTGTACCGGGGTCAAGATTACATCTAATATAGTTTCATCGTGGAATACAGGTGTGGAGAGTATCATTTCTAAACCAAAAGTATTGCTGGCCCCCAACCCGGCTGACAATGATTTGAAAATAACTTTCGACAAGGAAATTTTATCGGTTGAGATTTATAATATTTCAGGTGAAAGGCTGATGTGGCAGGTTGTTGACGGCAAAACAGAATACCGGGTAAATATCACGCACTTGCCATCAGGCACCTACTGCGTTAGGCTCAATAATGCTTACAATGCACTTTTCATTAAACATTAAACCTGTACACCAATGCAATTAAAAACGACAATTATTAATAGAATTCGAAAAATTTCCCGTATTGCGGGTTTTTGTATAGCTATAGTGATGTTATGTTTGGTGGCGGCAGCACAAAAACCCTGGTCTCCTGTAGGGCTGGCAGGTCTTTCTGATAGTACAGTCACTTATACATCGTTAGCCAAAAGCAAGAACGGCACTTTGTACGTAGCGTATGGAGATTATAGTAAGGGGCTGAAAGCTACAGTTAAGAAATTTGATGGCACAAACTGGGTAACGGTTGGTACTGAAGGTTTTTCTGCGGGTTGGGTTGCATTAACTACCATAGCTTTCGACGACAATGACACTCCTTATGTCGGTTTTGAGGAATTTGCAGGGGGGTATGGAACTACAGTGATGAAGTATAATGGTACTAATTGGGTACGTGTTGGAAATTATGGGCCATCAGGTGGTAATGCAGCATTCATATCATTAGCTATAGACCATACTGGCACTCCTTACTTCGCACATCGGAAAGGTGTTTTGAAATTTGACGGAACTAACTGGGTAACAGTGGGCAATATTGGTGTTGGTACCGGCAATGCCTATTATATTTCGCTGGACTTCGATAATAACAATACACCGTATGCAGCGTATAGCGAAACAGATAACGGCAGTAAAGCAACGGTGAAAAAATTTGACGGCACCCAGTGGCTGACGGTTGGCAATACGGGGTTCTCTAACGCTGCCGCCGATTTTGTGTCCATTGATATCAATAGTAGTGGAGTGCCTTATGTGGCCTTTTGCGATCATTTTGCCGGCAAAAGGCCAACAGTAATGAAGTTCGATGGTGCAAATTGGGTAACGGTGGGTAATCCGGGCATATCTAAAAACGGCACATGGTTTGTATCATTAGCCCTTGACGCAGGCGGCACCCCTTATGTATCCTACCAGGACAATCATTATAATAATAAAGCAACGGTTAAAAAATATGATGGTAAACAATGGGTGACAGTAGGTAACGTTGGATTTTCGGACGGAGGGAGTGAGTTCAACTCGATGGTGCTTGATAGTAATGGTACGCCATATATAGCGTATAGAGACTACGCTCATGACGGGAAAGCTACGGTTATGAAGTATGAGTGTCCTTATCCTCAGGCCAGGGTGGATATTTGTGCTGTCTTTACAGATACAACCACGGGTTACAATACTATAATATGGGATACCGGCTCTGTCTCCTATATTGATTCGTANNAATGGGGTATGTATCAGCCCATAGGCCGTGTAGCGGGCAGTGCGTATAGTTTTATTGACTCTACAGCATACCCTTCAGCAAAAAGTTACAAATACAAACTTACATTGACAGACAGTTGCATAAGGGAAACATATCTCGATTCGTCTGCAATGCACAAAACCATTTGGTTGTCATTCGATTATTCACTCAATGGCAAGGCCTCAATATCCTGGAACAGGTACCTCGGAGCATCCGGTTCTGTTTACCAGGTAAAACGAAGCAATAACGGCGGACAGTTTTATACCATTAGCAGTTTTACACTTACAGGTAACGATACAACGTTTATTGACAATACCCCCACACCGGGCAGCAACAGGTATAGGGTAGATATGATGTTGGATAGTCCATGTATTGTAGGGAATATCAGTTATAATATGATAACTTCCAATGTCGTTTCTGCATGGCATACAGGCATTAGTCCTATTAAAGAGAATAGTAACCTGGTGTTGTCTCCTAATCCGGCTCGCAACGAACTAAAGATTTCGACAGCAGCAGGTGTGGTAAATGTAGAGGTATTTACGCTTACAGGGCAAAGATTACTGGTATACAACGGGAATGGAGATAGAGAGGCAATTGTTGATATCAGCACGGTATTGCCCGGTGTATATTTCATCAAAATAAATGATACTATGA
>DINJ01000121.1:1675-8170 GCA_002423665.1 Bacteroidetes bacterium UBA5543 | reverse complement strand
GCTCAAATCATGTCGGAATGTAAGATGCTGGGCACGGTGAGGTCCTTTAACGTCATCGGTGAAATAACAGGTTCTGTTTATCCTGATAAATACATAGTAGTAGGCGGCCA
Organism: Bacteroidetes bacterium UBA5543; assembly: GCA_002423665.1. Classification (GTDB taxonomy): domain Bacteria; phylum Bacteroidota; class Bacteroidia; order Chitinophagales; family Chitinophagaceae; genus UBA5543. The sequence continues at coordinate 8,060 of DINJ01000121.1, read as the reverse complement.
CCTGGACTCGTGGGACGTAGGCGATGGCGCTCATGATGACGGTGCAGGTTGTGTGCAATCTATCGAAGTATTGAGAACATTCAAAGCCCTGAACATACAACCACGTTACACCATCAGGGCGGTGATGTTCATGAATGAAGAGAACGGGCTAAAAGGCGGGCTGGCTTATAACGACTCCGCACTGGCACGTAAAGAAGAGCATATACTGGCCATAGAAAGTGACGCCGGCGGTTTTTCACCCCGTGGTTTCGGGCTGGCAATGGACGAAGCAAAACGCAGGTACATCAGGACATACCGTCACCTGTTTCTCCNNAAAAAACTGCTGCGCAAGCCGTCTGCCGTTGTCGCTTTATTCATCATAGGGCTTACCTGTTTTATTGCCGCATTCGCTTACCTCTTTGCTCCGGACGATACTGCCAATGCCAACAGGATGGTAGTAGAGTTGGGCGCGCGTGAACCGGGGTTCAGCAAACAGCTATTGAACATACCAAATTCCGCTTCGGCAGAACAGAACCAATCGTGGACAGATATTTTCTCAGGCAGGGCATTGGTGGCTACAGCTATTCCTGTCAACAACCATTGGTTTGAAGGCGACCAACTGTGGGTAGCGCATTATATTGACGAAGGTATAGAAGACACTATGTCTTTCGCCCTCAGCCAGCTTGTGCCCAACAACATCACGAACCTAGAGCAACAGCAAAGCTATATTGAAGATAACCTGCTAGAAGATGCCACCTTTTACTTAGGCACCGACAGGTACGGCAGGGNNCTCACCATCGGCAAGGGTTTCTGGCAGATATTCATAGCCATCGGTCTGACCATGTGGGTAAGCGCCGCCCGCCTGATACGCGGACAAGTAATGGCACTGAAAGAAATGGAGTACATCACTGCCGCCAGGGCATTGGGGCTGAAAGACGCGCGCATCATATTCAGGCATATACTGCCCAATATAGCCGGGCCTGTAATGGTAGTAGCTGCCAGCAACTTTGCTACCGCTATACTTATTGAAGCAGGTTTAAGTTTCTTAGGTATTGGCGTGCAACCACCCATGCCGAGTTGGGGATTGATGATAAAGGAGCATTACAACTNNAACAGGCCGTTATTGGCCATAGTACCGGGCATCGCTATTATGCTGCTGGTATATGCATTCAATGTATTGGGCAATGCGCTGAGGGACGTGCTGGATGTGAGGGGGTGATTCACATTTATGTCTATTACAGCAAAAAATTCTACCTTTTATTTCGCTAACCGTTTCTAATGAGAAAACTACTCCTTATAACAACCTCATTGTTTCTACTCTCTTTCTGTGTATATGGAAAACACGAACACGTTAACCTTTCAGTAAAACAGAAGTATATACTGATGCCGGATATGGGATGCAGCAACATAGCAACCGGCACAATACAATTCAGGTATATATCAACAAGGTTGACAAAAACAGCAAAAAATCAACTACAGAAACTAAAAGAAACAATGTTTGCAAACCCCGGGTGCAAAGTAATGTTCGTAGCGTCAGGCAACCTGACTATAAGGCAACAACAAAAAGCATGGGACCGTGCCTATAGTATCATCAATTTTATGTGCAGAGAACACGGAGTTGACTTTCAAAAAATTATCTTTCAATTCAATAAGTCCGATTCCCGTAACACTGTAATATTTCGCCAGGCACTACCAGGCGAGGAAAATGCAAGAGGTTGTTCTCCTCCTATGTTCCCAAATCTATGGCGTGATTAACACACTCTCCTCCCTTGATTTCTATGATAAAAACAAACCCCGCTATCGCGGGGTTTGAATATCTTAAGCCATTACTACTTTTTTATGGTGCCCTGTGTTTAATTCTGGGTTAGCTTTTTCTGCTTCTTCTATCGGGCCAAAGTCTGAGAGGTTGTCGCCTTTCTCTTTGCCTACAGCAGTAGTATGCTCGTAGTGTACCGATACTTTTTTATCAGCAGTTACTATGGTCCATCCATCATCCTCGGTATATACCTGGTGTGTACCCAGGTTAATCATCGGCTCTATGGCCAGCACCATACCTTCTTTCAGGCGCTTGCCATCGCCACGGCGGCCGTAGTTGGGAACCTGCGGGTCTTCGTGCAGGTTGCGGCCTACACCATGCCCTACCAGCTCGCGTACCACGCCATAGCCGTGTTTTTTAGCTGTATGTTCTTCTATAGCATAAGAGATATCCCCCACCCTGTTGCCCACATGGGCATTAGCTATGCCCAGCATCAGCGCTTCTTTGGTTACGCGCATCAGTTGCAGGTATTCATCGGGCACATCGCCTATCGCAAATGTATAAGCATGGTCGCCATGATAACCGTCCCTGTAAAAGCCACAGTCAACAGAAATGATGTCACCCTCTTTCACTATATAGTCCGATGGAAAACCATGTACCACCACTTCGTTTACTGATATGCATAGCGAGAAAGGAAACGCATTGTTCCTGGGGCCATAACCTTTAAAGGAAGGTACACCGCCATTGTCCCTGATGAAAGTTTCAGCCATTCTGTCGATAGACAAGGTAGTGATACCCGGCTTTAAAAACTTTGCCACCTCGGTTAAGGTGGCAGTTACCATTAAGGCGTTTTTTCTTATTATTTCAATTTCTTCTTTACTCCTGATGTGTATCATAATTCATGTTTACACAGAGGCGCCGGCTGCAGGCTGACGACCTGATATGCGCCCCGTTTTCATTAATCCATCGTACCTGCGCATCAACAAGTGACTTTCTATCTGCTGCAGTGTATCCAGTATTACACCCACACCTATCAGCATGGAAGTACCACCGTAGAATGAAGCGAAACCGCTGGTAACACCCAGTAAGGCAGCTACACCCGGTAACACACCCGCAATAGCCAGGAACAATGCGCCGGGCAATGTAATACGGTCCATGATAGTAGCAATGTAGTTAGCGGTAGGTTCACCCGGCTTTACACCCGGTATGAAGCTGTTGTTGCGCTTCAGGTTATCAGCCATTTCCGTAGGGTTGAATATCAACGCCGTGTAGAAATAGGTGAATGCGATAACCAGTATAGCATATACGATATTGTATGGAGCAGATGTGTAATCAGACAAAGACCTAACCACGCCCTGCGCTGTTTCGCTGTCGGTAAAACCGATAAGCGTAGCAGGTATGAACATGATAGCCTGTGCGAAGATGATAGGCATAACACCCGCGGAGTTCACTTTCAAAGGAATGAAATCGCGTGAGCCGCCTGCTATTTCGCGTGCTGCATTGCTGCTGCCTATTACACGGCGAGCATAGTTCAGCGGTATACGGCGTACACCTTGTGTCAGCAGTATCAGGCCTACTATTACAGCTATAAACAGTGCCATTTCTATCAGGAATATCAGCAGTCCGCCACCGCCGCCTAAGTTCTTGGCAGCAAATTCCTGGAACAGTGATTCAGGCAGGCGGGCGAAGATACCCACCATGATGAGCAGTGATACACCATTACCGATACCACGGTCAGTGATCTTTTCACCCAGCCACATTACAAACAATGTACCCGCTGTCAGCACCACTACGGTTGACAACCAGAACAGGAATGCACCGAATTCAGGAACGATAGCACCGGCACTCTGCGTACGCAGGTAAGCCACGTATGCGCTTGCCTGGAATGCTGTAACGATTACTGTCAGGTAACGGGTATATTGGTTCACCTTGCGGCGACCACTCTCTTCTTTCTGTAATTTTGAAATCTGTGGAACAACAATACCTGCCAGCTGCATAAAGATAGAAGCGGAGATATAGGGCATAACACCTAGTGCAAAAATAGACGCACGGCTGAATGAACCACCGGCGAACATATTGAACAGTCCCAACAAACCCTCCTGGCTACCTTCAAGTGCAAGTATCTGGGGGTCTATACCGGGTAATACAACGTAACTACCCACACGGTAAATCAGGATAAGAGCTAAAGTATATATAATACGCTTGCGGAGCTCTTCGATGCTCCATATATTCTTAAGCGTTTCTATTAGTTTCTTCACAGGGACTAATGTTAATCTGAAAAATGAAATGCGAATAAACGATAAAAGACGCATTTTACCAAATGCGTCTGTTTATCCGGAAAAGTTACAGCAACTCGAGTGTACCACCCGCTGCTTCTATTGCCTCTTTGGCCTTTGCGCTGGCTGCATTCACCTTGAATGTCAGCTTGCTTTTCAGCTCACCGTTACCCAGTATTTTTACTGAATCTGTACGGTTGATCAAGCCATTGATATACAGGTTGTCCAGAGTGAATTCTTTCAGTTCGTATTTTTCAGCCAGGAAGTCAATATCACCCAGGTTGAAAACTTTGAAGTCAATCTTGTTGTTGTTTTTGAAACCGCGCTTAGGCATACGGCGCTGGATGGGCATCTGTCCGCCCTCGTGGCCTTTTTTAGACTGGTAGCCGGTACGTGCCTGCTGGCCTTTGTTACCCTTACCTGCTGTTACGCCGGAACCGCTACCTTCACCGCGGGCTACGCGCCTTTTCTTTTTTACTGAACCTTTTGCGGGTTGTAAATTGTGCAATTGTTGCATTGTGTACGATTTTTGAACTTGCGCGGAATGTTAAACCGCTCGCAAATATTAATAAATGAAAATTACTTAACTTCTTCTACTTTTACCAGGTGGTGTACGGTTTTCACCATACCCTGTATCTGGGGTGTAGCTTCTACTTCCACAGTAGCGTTCATCTTGCGCAATCCCAATGCCACCAGCGTACGCTTTTGGTATTCGGGGCGGTCAATACCACTCTTTATCTGTGTTATTTTTATCTTAGCCATGACGCTATTTCTTAATTCAATTAGTTAATAGTCAATTAATTAAACGGATTATCCGTTGAATACCTTCTTCAGGCTTACGTTGCGGTCTTTAGCCACACGTACCGGCTCACGCAGTTGTGCCAGGGCCGCGAACGTAGCTTTTACCACGTTGTGCGGGTTAGCAGAACCCAGGTTTTTAGTCAGTACGTCGGTAATACCNNACCAGGGCAGAAAAACTGAATGCACGTCCACCTTTGGTTGTTTTAACAACACGGTTGATAGACACCACTTTCTCCTGCAATTCCAGGTCGCCGGCTTTCACTCGATTTGTATTTACTTTTGACATCAGTTACTTATAGAAAAAGTTCAATAATATAGTTATTAGAATTTAAGGCCACCTTCGCNNTACCACGCATTACAGGCACCTTTATCAGGTTCTTCTTAGCGTCGTCAATGCCTTTGGTGATGGCTTCCTGCACTTCCTTGGCTTTACCCAGGCCGTGACCTACCACACCAGCGCCGTTACCAACAACTACCAGGGCAGAAAAACTGAATGCNNAATTTAAGGCCACCTTCGCGTGCTCCGTCTGCTACTGACTTTACACGGCCATGATACAGGTATCCACCACGGTCAAAAACGCATTTCTCGATTCCCAGAGCCAGGGCTGCCTGCGCGATAGCTTTACCTACCATTGCAGACTTCTCTATCTTGTTACCGGCATGTGCCTGGATATCCTTCTGGCGTGAGCTGGCAGCAGCCAGTGTTGTGCCATTAGTGTCATCTATCAGTTGTACATAGATGTCCTTATTGCTGCGGAACACAGACATACGGGGTTTAGTAGCTGTACCACTTACCCTGCTGCGTATGCGCCAGCGCAATTTCTGGCGGCGTACTATTTTCTTATCAAGTGCCATTTTATTCTATTTTTTACGGGCTTCCCGCTTTTGGGGCGAGAGCTACCGGATTTTAATTGTTTGTTATTAAAAAGCTTCCGCCTTTTCAGGCGGAAACCCTGTTATTTATTATTTACCAGCTGCTTTACCTGCTTTGCGGCGAACCACCTCATCAGAGTAACGAACACCTTTACCTTTGTAAGGCTNNCTTCTTTAGGCAGTTCCATGATGATGTTGTGTGAATAACCCAGGGCCATATCTATAGTCTGGCCTGTAACGGCAGCACGGAAACCCACACCCACCAGATCCAGTTCTTTCTTAAAGCCATCAGTTACACCTGTAATCATGTTGGCTATCAATGCACGGCTCAAACCATGCAGCGCACGGTGGCGTATCTGGTCTGTAGGGCGGCTAACCAGCAGTTGGTTTTCGTTCACCTCTACTTTGATATCCCTGTTTAAGGATTCTTTCAGTTCGCCTTTAGGGCCTTTTACTGTTACTACGTTATCCGCACCTACGGTTACTGTTACGCCGCCTGGTATTGCTATCGGATTTCTGCCTATACGTGACATATTGTTCTATGTTTTTATTGTTCCAGGAAACAAGCCGGTCAGCCTTGTATAGGTTGGGCTTAATGTACCTGTCTCCTCTTATTAGTTATTAATAAATTGCCGCCATTACTTCACCACCTATATTCTGAGTGCGGGCTTCTTTATCTGTCATTACACCTTTAGATGTA
>DINJ01000121.1:0-1646 GCA_002423665.1 Bacteroidetes bacterium UBA5543 | reverse complement strand
TATCGGATCTGTTACCATTTTTTATTGTAGTTTGTAAAGTATATAATTGTAACCGGTTTCGTTTTTTGTTACGACCTGGCCACCTTTCATTCAATTACCAGCTGGCTTTACGTACACCCGGTATTTTGCCATCCAACGCCATGTCGCGGAAAATGTTACGGCATATCCCGAAGTGGCGCATATAGCCCTTGGGACGGCCTGTTAACTGGCAACGGTTTTTAAGGCGAACCGGAGAGGCGTTCTTTGGAAGTAAATCCAATGCCTGGTAGTCTCCTGCTGCTTTAAGTGCCGCACGCTTCTCAGCGTATTTGGCAACCATGCGCTCGCGTTTGCGTTGACGGGCTTTTACTGATTCTCTTGCCATTTAATTAGTCCTTTATTTATAATTAGTTGTTGTCTTTTTTGATATTCTTGAACGGCAGGCCCATCTCTTTCAGCAATTCATANNCATATGCTTCTTCGTTGGTTTGTGCTGTCGTTACGAAAGTGATATCCATACCGCTGATACGGTTCACTTTATCGATGTCTATCTCAGGATAGATAATCTGCTCTGTGATACCCATTGTGTAGTTACCACGGCCATCAAACGATTTATCGTTGATACCTTTGAAGTCGCGTACACGTGGCAGGGTAACAGCTATGAAACGATCCAGAAATTCGAACATGTGAGTACCACGCAGTGTAACACGGCAGCCTATCGGCATGTGCTTACGCAGCTTGAAGTTCGAGATATCCTTTTTAGACAAAGTAGGCACAGCCTTCTGGCCGGTAACCATTGTCATTTCGTTGATAGCGTCATCTATCAGCTTCTTGTCAGATACAGAGCCTTTAACACCCTGGTTCAGGCATATCTTTACCAGGCGGGGGCATTGCATTACAGATTTATAACCAAACTTCTTCATCAAAGCCGGAACGACTTCGTCTTTGTAATTCTTGCGCAAACGCGGAGAATATACTGCAGTTTCCATTATTTAATTACCTCCCCTGATTTTTTAGATACACGAACAAAACCACCTTCTGTGCGCTCACGCTTAGTACGTACAGGAGCTTTTACTTTAGCATCCCACAACATTACGTTAGAGATATGTATAGCAGCTTCCTGCTTCACTATACCACCCTGCGGATTCTGCGCATCAGGCTTCTGGTGTTTGGTTACGATGTTGACACCCTCAACCAATACACGGCCTTTCTGAGGATATACCGCCAGCACGTTGCGAGGCTTGGTACGATCCTTATCATTACCGGCTATAACTATTACGCTATCGCCTTTTCTGATGTTAAACTTCGGTTTAAATCTGTTTTTCACAATACTTATGAATTAACTGTTGTTCTCATACACCCGAAAAACGGGCTGCAAAGGTACAACTTTATTTTATAATACTTCCGGTGCCAGCGAAACAATTTTCATGTACCCTTTATCACGCAGTTCGCGCGCTACGGGTCCAAAAATACGGGTGCCGCGTGGCTCATCCGAATTATTCAGCAACACTACAGCGTTGTCGTCAAAGTGGATATAAGAACCATCTTTGCGGCGCAGCTTGTTTTTGGTGCGTACAATTACCGCTTTTGAAACGGTACCTTTCTTCATACCACCGCCGGGTAATGCGTCTTTAACGGTTACCACTATTTTATCACCCACACCGGCA
>DINJ01000072.1 GCA_002423665.1 Bacteroidetes bacterium UBA5543 | reverse complement strand
GGCAACCCTTTGGCAACAAAACGGTCAAAACAGGCACAATTTTGTTCCAACCCGCACAAAAATGCGATCACCCTATTAACCTTTTACCCTATTGACATATTAACCAACACCCAAAAACTTTTTTCTTTTGAATTTTGACTTTTGACTTTTATTAAAGGATTTCCCTATCTTTGCAAGCTGAAAAACTGTAGTTATATTAAAATTTTGATGTAGATGTCGTATTTAACAGCTGATAAGAAAGCTAATATCTTCAAAACTTTCGGTGGCAGCGAAACCAACACCGGGTCTGTAGAGGGCCAAATCGCACTGCTCACAGAGCGTATCAATTCTATTTCAGGCCACCTGAAGCAGAACAAAAAAGATTTTTCTACCCACCGCGGGCTGATGAAGATGGTAGGCCAGCGCAAAAGGTTGTTGCAGTATCTGAGCCGCACCAACCTGGATGGTTACCGTGCACTGATAGAGAAGCTGGGTATCCGCAAATAATTTATTCCATTACTATTCCCAACTATTTGGTTGGGAATAGTTTTTTCTGAACACATTAAAAAATATTTTATGATTCCAAACCCGATTTCCGTGTCCTATATGATGGGCGACGGGCGTGAGGTAAGCATAGAAACAGGCCGTATGGCCCGCCAGGCCGATGGTGCCGTGGTGGTGCGCCAGGGCAACTGTATGATATTGGCTACAGTGGTAGCCGCCAAAGAACCCAAACCCGGGCAATCTTTTTTCCCTTTAACAGTAGATTACCAGGAGAAATTTGCATCAGCCGGCCGTATACCAGGCTCTTTCTTTAAAAGGGAAGGCCGTATCAGCGATAGCGAGATATTGGTATCGCGCTTGATAGACCGCGCACTGCGCCCCCTGTTCCCCGACGATTATTATTGCGATGTACAGGTGCTGGTGACATTGATATCTTCTGACCCCGAAGTAATGCCTGATTCGCTGGCTTGCCTGGCGGCTTCTGCAGCATTGGCGGTGTCCGATGTTCCTGTACTGGAAATCATCTCTGAAGTGCGTGTAGCCCGTGTGAATGGTGAGTTCATCATCAACCCCTACCGTGCGCAACTGAAAGAAGCGGATATGGACTTTATCATCGCCGCTACGCAGGATAACATCATGATGGTGGAAGGCGAATCGAAAGAGTGCCAGGAAGCTGACGTGGTGAAGGCGCTGGAACTGGCTCATGAAGCCATCCGCGCTCAAATAAAACTGCAGGCCGACCTGCGTGATAAAAAAGGTGTTGCCGGCAAACGTGAAGTAGCCGTAGCGCCCGAAAATGAAGAGCTGAAGAAAAACATAGAGGCGTTTGCCGCAGCACGCATACTGGCTATAGCACAGGGTGCATTGCCCAAAGGCGACCGCAGCACAGGCTTTAAAGCCATACGTGAAGAATTTGCCGCTACGCTGACGGATGAGCAGAAAGCTGATGCTGAACTGGTAGGACTGGTTAGCAAGTACTTCTACAAACTGGAGAAGAAAGTAGTGCGCGACATGGTGCTGGACAGCCGCAAGAGGCTGGACGGACGTGGCCTGGAAGATGTACGCCCGATAACTATCGAAACGGATGTACTGCCTTCACCGCACGGTTCTGCATTGTTTACCCGTGGCGAAACACAATCGCTGACAACGGTAACACTGGGTACCAGCGAAGATGAGCTGCTGGTAGAATCTGCCGCTACGTCTGACTACCATCAATTTATACTGCACTATAACTTCCCGCCATTCTCTACCGGCGAAACGAAGCCTATGCGTGGCCCCGGCCGTCGCGAGGTGGGTCATGGTAACCTGGCCAAGCGTTCGCTGGCGCAGATGATGCCAAGCGGTGAGTCTTTCCCTTATACAGTACGTATCGTATCTGATATATTGGAGTCTAACGGTTCATCATCTATGGCTACAGTGTGCGCAGGTGCACTGGCTATGATGGATGGTGGTGTGCCTTTCCCCAAGCACGTAAGTGGTGTGGCTATGGGTATGATATCGGAAGCAGGCAGGTACGCCATACTTACCGACATACTGGGCGACGAAGACCACCTGGGTGATATGGACTTTAAAGTAACCGGNNGAATGGACATAAAGGTAGATGGCCTGAGCATGGATGTAATGCGCGAAGCGCTGGACCAGGCTCGCCGTGGCCGCCTGCACATACTGGATAAAATGTATGAGGCGATAGATGGCCCGCGTGCCGATCTGAAACCTCACGCTCCACGTGTTGTTCAGCTGAACATAGACCGTGAGTACATTGGTGCTGTGATAGGACCCGGTGGTAAAATCATACAGGAAATACAGCGCGAAACAGGTACTACAATATCAATAGAAGAAGTGAACGACCGTGGTGAGGTGAAAATATTCGCATCGGACAAAGCTAAAATTGATAAAGCCCTGACCTGGATAAAAGGTATAGTGGCCGTGCCTGAAGTAGGTGAAACTTACGAAGGTAAAGTGAAGTCTATCGTTCCTTTCGGTGCGTTCATAGAGTTCATGCCGGGTAAAGAAGGTTTGCTGCACATAAGTGAAGTAAGCTGGAAGCGCCTTGATACGCTGGAAGGTGTACTGAGCGAAGGCGATACAGTGAAGATCAAGCTGATAGGCACAGACCCTAAATCGGGCAAACTGCGCCTGAGCCGCAAAGCACTGATGCCTAAGCCTGAAGGTTATGTAGAACCCGAGCCGCGTGAGCGCAGCGACAGGGGCGACCGTGGTGACCGTCGNNGACCGTCGTGGTGGCGGCGACCGCAGGGATAACCGTGGCGACAGGGGCGACCGTCCTCAGCGCCCGCGCAACGAAAACGGTGGTGACCAACCGCAACAGGCAGAAGCGCCTAAGCAAGATGACAACAACGATGCAGACCTGGCTCTGTAATTGTTAAGACATAGATTAAATACAAAGTCCCGCTGGAAAGCGGGACTTTCTTATGTCCTTTTGCTTAATGCAATAGAACATTACCCCTATTGAAACGAAAGCAACTTATTACCCTGCAAGTGCAGGTTAATGAATATTGTTAAACAATAAATGACAGTTGGTTAATATGAATTATCCTCCAGGATGGGTAAGGTAAAAAACTTTGCTGTAAATTATTTACATATTCGGTAAATACCAAAAAAAGCGGTGTTAGTTATCTAACACCGCTTTTTAATAATGTATTTCTATACTGGTTTATTTCTTCTTGCGCGTAGGTTGTTGCTTGGCGCGGTCCATCTGTGCTTTCTGCATTTCTTCCAGCTTCTGCTGCCATTTTGATTGTGTTGCAGGCTTGTTTTTGTTCTCCTGTATTTTGGCGTGTATGGCCTTCTCATCTATTACATACTTCTGTATGATGAACTGTTGCAGTATGCTGAGCATGTTAGAGAAGAAATAATAGAAAGTAAGTGCCGCAGCCATTTTATTAAACACGCCCAACAGCATGAANNGTTCCTGTTGTACAATGCCAGGAAGAGGCTGGAGATAGTCATGAGTATCGTGAACAGGCTGACGTGGTTGCCGTATATAGAGCTGATAACAGGTATGTTAGATGACCAGCTGACGATACTGTCATATGTAGAAAGGTCATTTGCCCATAAGAACGACTCCTGCCTCAGCTCGATAGAAGAGGGGAAGAAATAGAACATGGCAAATAGTATGGGTAACTGTAACAGAGTAGGCAAACATCCGCCCAGGGGATTAACGCCTGCCTGGCGGTAGAGTTTCATCTGCTCCATTCCAAACTTCTGCTGGTCGTCGCCGTATTGGGCACGTAGTTGGTCCATCTCAGGCTTCAGCACGCGCATCTTGGCCGATGACAAGTAGCTCTTGTAGGTGAAGAATGACAACAGCAGCCTGATAATTAAGGTCATCAACATGATGATGATACCAAAGTTGCTGATGGAACTGCTGAGCATATTGAAAATAGGTATGATCAGCCACTTGTTGATGTACTTAACAAAGAACATAGGGCCATAACCCAGCGGTACCATTTCTTCCAGTCCCACTTTGTATGAGCGTAATGTCTTGTAATGGTTGGGACCTATATACATTCTCAAACCGGCGGTTGGGTTTTGTGCGGTTTTTACGGGCAGCTCAAATGTATTGGAATTGCGTGCTACGAAGCTGTCATTTTCATTGCCAACTGTACCCTCAATGTTCACACGGTTCAGGCCATCTTCAGGCACTAGCGCCGTAGCGAAGAAGTGCAGACGGAAACCCAGCCATTTGGCGGATTTGTCCAAGCTTTCTTTCTGTGTATTGATGAAAGAAAAATAATCTTCATCACCATCAGTAAAGTTGTAGTACACCTGGCTGTTAGTACGCTCTGTCTTAATATCACGTTCAGTATGCAGGGCTTCTGTCTGCCATGTTACAGGCAGGTTGGTGGCAGCCATACCGACCAGGCTGATGTTGCATTGCAGCATATAACCCTCAGCAGGTAGGGAGTAGCTAAGTTTAGCTATTTTGCCATCACCCATATCGGCGGTAAAAGCTATTGTTTTATTGCCGGACGCATCGGTGCTTTCTTCAGTAGTATAATACAAGTCGGATGTAGCTGTGGTGCCATTGTCAACAGGTAGCAGTACACTCAATTTATTATAATCACCATCGAACAAGTACAGTGGCTCGCCTGAATAAGTTTTATAGTTTTTCATGTGTGCGCTTACCGGGTGTGCGCCTTTGGTGGTGAATTCCACAGCCAGGTCTTTATTCTCCAGTACCACAGTTTTTTCTTCACCCCTGAATGCAGCGGGTTTTGCCATTTGAATAGAGTCATTGATGGCAGCCACTTCAGCATTTGCCTCTGCAACCGGTGCTACGACTGTATCTTTGGCCAACGGCTTGGGATGCGCCTTGGCATTAGCTACTGAATCAGCTTTTTTAGCGTCTTCAAATTTTGATTGGGAATAATTATTGTAAGCGATATATCCTACCAGCAAAAGTACCAATAACAGGAAGCCGGTGACTGAATTACGATCCATGTATCTTTAAATGAGGTGCAAAGGTAGCTAAAATGAGGTGAACCCGTATATAATGAAGATTATATTATTTAGAAAAAAATCGTAATATCTATGATTTTGTAGTTAAAAAAACTATTTTAGACCTTCTCATTCACCGTGGCAAACGCCCTGCATATAGCTGAGACGAAAGAAAACAAGGGGTAAGGCAAGAAAATTAATCAACTTTTTGCCTGTTGTATAATACAAATAATAACATATTCTATGTTTGTAAAAAAAGACAAAGAGAAAAACGAGGCCACAAAGGCGAACCGCCATATGGGTGCAGTAAGTACCATTGCTTCGGGCACTACTATCAATGGTGATATGGAGTCGGACTCAGATATGCGCATAGACGGCAATATTATCGGCAATGTGTATTGCAAGGCAAAAATCGTTTTGGGCGAGTCGGGTATTATACAGGGCGATCTGCATGCCGCAAATGCTGACTTGTTCGGCACAGTCAATGGGAATGTTATCAGTAAAGATTTGCTCTGCCTGAAGTCTAAAAGCACGGTGAACGGCAATGTAAATACAAAACGCCTGCAGATAGAACCAAATGCCACTTTCAACGGACAGTGTAAAATGACCACTGACCAGGCACAAGGCAAAACATTATCAGACAAGAAAGTAGAACTGGAAGTACATGAAAATTAATCGTTAAAATATTTCAACTCTTCATCGAGTTGCAGATAAGGGTGTTGAGTTGTCAACGCCCTTATTTTTTGCACATAACTCTGCCTGAATTTTTTATGCGCCTCTGTCTGCGGAAAGCGGGGCTTGTGGTTGCGGGCTATTACTATTTCGTTTACTTCTTTCATCAGGGCCTTGGTATCATCATTTATACAGGCTTCTACCATACGGTTCCACACATAATCGGTAGCCAGGTAGTTGGGGTGTACGAAGTCTATGTCGTAATACCTGTGGTCGCGCAGTATGTCTATTACCAGCTCGTATGCAGGGAAGTAGTATACCTGTTCAAAGTTATCGCAGAGGGCGTGTACACTCTCAATAATACGTGCTTTGCTACGGTTGTTTTCTACTATGCCGTCGCGGTAGTGGCGCACAGGACTAACCGTGAATATTATTTGCACACCGGGATTGATAGCCAGCAGTTTGTTGAGTGTGTTGGTGAACTTGCTGACAATCTCATCAATACCCATCAGCTTTTTCTCAAACCAATTGGCCGGGGCGCGGTGGTTATTGCTTACGGGTTTACCCGTTTCTTTCAGCATATAATAATAAGCTGACCCGAGCGTAATCATGACATGGGTAGCATTGCGGATATATTCGGAAGCCGCCGCCTGCGATTGGTTGATACGCGCTATAGCTGTGTCTTTATCAATATCAGAAAACTGTGTGTGGTGCTCCCAGCTATTCCAGAGTTCGTTCAGGTAAAACAAATCATCACCACTGTATTGCCTGCCATCTATATAGCTATCCAGGCTGTCTGCCACGCTATAGGGATTGAACAATATACCATGCGGATTGTCCAATACCTTAAAACGGTGCTGCTTGAGGCGTATAGCCATATTCTCGGCAAAGCAGGAACCTGTAAGGAANNAAAATATGGTTTGTAACCGCTGCAAAATGGTGGTAGAGAATGAACTGAAACGCATTGGCCTGCACCCGCATGCGGTAGGCCTGGGGGAGGTGGATATTGACGAAGAACAGGTTACAGGTTTACAGGTAGCTGAGATTGAAGCAGCCTTAAAACCATTGGGTTTTGAACTGATAGATGACCGTAAAAGCCGCATTATTGAAAAAATAAAGAATGCAGTCATTGAATTAATCCATAACGCTGACGCGGATAAACCCCGCATCAAACACAGCGAATACCTGGCGCAATTGCTCCACTATGATTACAGCTACCTAAGCAAACTATTTTCAGAGGTAGAAGGCATTACGATTGAGCAATACATCATACAACAGAAGATAGAAAAAGTAAAAGAGTTACTAGTGTATGACGAATTATCCCTCAGCGAAATAGCTTTTCAACTGGACTACAGCAGTGTGGCACACCTCTCGGCACAATTCAAAAAAGTGACCGGACTCACACCCAGCTTCTTTAAAAACATGAAACAACGCCCCCGCAAGCCACTGGATGAAGNNGTCGGGGTAATTTTGCAGTATAAAAATTATCCGACATGACACATGAGTATAACATCACAGGCATGACATGCACCAGTTGTGTAGCCAAAGTAAAAACAGAACTACTGAAACTGGGCGATGTATTAAGCGCCAATGTACAATTACAACCTCCGCAGGCAAAGGTTATCATGCAGAAGCATATACCTGTAGCTGCTTTGCAACAAGCCATATCCAAAGCGGGTAGGTACACTATTACAGAAACCGGCCATATGGAGCATAGTATGGACAGCACTGAGGAAAAACAGGGTGACTCCTATTACCCTATCTTCCTGATATTCGGATACATCACTGGTATCACTTTGTTGGTACAAATGGTACAGGGTGGTTTCCACTGGATGCAGTGGATGAGCCATTTTATGGCGGGGTTTTTCCTGGTGTTCTCTTTTTTCAAGCTGATGAACCTGAAGGGCTTTGCAGAAGGTTATAGCATGTATGATGTGGTAGCTAAACGCATACCGGCATATGGATATGTATATCCCTTTATTGAACTGGCCTTAGGTATCGCATTTTTGACAGGTTTTTCTCCGATAATAACCAACTGGGTGACACTGATTGTAATGACTGTCAGTACCATAGGAGTGGTGCAAAACCTCATGAATAAATCCCCATTTCAGTGCGCCTGCCTGGGTACTATTATCAAATTGCCGCTGAGTAAGGTGACCTTGTTTGAAGATGTGTTGATGGTGCTGATGAGCGCGGCTATGTTGCTCAACTTAATATGATAAAAACTGTTTAAACAACTAAGATGAAAAAGATACTCTTATCAATTGTAATAATGCTGGCTGCTGCGTATGCACATGCACAGCACGATCATCATCATATGCCGGACACCACTAAACGGCAGGACACGGCTATGCAAAAAGAAGACCATAGCGGGCATATGGGTATGAATAACATGAGCCATGCTTATTCGCTCAACCTGCCCATGAACAGGAACGGTTCCGGTACAGGCTGGCTGCCCGATGCATCACCTATGTATGGCTATATGTTTCATAAGCGCAAATGGATGTTTATGCTGCATGGCAACCTGTTCCTGCGCTATACCAACCAGGACTTTAATAACGCGGGCATCCGTGGTGATGCGATGGTTGATGCACCCAACTGGATAATGGGTATGGGACAACGCAGGGTAGGCAATAAAGGCTTGTTTCATTTCAATATTATGATGTCGGCCGACGCGCTGGTAACAGGTGGTAATGGTTATCCCCTGCTTTTTCAAACCGGGGAAACATGGAACGGAAAACCTTTGATTGACCGGCAGCACCCGCACGATTTATTCTCGGAACTGTCAGTTAGCTACTCGCATGCCTTTTCAAAAAAGCTGGATGTATTCGCCTACCTGGCTTATCCGGGTGAACCTGCGCTCGGAGCGGTAGCCTTTATGCACCGCCCGTCGGCGCTCAATAATCCTGACGCACCACTCAGTCATCATTGGGTAGATGCCACGCATATTACCTTCGGAGTGGCAACATTGGGTGTGCGATATGGCAAGTTCAGGCTGGAGGGTTCATCGTTTACGGGGCGCGAACCCAACGAACAGCGTTTTGACTTTGACCAACCCCGTTTTGATTCGCGCAGCGCGAGGTTGTCTTTCAACCCCGACAGGCATTGGGCATTGCAGCTATCACATGCATTTATTGAAAACCCGGAAGAAATCCATGTAAACGAAGACGTGTACCGTACCACTGCTTCAGCTATATATAGCAAACAATGGAAGAAGAATATATCATTCAATGCAACTGCGTTGTGGGGTGTCAACAAGACCAAGCATTTTGCAGGGGAACACGCAGCATTGGCAGAAGCATCATTATACATCAACCGCCTGGCAATATATGGCAGGTACGAATGGGTACAGAAATCAGGCGAAGAACTGGGGTTGGAAGAACCATTGTTCGACCATCATGATTTGTTCCCGGTAAATGCAATAACATTAGGTGCTGCTTATGACGTACTTAAGGTAAAACCGCTACGATTAGCTGCCGGCGGCCAGGTTGGGTTCTATGCTGCTGACAGCCGTTTGGATGCTTTGTACGGTACCAACCCTATGTCTTTTCAACTGTACCTGAGGTTATATCCTGAGTTGATGCGTATGTAATACACAACAATACGCGGTGGGTATTGTTGTACACTAAAACAAGGTTATGATGCACAAGGGAAATTACGGGAAACTGGCATTGTCACTGGGCATATCGTTTGTCATTATGTACCTGGTCATGTTCCTGAACATGGACAGCGCGAACCATTTCTACATCAGCCTGACACGCGCCTATATGGCATTGCTGATGGTAACGCCAATGGCATTGCTGATGCTGCTGCTGATGGGTAAGATGTACCCTGACAGGAAAAAGAATGCGATTATTTCAGTTGGTGCAGTCAGCGTATTTATACTGGCTTTGGTACTATTAAGGACACAGGTGCCCATCGGTGACAGGCAGTACATGAAGGCGATGATACCACATCACTCATCGGCCATACTCACCAGTAAACAAGCCAACATACAAGACCCTGAGGTAAAGGAACTGTCTAAACAGATAATAGAATCTCAGGAACGGGAGATAGCACAAATGAAAAACATACTGGAAAGGATGGAGCGGGAATAGGCAGCGTAGTCCTCTCCAAATGACAATGCTCATTTTGATTCCCGCGATTTAATACGAGTTTAGTTTTATGGATACCAACCATGCCCCTAAACTCGTTTTGATTAAAAGCATTCATACCCTGATATGGGTGGTGATGGTTGGCATCATCAGTTATGTGGTATATAGTGGCCTGTCGGGTGAAATAACTGTTTACTCATGGCTGGCAGTTGCAGCGGTTATTGTTGAAGGTTTAGTATTATGGTTGTTTAAAGGTAAATGCCCGCTGACCGTATGGGCACGTAATTATTCTGATTCGCAAAAAGACAATTTTGATATTTACCTGCCGCAGTGGCTGGCGAAGTATAATAAGGTGATATTTACTACAGTTTTCGGAATAGGGTTGATTATGATGTTGCTCAGATAATGATTACTAGTGTTTTCCCCAGATTAAGAAAAGATGAGCAATAAAATAATTGCAGGTTAAATATTATTTTTTGGATATTGCTCTCGACTCAACGATTTCACCGTCTTTTATGATAATTAATTCAGCATAGTATCTCATAATGCCATTCTTCAATAGCGTACTTTTATCATACGGGATATATGTTTGTGTGGGTAGTTTTTCTATTTTATCGTTTTCATTTATTGATGCATAATAGATGAATGCATTCGGGAAAGAGTCAATTACATCGCTAACTCCGTAAATACAGGCTTTACATGAGGTTGGCGGTAAAAAAAGCACTACTGAATTGTCCACAGGAATACCACTTGTTTCAAAGGCATTTATCAGTCGGATTTGTTTTTCACTATTGTGATTAGTTTGTGCAGCTTTTTTTTCAACTGCTTGTTCGCAAGAAATAAAAATCAAGCTAAAAATTATTAGGCTTGATAATATAAGGGAGATATGTCCATGCTTCTTCATTTTTGGGGTTCTTTATGATTTTATTATATACAAATACAGGCTGCGTTGCAAAATTTGCCGTCCATAGTTGAGGTACAAAGAATACTCCACTTGGTAGTATGTATTTTGACACTGTATCAGACAACATTGGTTTTCTAAGAAGCCAACACCTGACATTTAGAGATGACAAAAATATTCCGTTATCTTCTTCGACAGGAAACCCAGGGCTATAAAACCGGTATAGTTCTTTTCTTTGACTATCATAAAAAGCCATCCCATACTTTGAACTATTAGTATTATGCAGCAGAATGTCTAATTTCTCATACTTTGAAATACTGTCTTCAATTTCTAAAACACCTCTATTGCCATTGCTAACATTTATCTCAATACCGGTATAATTCGTTATGTCGTTTATATTAACCATATAGATGGAATCGTCAAACTGAAAACTCACTGTTATAATGTCACCGCTTCGACTGAGGTAACCTTTTGGGATACCCAATTTGTTACCATGATATTTACCAGGATAGCAAAGTGAAGCAAGTTCAGATTTCAGAGTTTCTAAATTGTATATATTCAGGAACTGATTGTCATAACCATTTTGACCGGGTTTTAAAGGGACCAAAGATCCGGCCACTATCTTTTTTTTATCAGACATGTATAATATGTCCATATAAGGATAGGGAATGAAGCCATCGCCAAAAATTTCAACAGAATATTTAACAAAAGTTGAATTTTGATAAACGTAAAAGCTTTGGTCTGCATGTATTGCAAAATTGGCGGTGTCGTATACTGAAATGCTGTGGACCTTCTTTATTGAATCAGGAATACGAACTAATCTCTCGATGCTATCTGTAAAGATATTTGTGATGGCGGCATATCCGTTATGTAACGATAAGAGATATAAAAGCGAATCATTTTGGTAAACATATTCAGACTTATTTTTGCCANNTGTGTAATCACGCTGGATATCGGTTTCACTTCAAGCTCATAGCTTTTGCTATCTATTTCTATTCGTTTAGGTTGACAACTACATAGAACAATTAAAAAAAACAATCCTGCAAGTTGATTATTAAGCATTGTATTTATTTTTAAGAAATAACAATGAGCAACAATTTTAGTTGCTCATTGCATAATAATACTAACGGGATTATTCAGGTTCCACCAATGGCCATCCGTCTTGTTGTAATGCTTCGATTAATTCAGGTTCTGTAATTCTAACATGTGTCTGCGCACGCATAATAATCTCGGCCGGAGAGAACATCTGTTGTAATACAGTATTGTAGTGCTGTAACAGGCTGCTTGAAGTGCACGATGTTTCCACTTCACAATCTTCATTGGTTTGTGTGATTACACATTCGCAGCCTGTTGTGCCATCTTCAAGTTCGCAAGACAAATTTTCATAAACAACGCCAATTTCAGTACTCAGTACCTTGGGATTTACTAACTCCAACCGTGAAATTGAATGTTGATTTTTACTACAAGAAACTAATGCAAGCAGGGCTAACGCAAAGGAATAGACTGTAATTTTTGTTCTTTTCATTGGTATATATTTTTAAAGGTTGAGAGATACGTGATGATGGTGTTTTATTTCAGTAGTGTAAATATATTTATTAATATACGAAAATTCAAATAGATACTTAACTTAATGTGATTTTGTGTATTTACCCCAGCTCAAAACTGGTAATACCGAACACTTTATTCATATCTATTTTTGGTGGCGTACCATAATACATACGTGCACATTCAAACACATATTCAGCCTCGGATTCATTCACCATTTCAACAGCAGCTTCGTTACACACAGGTATATCAATATACAGTTGTTCCCCTTGTACGGCGTTCAGGCAGGCTTTGTACAATTCTTCGGCTATTGCGGCATTGTCTGCAAACAGCGGACCGATTTTATAACCACTGATAAGTTTGCGCAGAACGGCAAATCCTTTTAAAATATTATCCTCCGTGTACTTGAATGTTTTATTGCCTGGCAGGAATAACCATGGCTGCATAAACTGCGGCCGTGGGAAACCAAAACAATCAGCATCGTAGACCAGTATAGCATCTAAATCTGCTTCAGTTATTGGTGTGATATTTTTGTGTACTTCATATACCGCACCCGTCCTTACATAACGCTCATCGCGGAAAGCGATTTCAAAACCACCCCGGTTGTAAAAGGGCTGCATGGCTATTACGCCATCCATACCAATGGCAGCACCCTCATTCAATCTTGACAATAAAGTATCACGCCGTTGGTGCCATAGTTGTTTGCCTATGCCCGCTGAGCGATACTCCGGTTTTACAATAAACAGCCCCATAAAACCGAACCTGCCGTTGTAAGAAACGATAGAACCTCCGGCTATCAATTCACCGTTNNAAAAACTTCAGCATCTTTTGGGCCAGGGTTCCAGCCCTCTGCGTCTGCCCAGCCCATCAATGTCTGCAGGCCGTTGATATCCAGTTGTTGGAATTGTAGGTTATTAATTCCCATTGACATAAAATTACGATATATAGTGCTGTATTGCGTTTTGCCTCATTCTGAATTTCCTGTTTTATATTTGCCCTGATGCAATCATCGCACCCCATAGGCATATTCGATTCAGGTTTTGGCGGACTCACAGTGTTTAAAGCCATTAAAGAAAGGCTGCCGCAATATGATTACCTGTACCTGGGCGACAACGCGCGCGCACCCTATGGTGATCGCTCGCTGGATATTGTATATGAATATACTTTGCAGGCTGTGGAATGGATGTTTCGCAACGGTTGCCCGCTGATTATCCTGGCTTGTAATACTGCTTCGGCTGAGGCGCTGAGGAAGATACAAATGAACGACCTGCCACGCATGGGTGCAGAAAAGCGCGTACTGGGTGTGATAAGGCCAACTGCGGAGATAATAGGCAAATACACCCAAAAGCAAGCAGTAGGCGTATTAGGTACGCACGGCACCATTGAAAGTCATGTATATCCCGTTGAGATCAGCGAATTTTACCCTGATGTGCAGGTATTTCAACACGCATGCCCGCTGTGGGTACCGATGATAGAAAATAACGAGCATCATAGCGCCGCCGCTGCACACTTCGTTAAGCAAGATCTGGATAAGTTGCTGCAGCAATCAGAGCAAATAGATACAATACTATTGGGCTGTACACATTATCCCCTGCTGCTGGATATGATAAAAGCCAACCTGCCAGACGGTGTGCAGGTAATAACACAAGGCGAAATAGTAGCNNCGAATACTTTTTCAGCATTACCATTGCGGTTGCGTGCTTCTTTAGCAGCTGCAACAAAGGCAACGAACAGCGGGTGTGGATTTTCTACAGTACTCTTATATTCGGGGTGAAACTGTACACCTACAAAATAAGGATGCTCAGGCAGTTCTACTATTTCTACCAGTCCTGTAGCGGGGTTGATACCCGTAGCCTTCATGCCTGCTTTTTCAAATGCTTCCAGGTATTCGCTGTTGAACTCGTAGCGGTGGCGG
>DINJ01000147.1:969-9231 GCA_002423665.1 Bacteroidetes bacterium UBA5543 | reverse complement strand
CTTCTCTTACAGTTGTTTCAGCCTGCACCACTTTGGGCTTATGCGTCATCACCTGCTCTATCTTCAGCATTTCCAGCACTGCCTCGTCAGCATCTTCTTCTTCATCAAACATCCTGCTGAATATCAGCCTGTCAATATCCGTTTTGCTGATGATACCAGCCAGTTTCTTACCCCTTACTACAGGCACATGCCTCAACCCTTTGGCCAGCATCATATCTTTTACATCAAAAAGGTTGTCTTTATCTACATCAGCAGTATGTACCTGTGTGGTCATGATATCTGCTACCGGTTTATGCTTGTTCATATATTTTCATTTGTTTCAAAGCTAATCTTGTACCCTATGTAAAAACATGACTACAGGCAATAAAAAAGGTGATATTGGTTAGCTTTTCACCAATCTGAATTTTGTTATCGGGTAGTTAACCGCTTGCAATCTGTTTGTTAACAAATTATCATAAAAAGTAAATTATCGGGTTCCCGCTATTATATTTGCCCTACATACATTATATACATCTAAAATGAGGATTATGAAATACAAACTGTTATTAATGGCATTCTCTGTTGTGCTGCTGGCATCATGTAGCAAAGAGAACGATTCGATACCTACCATTACTTCTGATCAGGAAGCAATGATGAAACAGGGCCCCCAGGCAAGGCCTTTCAGCGGTCAGATGTCTTATTCATTTACCCCAACACAAAACCTGCCCTGTGATTGTGGAGACTACTATCCAGTAGGTACTTTCGCAGGTTCGGGCAACCTGAGCCACCTGGGTAATACTACATCTCTCATCAAGCCATGTGTAGCGCCTATTATACAAGATGGCCAATACATAGGCGACCATGTAGGCGTAGAGTGCGCATACTTTGTAGCTGCCAACGGCGATAGCCTGTATTGCTACACGCATCCTTACGACTTGCTGTACAGCCCTTCGGGCGCGGTGGGCGTAGCCAAGGTTGACTTTGTAGGTGGTACCGGCAGGTTTGCTAACGCAACAGGTTCATTCACAGGTACTGTTACTATAAGCCCCACAGGCACAGCCACATTCAGCGGACTTAGCGGTACCATCGTGTACTAATAACATTGATAAATAACTTAGCAAAAGGCACAACCTTCACGGGTTGTGCCTTTTTACTATGTATACACATTTTGAATTATTTATGAATAATTATTTTTTTTTCTTGTGTTCAATTAAAAATTAATTAAATTAGAGAAAATATCAGCCTTATGAAATATATAATTACATTAAGTTTAGTTTTCAGTTTAACCTTGTTTACAACTATCAGCAAAGCCCAGATGAGGCTTATGGCCGATGCGCACCGCACTTATGTTTCTACCGGTAATATCATAGAAGACAGTGCGCGTTATTTCCATTCAGGTGCTAAAGGAGCGACTCCTGGTAAATACAAAATACCTGAATTTGAATTAATGGACGACTCTATGCACGTCTTCGACAAATCAGGTTCCGGCGTAAAATGGACCGGCCGCAGGGTATCCAACTATACAGGTACTGATTTTAACTACAGCATATACTATACATGGAGTGATAGTGCGAATAACTGGAGGAATAGCTTGCGCTCGCGTATCATATACGCAGGTGGTAAGCCTGACACTGTTTATTATGAGTCTTGGAGTACGTTCGGAGCAGGCAGTTGGAGGGCTAATTCACGCATCATGTACACATGGAATGGTAATAACATTGCTACACAAACCAGGCAAACAAGGGGATTTGGCCCTAACCCGCAGTGGACTAACAGAGAGCGCCAAACATACACTTATAGCAGTGGCAATGAAACTGACCTGATTATTGCCCGTTGGAGCAGCGGAAACTGGGTTGACTCTTTCAGGAGGACTACAATCTATGCAGGCGGTAAAATCAGCGATGTGAGCACTTTCAAATGGAACGGCAGTACATGGGGAGATGATACTAAGAGCACCTATGCATATGATGGCAGTTCTCGCCTGTTGACTGTTAAACGTGACATATACACGGGTGTTTGGGAGCCTAACCGCATAGATACTTTTATCTATTTACCATCAAATACATCTGCTTATCATGATACTATGATGAGGATTTCTTACCTGCTGGGCAGCTTCAACAATGAAGGTAAATTTGCATATAAGCGCTTAACCGACGGAAGGCCAACGGAATTAGTAACAATGTCTTGGGATGGCAGCGCCTGGAAACAAACCAATAACCAGGATAGCATCGACAACTGGTACTACGATTGGAACGTTAATGTTGAGAACATTAACATGAATAATGATAAGATCAGTGTATATCCTTCTCCTGCAAACAATGTGATACACATAGCCATTGATGATGCAGGTGTGACTAACAATAAACATATTCAGTATGCAATATTGGATATGCAAGGCCGTGTGGTGAAAAACTGGTCGGAATACTCAAAAGCTGAAACAACAATGTCTATCAGCGAACTGGCTGCAGGCAACTATATACTGCGCGTCAATGATGGCACATTCAGCGGTGTGCGGAAATTTACTGTCAGCAAATAACTGTAACAACATACATTAATAAAATAAAGGGGGCTGTTGCCCCCTTTATTTTTAGTTTGTTATCACTGATTAAAATCAGCTTTTAGTGTGACTAACATTACACAAATCCCGATTGCAATATTGTAATTTCACATTATCATCACAAACCAAATTTTATGAACAAGTTATCCGTAAAAATGGCATTGCTGGTTGTGGCGCTCGCAAGCACCACTTTGCTGCTACCATCGTGCAAGAAAGAAAAACAATCTACCCCCGTAGCGCAGAACGGCGATATGAAAGTCAGTTTCGACTTTGTATTCGGCTCCAATATGCTGCCCTGGGAGATTGGCAAAACAATGGTGCATACCAAAACAGGAGATACACTGACATTCTCACTATTCAAATTTTATGTATCTAATATAAAGCTGAAAGACGCCAATGGCAACTGGTGGAGCGCACCCAACAGCTACTACCTGTTGTGTACTGATTGCGAAGAGGGCTATTCATTTACAGTAAAAGATATACCCGCGGGCAACTATACTGAGATGCAATACACTATGGGTGTAGATAGCGCTGCTAATACACTGGGTGCAAGTACAGGTGCATTGTCGCTGGTACACGGTATGTTTTGGGATTGGAACTCGGGATATATTATGCTGAAAGCGGAAGGCACATCGCCCAACTCAGCGAGCGGTAATTTTATCTTCCACCTGGGTGGTTTTATGGGTGCTGATAATGTCATTACTGTTAAGGCTACTAACTTTGACGGTGCGGTGTTAAGTGTAGAAAAAGACAAACATCCTAATGTGCGACTGGTAGCCAACCCCGCACGCCTGTGGCATAGTTCGCCCAGTGTAAGCGTGAAGAGTGTGATACACGCTCCCGGCCCCGAGGCGGTAATAATGGCTAAGAATTTTTATGACAACATAGCGTTCAAAGCGCTGGAACAATAGTTTTTCATGGGTAACATACTACGGCAATGGCAGGCGGGCATACTGCTGACAACAGCAGCTATAACCCTGCTTGCAGCCTGTAGTAAAAAAGAGGTACAGGAAGCACCGAAAGCCACAACTGATGGCTGGGTGCGTCCTGCTCATTTTCCTGAGCCTGTATATCAATTTGGCGACAACGTATACAGCAAAACCGGCTTTGAACTGGGCAGGAAATTATTCTTCGACCCAATGCTGTCGCGCGACGGTACTGTGTCATGCGCCAGCTGCCACAGGCAAAAGGATGCATTTGCTGACGGTGGCGGCCCATTCAGCATAGGCATTGATGGAGGAATTTCAAAACGCAACTCGCCGGTTGTATTCAACATGGCGTGGAACAAGAGCTTCATGTGGGATGGCGGGGTGAACCATATAGAAGTAATGCCGCTGGCACCATTGACTAATCCTGCCGAAATGGGCGAAAGCCTCTCGAGTATTGTTCGCAAGCTGAATAGTCACGGTCAATACCCGGTACTGTTCAGAGAGGTTTTCCATCGTGATACAGTGGACGACCAACAGCTATTTTGGGCGCTGGCGCAATATATGTCAGGGCTAGTATCAGCCAATGCGAAGTATGACCAATATGTAAACGGTACCGCCACATTAACCACAGATGAACAAGAGGGATTAATCCTCTTTCGCCAACATTGCGCCAGTTGCCATAGCGAGCCACTATTTACCGATTACAGCTATCAGAACAACGGTATTGACAAAGTATTTGCCGACTCAGGCCGCTACCGCATTACCCGCAACGATGAAGATTGGGGCAGGTTTAAAGTACCTACACTACGCAATGTAGCCCTGAGCAGCCCATATATGCACGACGGGCGGTTCAATACGTTGGAAGATGTATTGGCACANNAAAACGGGCAACCTGGATTAGGTTTAAGCAGTAACGAACAGCAACAAATCATCAGCTTCCTGCATACGCTTACTGACGAGGAGTTTGTCAGGAACTCCTCCCTGGTAGAATAAGTTTTTCTAATTCAGGTTTATATAGTTCAATCCATTTTTTTGAATATTCTATTATTTCTTGCTCAATATTATTGAGTGTCAAATCTGCATTCCAATAGAATTGAGCACCCATTTCCTCCAATTCATCCCACGCCCAATAAAGAAGTGCAAAATCAAAGAGATAGTCATCCGGTTGGCTTGAGGAATATAGTTGATATACCATTGTAAGGTAATGCCTCACACGCTCACCCTTTGCTATCCTGTTTACCTCAGGCCATACCGCGAAGATTGTCGCGACAGTATCATCAACCTTTTTCAGGTTTAGCTCCTTCATTGCATTTTCAAGGTAGTATTCACATTCAAAACTCCCTGTTGGCTTTGATATTGCAGCTAACATCAACAGATGCGGTGTATCATAACCATATCCCAGCATCTCACATGCCCAATCCACTGCCTCATCAAAATGAAAGGTGATGTAAGGCGACGCATACGCCAGTATTTTATACGTACTGTCAGGGTAGCTGTTCACAAGTTGCGTTGATTATTGCAAGCTGCCTTACTTAGCCTGCGACAAAAACTTAGCGCTCTGTTTAGTGGTGTTCAGTACCGCTTCCGACCATTCTCCAAAGGTTTCTGTATTTACTTTAGTAGCGTCTATTACCGATTTATCAGCCTGGTTGATGAACACTGCCCACATAGTAGCAGGTTTGCCGGTAGCGTATTTAAATGTTTCTGCTACAAACAGCAGGCCGTAGCCATCACCTTTTATATCATATTCGGCAACTATTTTTTTTATATCATCAAGAGTGATTTGATAATCAGGGTCGCCCAGGTGCTTGTCGTAGTTAGCAGCCATATTGCGCCTGCCCGACTCTGCTACATCTACCAGTACAGTTTCTTTTTTGTACTTGCTTTTCATTCTTTTTACATCCGGTTCGCTTACAGGATTGAAGCTCCAGTTGGGCAGGCTTTTCTTTACAGCCGCATCGCCCATATATGCACCAAAATTGTGCAGGCGCATCTGCGAGTAGTCAATGCCATACCATGTGATTGTTTTGCTGGCCTTTACGTCAGCCAGTGTTTGTGCATGAGCCAGGAAGCCTGACAATACCAGATAGAGCCCGGTGATAATTTTCTTCATATTGGTTCGATTTTTTAGTGGTGTAAATATAGAAGATTTAGTAAATTTTTCGGGTTGGCAAACTGCTAAAAGTCTCAATAGTCGTCATTTTTGTTGATGATGTCCTGCCTGGCTTAGTGGATTAAATTATCTGAAACTACTGGCAATGCAATATTATAATAATATATTTACGTTCCTTGTACGATATAATGCATGCGAAATACAACTAGTAATATTTTCAAAGTAAATCCAATGTATCTGCATTGTGTAGCGATATTACTCCTGCCACTTATCATGTTGTCAACAAAAGTTTCCGCGGGTGAGTATAGTTCTAAGGCTGACTCTGTTATTGCATTGTACGAGACAGCGCGGCATGATACCCTGAAAGCCAGGTATGCGTTCAAAGCCGGGGATTTGTTGCTGAACATTGATGCTGCAAGGTCTCTCGAATACCTGAAAAAAGCAGAGGAACTGGTAGATAAAATACTGGCTGAAAAAGGCGCTGATACTGCGCGGTTCAACAAGTTGAAGTTAAACATCCTGAATGCACTGGGTACAGCATACGGGATGGTAGGTGATATTGAGCATGAGATGGACATGCGTCACCGACAATTAAAGTTTGCACGTGCACATGGCGATAAAAAGACCATAAGCAACGCCTTGGGCAACCTTGCGGTTTTGCAACAGGACCAGGGCAATTTCAAACTAGCCAGGAAGTATTATGAAGAGGCGCTGCATCTTGGAGAGGAATTAAACGATGTTTATACGATAGGTATGAACCTTGGCAATATCGGCACCCTGATGAGTGGTTTAGGCCACCCTGATTCATGCATATACTACTACAAGAGATCGTTGCCCTACCTTCAACAGATAGAAGATGAAGAGGGTAGGTATGGCGCTACGGGGTGGATGATGAATAATATCGGCAGCAGGTTCTTGAGCGAAAGAAGCTACGACTCTGCCTTGCACTACTTCAAGCTATCCCTTTCGCTGCGTGAGCATATCGACCACTCGCTCGGGCAATACCTGGTGTTGAAGGATATAGCTAACCTCTACCACAAAACAGGCGACCAGGCAAAGGCATTGTCCTACATCAACCGCAGTATTGGTATCGGCAGGAAGAACGGTTTCATTTATGGGCNNAGCGCTTGATGATTATGAGGTCGCGGTGCAGTTGCGGGACTCAAACAGTAATGAGGCTACAAGCAAGCAGGCCATGCAGCAAACCATGAAGTATGAGTATGAAAAGCAACAACTGTCGGACTCGTTGGATTATGCGCAGAAAGAATATGTACTGAAAGCAAAAACGCTGAAACAGAGGGCGGGGTTACTGGCACTAGGCGGCGGGCTTATTTTGCTGGGTGCATTGGCATACTCAATAATGAAAGGCAAGAAACGTTCTGACGACTTGTTGCGCAACATATTGCCGGAGGAGACCGCGCGCGAGTTGAAACAAAAAGGCCATGTGGATGCAAAACACTTTGATGAAGTAACAGTGCTATTCACTGATTTTAAAGATTTCACGGGTATGAGCGAGCGCATGACCGCGCAGGAAATGGTGAATGAAATAAACTACTGCTACAGCGAATTTGACAGGATTATATCAAAACATGGAATTGAAAAAATAAAGACCATTGGTGACGCCTATATGTGCTCAGGAGGACTACCCGTAGCCAATAGAACAAATGCTGAGGACACGGTACGTGCAGCACTGGAGATACGCGATTTTATGCTCAAGGAGAAGGAAANNAAGAACAATCTTTGAAATAAGGATTGGTGTACATACAGGCCCCGTTGTAGCAGGTATAGTAGGCATAAAAAAGTTTGCCTATGACATATGGGGCAATACCGTGAATATTGCATCGAGGATGGAATCATCAGGCGAGGCAGGCGAGGTTAACATTAGTAAGTCAACCTACGAACTGGTAAAGGATAAGTTTAAATGTACGTATCGCGGAAAACTGGAAGCCAAGGGTAAAGGTGAGATAGATATGTATTTCGTTGATCATCTGTGAGCAATTCTG
The DNA here is from genome assembly GCA_002423665.1 of Bacteroidetes bacterium UBA5543. Taxonomy (GTDB): domain Bacteria; phylum Bacteroidota; class Bacteroidia; order Chitinophagales; family Chitinophagaceae; genus UBA5543. Next base: position 1,650 of record DINJ01000147.1, on the reverse strand, counting down.
CAACTAAGTATTCACCGGTTGTTGATTGCAGATGTGTTGCAGTATCTTTGCAACCGAAATACGAATATTATGCGCTATATAGGTATGTTGTTACTGTCTGCATTGTTCATCAGTTCCTGCCGCGACTCGAGGATACATGAGAAAAATGAATGGGGTAAGTTTTTTGAGGCAGAGGGTATAAAAGACGCCTGCTTCATACTGCGCGATAACAACCACGAGGCTATATACTATTACAATAAAGACCGTTGCCTGCAGCAATATACCCCCGCCTCTACCTTCAAAATATTCAACTCGCTGGTGGCGCTGGATATACCCGTAGTGCCCGATGAACAATATGTAATAGCCTGGGACAGCGTGGAGNNTGGAATGCGGACTGGAACAGGGACATGAATATGCGTGAGGCCTTTAAGGTGAGCAACCTGGGCTACTACCAGTCTATAGCCCGCAAAATAGGCTACGACTATATGCAGCATTATATAGATACCGCCAACTATGGCAATAAGAACATCAGTGGGGCTATAGACAGTTTCTGGATAAACGATACCCTGAAAATATCTGCCGACGAGCAGGTGGGGCTGGCAAAAAGGCTGTATTTCAACCAACTGCCCTTCTCAGAGCGCACACAGCGTATAGTACGCAGTATGATGCTTCAGGAAAATGAAAAAGATTACAAGCTGTCTT
>DINJ01000147.1:367-868 GCA_002423665.1 Bacteroidetes bacterium UBA5543 | reverse complement strand
CCAGTCTTCACCCACTTTTTCGCATGCTTCGGGCGTTGTCGCCTTTACCATCTCGTTATACAGGTCATTCGGTATTTCCGTATTAAATATGCTGGGTACTACCGTCAACTGGTTTTTGTTGTACAGGGGTTTCAGGCCCGGTATAACGGGCGCATTAATGCCCGCATTCTTACAGTTTTNNGGGGCCATCATGATGGCAAAGACATCCTGTGGGTAGTAGGTTTTGTAGAAAAGATACAGCGCATGAACGAGCACGAAAACTCTATGAACAAAAGCGATATACGCATGTACCCCTACTTTTTTGCTATGAACTTTGACGTACCTGCCGGGGACGAAAGCAAAAAATGGGGACAGGTGCGTATTGACATCCTGAAACAGGTACTGAAAGACTTTGGGGCAATACCTGCTGAAAAGAAAGCCTCTTAAAACAACCTCTTCAGCACATTGTACACCACGTGGGGCTTGCCCAAAGTGTAGAAGTGCAGTATCTGGGTGTTATTC
>DINJ01000147.1:0-259 GCA_002423665.1 Bacteroidetes bacterium UBA5543 | reverse complement strand
GTATTTACCCCGCCCAGTATATCATCTTCCAGGTATTCACCTTTATTCAGCTTGATGATCTGGTCTACCAGTTCTTCAGCATGCCGGTGCCCGTTGGGGTGCGGAGCAAAGAACTTTTCATGGTTGGCGGCATCTCCCCTCAGCGCCAGTACATTTTTCACACCCAGGAAGTTGAGGTCTATCAGTGCGTTTTCAGTTTCCTCTTTGCTGAAACCGCCGCATATCAGGTGTGGTATAGCCTCTACCTTATATTTGTTCA
>DINJ01000045.1:6663-9679 GCA_002423665.1 Bacteroidetes bacterium UBA5543 | reverse complement strand
GCTGAACGAGGCCATACAGTTACTGTACCTTTACGGCTTCCAGTGCGTACATCATAGGTAGTTTGCCTTCCATATCTTTTATCTGCCATTGACCGGGGGTAGTTTCTACGGTGTTGCTGAAGCAGTTGTATACGGAATAGTCGTATTCTTTGATTTGAGTTATTTCCATTCCTGCATTGATGAGTGATTGCATAACATCTGACAAGGCATGGTTCCAGCCTATTTCTTTCATCTGTATATCAGCCTCACGGTCGGCATAGGTGCCTTGCAGCGTTTCTATTATGGGGCCGTGGTTAAAGTAGCTGTACTGTACGTGTGTAAATTGGTTGTCGAACATCCACACAGCGGGGTGAAACTCGACGAATACCAGCCTGCCGCCGGGTTTGAGCATACGGGCGACAACATCTGCCCAGCGCTGCATATGGGGCAGCCAGCCAATGACACCGTACGTAGCAAATACAATGTCAAATTGTTCACTAAGCTTCTCAGGCACACTATATGTATCTGCTTCTACAAACCCGGCATCGAGGCCGAGTTGTTCGTTCAGTTGCGTGGCATAGTTGATAGCCGCATCGGATATATCAGTACCTGTCACCTTTGCACCCATACGTGCCATCGAGAGGCTGTCCTGCCCGAAATGGCATTGCAGGTGCAGGATGGATTTACCTTGTATTNNAGATAAGTCTTAGCAGATTATAAAAATTTGGCATTGCAGTATTAACTGAAAGGCAAAAAATGAATATTATAGGTGCAGGGGTTTGTACAAACGGAAAATTCATTTTATCTTCAACCGTTAAAATTACTGTTTCATGAAACTACGCTCAGGGCTGTTGGCAGGTATTGTATTGGTTTTTCTTATAGGTGCGTCATCTTGTACCCGCGAATACTTATGCCAGTGCGAAATATCATACAGCGGCCAACCGGGCCTGCCCGATACGCTTATCAACGAATACAAGCTTACCAATACACAGGATAAAGCAAGGCAGATATGCGAAGAGGGCTCCAGTGAGAATTATTCTGACAAAGACGGTATTACTACAATAGAAACCTGCAGGTTATATTAACCGCAGAAGTTCTTTTCAGATACAATACATCACGATTTTTATTAACTATACCCATGGCAGACTTCCACAAGGCATATAAACTCACCCNNGGCCTGGTACATGAACTGTACAAAAAAGACTATTGGGACAGCATGAAGCTGGACGATGTGAAAGACCAGCACATAGCCAACGAAATGTTTGACACAGGTGTAAATATGGGTATAGGCCGTGCGGGGATTTTCCTGCAAAGGGTACTGAACGTAGCTAACAAAGGCGAAAAACTATACCCCAACCTGAAGGTAGACGGACAGGTAGGGAAAATAACCGTAGGCGCACTCAATAGCCATCCCGAGCAGCGTAACATTCTGGCCGCACTCAATGCCCTGAAGGGAGCGATGTACATCACCATCTGCGAGAACAACCCCAGCCAGGAGGTTTTCTTCAATGGTTGGATGAAACGTGTGTTCAATTACGCGAAATAGCTGCAAGAAATATATTTTATCCGCTATGGCTGCCTAATCAGCATCCGCTAACTTTGTTCTGAGTTTCAAAACAAGGAGGAAATGACCATGAGCGGAAAAGAGAATCCCCTGTACAGTATCAACGGTTTTTTTGAAGATTATGCTGAAGCACTGGAGCGGCATGACAGTAAATATATGGCCAACTGCTACACCCTGCCCTGCACTTTCATAGCCGACGACTCCAGCCTGGTATATACTACAGAGGCCAAACTGGAAGGGCTAATCAACCAAAGCAAGCGATTCTATTCAGTACACGGCATTACTGCTGTCGTGCCCGATATTCTCAACAAACGACAGATAAGCCAAAGGATAGTAAGAGTGAGCATGCGCTGGAACTATGTTGACAAAAAAGACCGTACCGTGTACGATTGTGACTATTACTATATCCTCAAACTGGACGAACAGGACAACTGGAAAATAGAGGTTGCCATACCTGTAAATGAGAAAGAGAAAATAACAGAGCTCACAAAAAAGGCTGCCCGAAAGCAGCCTGTATAAGTTGAAAGCAACACTCTCTATTTAAAAGCATTGAGGCCTGTGATATCCATACCCGTTATCAGCAGATGAATGTCGTGGGTACCCTCATAGGTCACTACCGATTCCAGGTTCATCATATGACGCATAATGCTGAATTCGCCTGTAATACCCATACCACCCAGTATCTGCCTGGCTTCGCGGGCTATATCCAGTGCTATTTCGCAGCTATTACGCTTGGCCATAGATATCTGTGCGGGAGTGGCACGGTCTTCATCGCGTAGCTTGCCCAGGCGCCATACCAGCAATTGGCCTTTGGTTATTTCAGTTACCATTTCGGCCAGCTTCTTCTGCTGCAACTGGAAACCTGCTATCGGCCTGCCAAATTGCTCGCGTTGCTTGGCATAACGCAATGCCGTATCATAACAGTCCATAGCGCAGCCTAAGGCACCCCATGCTATACCAAAGCGTGCGCTGGACAGGCAACCCAACGGGCCCTTCAGCCCTTTCACGTTCGGGAATATATTCTCTTTTGGCACTTTTACATTGTCGAATACCAGTTCGCCTGTGGCAGATGCCCTCAGCGACCATTTGCCATGCGTAGTCGGTGTGCTGAAGCCTTCCATGCCGCGCTCTNNCGTTCAATATCACGTGGTCGCCTGCATCTTTGAAGTTGGTGAGCATTCCGCCCGGGTTAGAACCATGGTTAGGCTCTGTAAGTCCGAAGCAGCCCATCATTTCGCCCGTAGCCAGTTTAGGCAGGTACTTCATGCGTTGTTCTTCGCTGCCGTACTTATATATGGGGTACATCACCAGCGAGCCCTGTACTGACGCCGTAGACCGTATGCCAGAGTCGCCACGCTCCAGTTCCTGCATCATAATGCCATAAGTAGTGTAGTCAACACCGGCACCACCGTATTTTTGGGGTATAAATGGCCCGAAACAGCCATGTTCGCCCAAACCTTTGATGATTTGGGA
>DINJ01000045.1:6325-6629 GCA_002423665.1 Bacteroidetes bacterium UBA5543 | reverse complement strand
TGGGGGAAATCTCTTTTTTTACGAAAGCCCTTACGGAATCGCGTATCAGCTTCTGTTCTTCAGTCAATAGTTCATCTACGAGGTAATAGTCCGGGTGCTGATATAAATCTTTCTGCATAAAGAATGTTAAAGTTGACGTTAATATGACGCGCAAAGGTAGTAAATCTGACATATGCTTACTACTTTTGCAGGCTGATTTGCTGCCATAAATACGTACTTGTCGCACTTATCCGGGTATAGAAGAAATCCATTAGCCGTATAATGTACTAACAACAAAGGCTTTGCGTTGTATATACAGTGAAAG
>DINJ01000045.1:1637-6156 GCA_002423665.1 Bacteroidetes bacterium UBA5543 | reverse complement strand
ATTATGAGGCAGTTAAAAATTGCCACCCAGATCACGAATCGTGATTCGCAGGCGGTAGAAAAGTATCTCCAGGAAATCAGCAAAATATCAATGATTGCACCCGAGGAGGAGACTACCCTTGCGCAGCGTATACACATGGGCGACCAGGTAGCGCTGGAAAAGCTGGTGAAAGCCAACCTGCGTTTNNGGCATTGGCCGAGCAGGGCCGCCTGGTGCGCCTGCCACAGAATAAGATAGGCACGTACAATAAAGCCAACAAGGCATATATAGCATTTGAGCAGGCTAATGAGCGTGAACCATCTACTGAAGAGCTGGCTACTATACTGGAAATGAGCGAAACAGAGGTAACTAACATCTTTACCACTAATACCCGCCACACTTCACTGGATGCACCCGTGCACGAAGCAGAGGACGTAGCTATGGGCGACCTGCTGGAAGGTAGCAGCGATACTGATGATGACGTAATGAAAGATTCATTGCGCAACGAGATCAAACGTATCCTGAAATCGCTGAGCGTACGCGAGGCTGAGATACTGGCTGCATACTTTGGCTTGGAGGGTGATAATGGCCCTACTATCGAAGAGATTGGCCAGAAATACGACCTGACTAAAGAGCGTATCCGCCAGATAAAAGAGCGCGCTATCAAACGCCTGCAGAAGGCCCGCTACAGCAACTCGCTGAAGGGTTACCTTGGATAGTAATAATATTGTTTTGTGTTAAGCCGTGGTTAAACACCACGGCTTTTTTGTTTTTAGGTGTATATGCGAAGTATTTTTACTACAAACAAAAAACAAAAAACACATGCTCAACACCAATCACGTGGTGTGCGACGTCAAAACCGTGCACCTGTATAACGAGTCGTACTCGCAAAGCTACCGCGACTACGACAATGAGTTCGTCAATACCCCCTACTATACTACATTCGTTCCCCTGCTGAAAGAACTGACACTATCTTTTAACCGCCCCATAAAGGTGCTGGACCTGGGTTGCGGCACGGGCAGGTATTTTCATGCGCTGAAGAACACAGTAGAACTGACCGGTATAGACATAGCGGCACCTATGCTGAAACTGGCAGTACACCCCTTGAAAGAAGAAGAGGTAAACATACCCATTATCAACCTGGTGGAAGGCAGTGCCTTTGAGCACGACTTTAAAGGTGAGCAGTTTGACTTCATATATTCAATAGGAGTGCTTGGCGAGCATGCCCCTTTTACCGCAGACATGTGCGACCTGCTATATAGCCTGCTGACAGATGAAGGCATGCTGATGTTTACCGTTGTTGACATAGATGAAAGAAAGAACTTCAAACGGAAACTGGCGGAAACAGCTTACCCATTACTGCCTGAGAAGATAAAACATATACTGGACAAGCGCTGGGAAACCAACTATATGACCTACAAGCAACTGGACAATATGATGAAAGGCAGCCGTTTTGACAACTACAATATCGAGAGAATAAGCATAACCAGTAAGGGTTGGACAGGCGGCCACCTGAGATGTATTGCCAATAAATACGATTCTATTTCGAGGCCTTTCTTCGAGTAAGGGTAAGCAGTACCAATGACAAGAGGTACACGACCAGGCCAGACATNNGTTCCACCCAGGAAGAAGGCTGCGCCCTCCTGCTTCACCATTTCCAGCGATATGTTGCGGAAATCGGGCAAGAGGGCATCCATGCCTAATACCAGCTTTCCGGTAGCTACGCTGAGCGCTATGATGATAAACATGATAGGCGGTATACTGATATTGGCGGCAATGATGAACAAAGCCTTATTGAGCCTGAACAGGATAGCCAAAGGTATGCCTACGGCCAGTTGAAAACCCCATATGGGCACGATACCCATAAACACGCCGAAACCTAAGGAAACAGCCTTAGTATGGTTGGTTTCGCCGGGAGTGGCAAACACTGCCTGGTATATCATTTTACGCCCTTCGCGGCTGAAGAGGTTACGTACGAAGTCGCGGGGCTTTACCCATAATACGGATATGAGTACCAATATAGTGTTGAGTATACTAATGCGGGTAAAGTCTTTTAATGGCCTGAAATGGGAGACCCTTTCTTCAGGCTTGGGATAGTATACAGAAACCGGTACTCCGCGAACGGCTATTCCACTCCAGGACGCACGGACAATTACTTCGATTTCAAACTCGTACTTGGTAGTAAAATACCTTTTACCCGCCAACTTGTGGACTGGGTAAGAACGGTAGCCTGACTGTGTATCCTGCNNTTGCGGGCGCCTATAAGTAATGTGTTTGGTTCCGCTTCCAGCCAGGTAAGGAATTCCACCAGGTCTTTAGCATAGTGTTGCCCGTCGCTATCGAGAGTGATGGCATGGTCGTACCCGAGCTTTACCGCCTCTTTGAAGCCGTTGCGTAATGCCATACCCTTGCCCTTGTTGGGCGAATGAGTGAGTACATGCACCTGCGGGAAGCCTTTGAGTATCTCCGCAGTGTTATCAGTAGAGCCGTCGTTGACAACTATTACCTGCTGTGTATGGGTAAGCACATCATTGAGCACAGCCGCCAGCGTACCCGCATTGTTGTATGTGGGTATCAGCACACAGGCCTTTAGATTCCGGAACCTGTCTTCATATACGGGCGTATGCATCATGAAACGGGTTGCTAAACTATGGCTTTAAATTCTTTTTGCACAAGGCTATTTTTTCTTTTATAGCTTCCTTTTCGTCTACGGTGGCTATCTCTTTGGTGAGGGCTGTTTGGTAATAAGCTAAAGCTGCTTTGTACCAACCCTGCTGCACACAATAGTCGCCGGCAATGCGGTAGGCATCATAATAGTTGGGGTTGCTGCGAACAGTAATTGCGGTATCTATAGCCTTGCCCTGCAGCAGTGCCAATTTGTTGGCCCTGAAGNNGCAGGTATGGTAAGGGCTGTTTCCAGGATTGTTGTGTCCTTTCTCAAACCCTGTAAGGAAAATACTTTGCGCAGGTCGTAGCAGATGTATTCGCCCAGTTGCCAGTTGCCAGTACTTACCCACATGCGCAGGCTATCGGGCTGAAAGATGACTGAATGGTGGGCTATCAGCTGGTTGACCGCCTTCTCGTTGCCATTGCCGATATCCGCATTGCCCAGACCTTTTCTATCCCTGAGTATGTCTGCCATCTTCTGCGGTGTCAGGGGGTAATTGCCCGCCATCAATTCCTGCAAGCGTTTGTAACGATATACGGAGGCACTCCTGTCTTTCTGCTCCAGGTTCAGCTCCTGCTGTTCAAAAGCCTTGCTTTGGTAGTGGTTAGTACATTGGATATTATCCTGCGCGGGGTCGTATATATCCAGTTCCTTTGGTGTCTTTTCTATCACTACGGCTTTGCCATCGGCAGCACTACCTNNCAGGAAGCTTTCTGATACAAACATCTTGCGCTTCTTAGCTATAACGATGGCCTCATCAATATTCGCCGCGTATTGCAACACCTCGCGAGCCACCAGCGATACAGGTGTAGCCGCACCGCCGGGTATATCAGACCGGGCGGCATTGATGGTAACTGTCAGGCCTTTTTCGTTCATGCCCGATACTACACCTGTAAAACCACCCCAGGTAATAAAGGCGAATTTGTGCCCTTTATCAGGGTTATAAAATGCAACAATCTTATTCTCGGCAAACTTATCACCCACCCAAAAGTCGAAATTGCGGCCAATAAGCATAGAGCCGTCAGCCGTTTTATCTCCCCATGCACCGAAGGAGGTACAGCCTACCAGCATCAGGTTTTGCAGGGCATGGCCGATGTCGTGGGCGGCATGATAGTTCATCAGGCGGGTATAGTTATCACCTATCCAGTTGAAGCTGTCGGAGGCGGACTGTGAGATGCCGTATATCTCCTGTTTGTATTCCTCCGTTACATGATCAGGCAGGTCGCGGTTCATGAAACCGATGATGTATTTCAGGAAATTCCTCCAGCCTTCGGAGGGTACCATTTGCTTAATCTGGTCGGTAAAAGCTACTTCCTGGTCTATTATCTGGCGGCGGGAGAGCTTGCCGTTCTTTACACCCAATGTGAATGACTCACNNCCCAGTCCAAGGCATATCAGCAGAAATATACCGAGTGCTATGGCTGTGGTCTTAAGAATCTTTCTAATGATTTTCACGGCTGCAAAGATAGGGTAAAGCCTAAAGCCAATGTGTTTTTGTCGTTGTAGCGCTTGAGATTAACCCTATCTTTAGCTTGTGGCCGGAATGTTACTTCGCTAATGATTCTTCCGGTTATTAAACCTGACCGCCAGTGAGGTGGTGGCGAGGTAGTTGTCGTTGTACAATGCGTTGCCGCGTTGGAAGATCGGGTCTTCTGATACATATAGTTTGCCCTCTATACGCCAGAGGAGGTTATTGGTGAGCCAGCGGTCGTGGCCGAGGGTAATGGCCCATACATTGAAGCCCGGGCCGGGTGTCGCAGCATCGGGGCTAAGTATCACGCTATATGGATCATAAAAACGTTCTTCGCGGAGCACCCAGGCGGTACGTAGCGTGGGTTTGTAGCGCAGTATCAATGAAGTACCCAACCACTC
>DINJ01000045.1:1410-1537 GCA_002423665.1 Bacteroidetes bacterium UBA5543 | reverse complement strand
TGTAGCGCAATCCATACTTACCGCACCCTCTGCACCAATGTGCGAGGGGAACACACCTGCGTCTACCCACAGGTCGCGGCGCTTGTGCAGGCGGAACCCTGCATTGGCTTCGTAGATATTTTTCAGC
>DINJ01000045.1:721-1114 GCA_002423665.1 Bacteroidetes bacterium UBA5543 | reverse complement strand
CGGAAAGGTTGATGTCGGGTGAAATGTAAAACTGCCTGTACCGCTGGATATCGGCACGGTCGTGGTATTTACCATTCACATCTTTCCATGTGTTGTAATAGGCGCCATACATATCTTCAGCACCATACCCCACAGCAATATTCAACCATTTGGGCCAGCGTTTGCAAAAGTCGTGTACACTAACCGACAGCCAGTAGGTTTGTGCATTGTAGTCTTTGAGTATACGCTCCGCAGGGCTTGTGCCATATACCTGGTCGGCACGGTCGGCAAGTTCGGCAGGGCTGTAGTTGCGTATATGGGCGCTGAATTTGAATTGTATTCTCTGCTCCTGCCATGCCAACTCCTGTGTGGCATATAATGCACCACCCAATATATTAGCCCCCATATCTCCCC
>DINJ01000045.1:0-660 GCA_002423665.1 Bacteroidetes bacterium UBA5543 | reverse complement strand
GGTTTAATATTTGTGCTGTCCTGCCGCTGCTGAGCGCAGAGTGTGTATTGAAAAAAGGTTAGCAGGACAATGAATGCGTATCGTATCATTTAACAACAGGTACGGGTATAATTTGCAGGAGTAAATATAATGATAACAGGCAAAGTGGTGTGAATTACCGCTCATGTTTTATAGATTTATATCAACTAAAACCGATGATATGCGCTGGAAAGGCAGGGAAAGAAGCAGGAATATAGAAGACCGCAGGAGCAGCGGAGGAGGAAGCAAAATGATAGGCGGCGGTATAGGTGTCCTGGTCATAGCAGTGATAGTATACCTGATGGGAGGCGACCCTACAGAGGTTTTACAGCAGGCGGGCGGGTTGCAGCAAACATCAACTGAGCAATACACACCAGATGCGGCGGAGGTGGAAGCCGAGGAGTTTGTTGAAGTAGTATTGAGAGAGACAGAACGTTTCTGGCACGACCAGTTTATTGATATGGGCAAGGAGTATCCTGAGCCTGTATTGGTATTATTCCGCAACCAAGTGAACTCTGACTGCGGTGGTGCAACATCTCAATCGGGGCCGTTCTATTGTCCTGCCGACCAGAAGATATACATAGACCTGTCGTTTTACGACGAACTGCATAATAAGTTTGGCGCGCCGGGCGACTTTGCAAT
>DINJ01000116.1 GCA_002423665.1 Bacteroidetes bacterium UBA5543 | reverse complement strand
CTCATACTTACTATTGCAATGGCTGTATCGTGCAGGGCATTGTACGCACAGGGTTGCAGCGATGCGGGCATCTGCACCGCACCCACTATACGCCTTACTGATACCTCTGGACTATCAGGCGACAAAAAGAATACTATAACCGCAGGAACAGTATTCGGTACAGCACAATACAAAGTCAGTTCACTGGGTATTCATGCGGAGTATGTACGCAGACTAGGTAAACTTACATTATCTGGCAAGTTGGTGTATAGTTTCATCACGGGCCCGTTAGCATCCAATTCAGGGTTGGCAGATGCTATGTTCACGGCTGCCTATAGCTTCAACGATAAGTTCACGCCCATGGTTGGAATAAAGCTGCCATTCAGCGATGCCAACAAGATGCTGAACGGATTGCCGCTACCTATGGCATATCAAACCAGCCTGGGCACTACCGACCTGTTAGCAGGGTTTACTTATACTTCCAACAACTGGGGCATTGCATTGGCATGGCAGCAACCTGTTGCACAGAACAGCAGCACATTCGTGGTTACCGACTATGCTGCCGGTAGTATTGATAGCAGGTACAGGTCTACCAACGGTTTTGAGCGCAGGGCTGATGTACTGGCCAGGGCTTACTACAATATCCGCTTCAACAACAAATGGCTCTTGACGCCGGGCATACTGCCCATATACCACATTGGCGATGACTATTGGACTGACAAAACAGGAGTACGCACAAGTATCCACGGCTCTCAAGGCCTGACATTGAACACCAATGTAGCTTTACGGTATACATTAAACAACAGCTCTTACCTCCGCTTCACAGTAGGGGCACCTGTTATGGCAAGAAAAGTGCGTCCTGAGGGGTTGACAAAATTTGGTGTTGTATTAGAATATATCGGGCGGCTCTGATTTACTTTCTTCCTGATTTTGAAAATATGATTTCCTGATTATTAAAATCAGGCCAGTATTATTCAAGTTGCTTTGTCACAAAATTGTAAACAATGAAGAAAGGATACATTGCAGTAGTAGCAGGCTTGTTGCTGAGCAGCACAGCCGTGGCACAACAAGACGGAAAGAAATACATAGAACAATTATGCGGATGTTATGATGTAACATTTACTTATGCGGAAACATTTGCGCCTGATACTAACTATAAATACCATGACAGAAAGACATCACATGCCCGTGAGCTGATTATCCCAATAGAGAGTACGGACAAAAACATGGTATTGCAGCATATGCTGGTGATAAGCGATAACAACATCATCAAACACTGGCGCGAAGACTGGGTATATGAATCACCCCTACTGCTCAACTATACAGGTGATAATACATGGGTGAAAGAAAAGCAGGAGAAACAGGATGTAGCCGGCAAATGGACACAGACTGTATGGCAGGTGGATGACATGCCCCGCTACCAGGGTTATAGTGCATGGGTGAACAACAACGGTAAAATCTACTGGGAAAATACTGCTGATGCCCCGCTGCCACGCCGAGAATACACTACCCGCAGCGATTATAACCTGATGCGCAGAACCAACCGCATAATACCAACCGCAGATGGCTGGGTTCACGAACAGGATAATGATAAAATCATCCGTACCTCTAAAGGCGATAGCTTGCTGGTGCAGGAAAAGGGCTTCAATCTGTATAAGAAGATAGAGGATAGCAAATGTGCCAAAGCACTGGCCGCATGGGAAGAAAGTGTTGCATTTTGGCAAGTGGTACGCAAAGAGTGGGCGTATTACATAGACAAACAATCGACACTGAGCGTAAAAGAAATGGTGAATGACGAGCGCCTGTTTGAACACCTGTATGTAGTAGAAGCAGACTGGAGAGGCAAGAAAATGGACGACAAACAACTCGCAAAGGAGGTAAGAAAAGTATTCGAACTATTTGTATCCGGCGGAAAGACTGCATTGAAATAACGTTAGTACAAGTAGATAATAAGGACCCGCCGTTTGCGGGTCCTTATTATGTTACGAACTATGATCAGCTACAATCAACCATCGGCCGCCAAGCTTTCTGAATAATAGTGAAAAATAGCCATTGGGGTTATCCTTTTCACGCTGTAGGCTCCACCTGCCAGTCACGAAATANNCAGCATACCCATAGCCTCTTTGTCCGGGTAAGATTTTTTATAGCGTTCCAGTGTAGGTTTATAGCCATACACCGGGCCTTTGCTACCTATAAACAGCAGGCTATCATTATTCCAGTAACCCTGCATGTATACATCAATATCCCCATCGTTCCAGGCAGCGGCTTGCTTATGCAATACGTCAGCAATATGTTTCATTTCAACATCGTTGCTTTGCGCATTTGTATTTGCTGAAATACAAATTAATATCAGTACCAGTAACTGCTTCATAAAAATAAAAATACAAAAAAGGCAACTGCGTACAGTTGCCGGTGTTTGGACTTAAAGGGGCCGGTTTCGTTCCGGGGTAGTCTTCAAGGGTTTATAGGTAGGGTTTACAGGTGGCTTATAGGTAGTGTAAAGAACGCCATTATTTATACACGAAAATGTCACATCAAACGAATGTGCGGTTTCATTCAACGAATGAACGTTTTCATTCAACCTATGAAAACAGGCTGCTAATAAATAATGAGAAAACTTAGGGGTTATTTATTGTTCCTTCCAGGCTTCCATCAACGCCTTGGGCGAATGTGCATTATCTACATTATATTGCCCAATCTTAGTACGGCGCAGTTCCTGCAAATAAGCGCCGCACCCCAGGGCCTGACCAAAATCATGAGCGAGTGAACGTATATAAGTACCGGTACTGCATGCCACCCTGAAATGTACCTCTGGTAACCGGATTGCACTAATTTCAAATTCTGTGATTTGCACAGGGCGTGGCTCCAGCTTGATTTCTTTACCGGCACGCGCATATTCATACGCTCGTTTACCGTCCTTCTTAATAGCGGAATGTATTGGTGGCAACTGCATTATATCACCCGTAAATTGTCTTGTTGCTGCCTTAATTTGCTCTTCTGTCAAAAGGGCAAAATCGCCGTAATGAGTCGGCTCACTTTCCAGGTCGTATGTAGGTGTTACTTCGCCTAAATGAAATATGCCTGTGTACTCTTTGGGCAGTTTCTGGTACTCAACTATCTTCTTGGTAAACTTACCTGCACAACATATCAGCAATCCTGTCGCCAGCGGGTCTAATGTACCTGCGTGGCCTACTTTCACTTTCAGCAGTTTCTTTAACTTGTTAACCGCATCAAACGAGGTCCATTCATATGGCTTATCCACTAATATCACTCCTCCTTCCCTTAATTCAGCCAATCGGGGTATTTGCTTCATGCCGGCAAAGATACCCTCAAAGGATTGAATAGTACTATAAATAATAAGTAGCCTGCTTTTCGGCTACAACCGTTTAACTTTGCATTATGTCGTTTTTTACGCAAAATGAGAAACCGTTTTTGGTGGCAGGGCCGTGCAGCGCTGAGACTAAAGAGCAGGTGGTGGCAATCGCAAAGGCGTTGCAGGGAATGCCTGTACACCTCTTCAGAGCAGGCGTATGGAAACCCCGTACACGCCCGGGCTCATTTGAGGGTATTGGCGAAGAAGCGCTCAAGTGGCTAAAAGATGTAACAGCAGAGTTCAACATACCTGTAGCCATAGAAATAGCCACCCCAACCCATGCAGAGCTGGCGCTGCAATATGGCATAGATGTAGTGTGGCTGGGTGCACGTACAACAGTCAACCCCTTCCTGGTGCAGAGAATAGCGGAAACCCTGCGTGGCACAAAAATACCTGTGATGGTAAAGAACCCCGTTAACCCTGACGTGGATTTATGGCAGGGTGCTATTGAACGGTTAGCTTCAGTCGGCATCACCGACATAGCTGCAATTCATCGCGGCTTTTCTACTTACAATGCTGCATCCTCATACCGCAATCAACCCAACTGGCCAATACCCATCGAATTAAAGCGCAGAATGCCCGACCTTCCTATTATCTGCGATCCCAGCCATATTACAGGCAACAAGGATATGGTTGCAGGTACAGCACAAAAAGCCATGGATATGGGTTTTGAAGGATTAATGATTGAAACACATATACATCCTGATAGGGCCCTTAGCGACTCCGCACAACAAATAACCCCAGCAGCCCTGAATGAATTATTGGCTCGACTGGTGATACGAGACAATAAGGGAGAAGGGCTTTTCAAAGAAATGGGGCTGGAGTACCTGCGACAGGTAATGGATGGCGTAGACGCTGAAATAATTGACCTGATAGCCAGGCGCATGGAATTAAGCAGCAGAATAGGCCAGGTGAAAAAAGAGTGCAATATGACCGCTTATCAGCCTGAAAGGTGGAATGAGATAGTAGAAACAAGAGGCGAAAGGGCTGAACAAGCAGGATTGTCCAGGCAATTCATTGTAGAATTATATGAAAAAATACATCACCATAGCATCAGTAAACAATTAGAGATACTACAGGGTATGATAAAAGAGCTAAAAAGCTAACTTTACCTGCTCAAATTAAAGCTGAAACATTGGCGCTGAAACAACATAAAAACGACAGGGTACGATTTGAGCAACAAGTAGACAATTCCAGGTCTTACGTATTGCCATTTATTGCCGCTACCAAGCACCCGGGCAAAGATGTTCGTATATTGGAAATTGGCTGCGGAGAGGGAGGGGTACTGGTCCCTTTTGCTGAGGCCGGCTGTTATTGCGTAGGAGTTGACCTGGATCCTAAACGTATCGACTTGGCAAATGGCTTCCTGGACGAGTTTGTAAAAACAGGCAATGCCGAGTTTTTATACAAGAATGTGTATGATGATGATTTCCTTTCCCGGTTTAAGAATTCATTTGATGTAATCATTTTAAAAGACGCTATTGAACATATACCCGATCAACACCTGTTTATACCATACCTTAAAAACCTCATAAAACGTGACGGGCAGATATTTTTTGGTTTCCCTCCATGGTATATGCCTTTTGGTGGCCACCAGCAGATTGCAGCCAACAAAGTATCTATGATGCCTTATTACCACATACTTCCGCGGCCGTTATACAAACGCATGCTCAAACTCTTTGGCGAAAGCGAAGGTGTGATTAAGGAGTTGCTGGAAATTTATGACACACGAATCAGTATTGAAAAATTTGAACGAATAATCAGAAAGAGTGGATTGCAGGTTTTGAAGAAACAACACTTCCTGATTAACCCTATTTACAAATACAAATTCGGACTGAAACCTGTAAAGCAATCGAGAATAATATCTGCAATACCTTATGCCCGAAATTTNNTATACAAGGTCATACAACAGGTGGTTTTCATTTATTGCCGCATAAGGTATTGGTGGGTAAGTTTCGTTGTGGGGGTACATACCCAACGGGGTGGTATTAATGATAATATTGTGAGCCTCAACAATTTCATCCGTCAGCTCAGCATAGGATATTGCATCGTCATTCGCATTCCTCGATACACTGATGCATGAGATATTATTCTTTTCCAGTACATACTTTACCGCCCTGGCAGCCCCTCCTGTACCCAGTACTATGGCACTATTCTTATTATCCCGCAGCAACGGCNNTGTCCGTATTAAACCCCTTTGTTTTACCATCAGTAATATTAATACAGTTTACAGCACCTACTGCTGCAGCCACACCATCACATTCATCCAGCAATGCCATTACCTGCTCTTTGTAGGGCGTAGTAACATTAAGCCCTGCCAGGTGTGGGTACAATTCCAATAATTGTGGTAGTTCGCCGACAGTTGCTAAAGGGAATGCCTTGTATTCTGCATCAGTACCTTCGCGGGCAAATTTGTCGTTAAAATACCCCGGGGAAAAAGTATGCCCTAATGGGAAACCAATTAATCCGTATAGTCTTTTAACAGGCATTCTTAAAAAATACAATAAAAAAGGGCATGTGATATACATACCCTTTTTTGTTTTTACTTTTTATCGAGAAACATATGAAATGTATCTCCTCTTAGTCCATTCCGCATTGCCTCAAGTGGCAGCACCTCGCTTGGAGGAATATTACCCAGGTTCACGTTGGCTCCCAGCAACTCCAGGAAGTATACCTGCTGTGCTTTTTGCGGCGCCTCCCAAATTATCTTTTCAGACGGAATTTGTGTTAGTATCTCCTGTACCAGGCCTTCGCGTACTTCACCTGTACCGCGATATATACCTACGTTACCGCTTTCGCGAGCTTCAGCTATTACANNTTCGGCCTTCATTAGTTCTATCCACTTATACGGTGGTATGATGTGTGTCGCATCTTTCGATCCTACTTCAGACAATACAGTAACATGTTTGGCCAGCTCTGCTATATACTTGCACTTATCCTCATGTGGTATTGTTATTGATCCGTCTGACACTTCAACATATTTCAGGCCGTAGTCTTTAATAACACTCAGGTAATCATCAAACTGCCCCCTGATAAGGAAAGCCTCAAATAAAGTACCGCCGAAATATACAGGCATATTGTGCTCCATGTATATTTCAATCTTTTCGCGCAGCCGTTTGGTTACAAACGCAGTACCAAAACCGAACTTAACAATATCGACATACGGAGAAGCCACAGACATAAAGTTTCTTACGTCATCCAATCCCATACCTTTGTCCATAGCCATAGTAAGCCCGTACTGGCGTGGCTGTTGCGTGCGCTCAGGAATATTCTTCAGAAAAAAGTTCATGTAAACGGTTTGTGTTTCAGGCTACAAAGGTAATTCTTTCAATATTGAGACGCCAACGTTGGTAAAATGATTTTTTCACTTGTATATTAGCGCTATATTTAGCTGCTATGAAACGTAATGTATCACTACTGGGATTGATAATAGGTTTACTGCTACCGGTGGCAGGCATATTTATTGTATATCTCATCATGGCCCGCGGCGGTTCATTTGAGTCTTTTTTTAATACATTGAAGCATAACTTCGATACTGCTGCATTGGTACNNTACTCAGCCTGAGTATACTCATAAACATTATTCCTTTTATATATTATACAAATCGCAGGCTTGACCTTACTGCACGCGGTATACTTATTGCAACAATGCTATACGCAGTATTCATTGTATTACTAAAGTTCGTATGGTAAATGAAGTATTACATCATAGCGGGAGAAGCCAGTGGCGACCTGCACGGTGGTAATCTCATAAAAGCTTTACACAAAAAAGACGACAAGGCTGACATCAGGTGTTGGGGCGGCGATAAAATGCAAGCCGCCGGTGCCACGTTGGTTAAGCATTACCGCGACCTGGCGTTTATGGGATTTGTAGAGGTAATAGCTAACCTGCGCACGATTCTCCGCAATATTGATTTTTGTAAAAAAGATCTACTGGCTTACCACCCCGATGTATTAGTGCTGATTGACTACCCGGGCTTCAACCTGCGCATAGCCGAATGGGCACGGCAACAAGAGTTGAAAATAGTGTACTATATTTCACCGCAGGTATGGGCTTGGAAGGCCAACAGGGTAAAGAAAATCAAACGGGATGTGGACAAGATGCTTGTTATCCTCCCATTCGAAAAAGATTACTACCAGGATAAATGGAACTATGAGGTAACCTATGTGGGGCATCCGCTTACGGAGGTAATACAGCAGGAAAAAGAACAAGTGCCTGTCAAAAAACTGTCTGACAAACCTGTAATCGCATTGCTGCCCGGCAGCCGTAAACAGGAAATAAAAGTAAAGCTGCCTGTAATGCTGGGCATGGTGGAACGTTTTCCTCAGTACCAGTTCGTTGTAGCACAGGCACCTGCGCAGCCTGACAGCCTATATAAAGAACTCATAGGCGATAAAAATGTGTTAATAGCCAATAACCAGACCTACAACCTGTTGAAACAGGCAACGGCTGCATTAGTTACCAGTGGCACGGCCACATTAGAAACAGCCCTATTTGGCGTACCCGAAGTAGTGTGCTACAAAGGCAATCCCGTGTCATTCTGGCTGGCTACAAAACTGGTGGATGTAAAATATATATCGCTCGTTAACCTCATTATGGACAAAGAGGTGATAAAAGAACTAATCCAGGACGACTTCAATGAAACGAAACTGGAAACAGAGCTCAGTAAAGTACTGAAAGACGAAGGTTTCCACCGTCAATTGATGAAAGACTATGCCTCTCTTTGGGATAAATTAGGCACCTATTCCACATCTGAACTGGCAGCGGAAGAGATTGTAAGGTTACTTCGTGATTAGTCTAATAATCATCACTATAACAGCCACAAGAAACATTAGCAGGGATATCCTGTTCATGCCATGCATAAACTTAATGTTGATATTTCTGGGTTCATTCGGGTCACGTTTACGCAAATAGAAATATGTCAATATCTGTTTCCACATAAGCTAAGCAGTACATAATAAAGTTAGTGAAATTTGGATAAAACCCGGAATGCTGAGTATATTTGCACCCCGCAACGGGGGATTAGCTCAGCTGGCNNAAGAGGTCATCGGTTCGACTCCGTTATCCTCCACAAGCTTTAAGTCGCCCTCGGGCGGCTTTTTTTATGCTTAAAACCCAAAATTAAACCCAACCCTTATAGCTATAGTATTGCGGTATGGGCTGTACTGATTCTGCAGCACATCGTATAAGGCCATAAAAACGAATGAAGAACGCTCACCGACGGGCTGACGCAAGCCGCCGCCTAATAACAGGCAGGGTACATTTATGTTTACATCCCTTGTTTCGTACGGAGGATCAACTAATGTATTGTTTATATACTCCTTGTATGAAGATATATTATGTTCATATTCAGCATGCGCAAAAATGTTGTTCCATATTATATGCCTCGCCCAAACGCTCGGAGAATATATATGCATGTTCAGCGGACGCCCCTCTGTGGTAGTGAAACTTGTGTTCACGAGGTAATAGTCTTTTACCCTCAGGTACTGATATCCAAAACCAATGCCTGCAGAAAAGTTATCCGTAATCCTATAACCGAGTATAGGCGTCACACCTACATTGGTAACCCCTGAACCTATACCAAACAAACCCCAGCCACCAACAATTATCCTGCTCGGGTCCATCAGCCTATCGTCTTTCACATTCTTCTTAGTCCTGTTCAATGGTTTGCCCGAGCTGCTGTATACCTCTTCCTGGGCTGATACGACTCCTGCAAAAAACAGACTAAACAACAGTAATGTCAATATTTGTTTCATATTCATTCTTATCGTTACAGGTTTAAGCAAAGTTACTTTAAAACGAAGTTACCGCCAGTAATATTACTAATCACCATGACATATTCCTGTAAAAGTTTTCACAAAGAATCGGGGAATATCTTACCGGGGTTTAATATACCACTTGGGTCAAAAACGTCTTTTATTGCTTTCATCAGCCGGAGTTGTGTACTATTAAAAGCGGTATCCATGTACCCCTTTTGCACCAGCCCTATGCCATGCTCACCTGAGAGTGTCCCACCCATTTTCACCACTTCTGCAAACAACTCCCGGATAGCTTCAGGCAGTTTATTTGTCCAGTCATCATCACTCATATCGCCTTTCAATATGTTTACATGGAGGTTGCCATCGCCGGCATGCCCGTAACATACCGATGTAAAACCATAAGCTGCACCTATTCGCTTTACAGTAGCCAGTAGCTCCGGCAGTGCAGCGCGGGGCNNGGGCACGACCGTATCTTCTTCTTTATATACCGAGTGGCTCTTCACTGCTTCGCCCACTTTTCTGCGCAATGCCCACAGCACTTCTTTCTGCTCATGACTGTCTGCAAATAATATCTCGCCTGCTTCAAAACTACTTAATACAGCCATCACCTTTTCAGCCTGCTGCTGTAATACATCAGTATCGTCCCCGTCAAGCTCTATCAGCAGATGGGCCTCTGTGTCATCAGTAAGTGGTATTGATGTATTTCCGGAATATTCCATAGCCAGCAGTATAGCTTGCCGCTCCATAAACTCCAACGCAGACGGGATAATGCCGGCCAACATAATAGCGTTAACAGCCTTGCATGCCTCTGTAGCTGATTTAAATGGCACCAGCATCAATACATTATATTCAACAGCAGGTATTAATTTCAACACAATTTTCGTTACAATACCCAATGTACCCTCGCTACCGACGATGAGTTGTGTCAGGTTGTACCCCGTAGCATTTTTCAGCACATTAGCCCCTGTCCATATTATTTCGCCACCAGGCAGCACTACTTCCAGGTTCAATACATAATCTTTCACCACGCCATACTTCAGCGCTCTCGGCCCACCGGAGTTTTCAGCTACATTACCCCCTATAAAGCAAGACCCCCTACTGGCAGGGTCAGGAGGATAATAAAGCCCGCGCGCCTGTACATATTCCTGCAATACCTGTGTTATGACTCCCGGCTCTGTCGTCACCTGGAAGTTTGGGACATCAAGGTTCAATATCCTGTTCATCCGGCCCATGTCCAATACTACTCCTCCATATATAGCCAACGCCCCTCCACTCAGGCCGGTGCCTGCTCCGCGTACAGTCACTGGTATCATTTGCCCGTTGCAATATGCCAGTATACGGCTTATTTCCTCAGCCGAACCAGGCTTTATCACCCCCTCGGGCATATATTCCAGGTCTTCAGTTTCATCCGAAGAGGCGTTTTTAAGCGCATCCTCATCCGTCAGAACATAAGACCCGCCTACAATTTCAGTGAATACCTCAAGGTCAGCATGGCCAATTTTCCTGTAATTCATGTAACAAAGTTCTCAATCCTGCGATTTAATTAATACTATGGATAACAAAATATTTTGCATAATTATAGTACTATGTTTTGCATAGTACTATAAAGTACATATATTTGCATCGTAAACATGAGCAGATGAATTTAGAGAATACGGAATCGCAGATGAAAAAAGGGCTTTTGGAACTTTGTATCATGGGCATCATCCAAAAGGAACAGGAAGCCTACCCCAGCGATATACTGGAGCAGTTGAAAGCCAATAAGCTGGTAGTGCTGGAGGGTACATTATACCCCCTGCTCACCAGGCTGAAGAATGCAGGCCTGCTAAGCTACCGCTGGGAAGAGTCGCCATCAGGGCCACCCAGGAAATATTTTTCGTTGACTGAAGATGGCGGCAAAATATATGAACAACTAAAAACCACCTGGACAGAATTAAGTACATCAGTAAACAATTTAACCACTACAAATAAGTAAATCATGCAACGTATCATACAAATAACCATCGGCGGGCAGGTAATACCCATAGAAGAACGCGCCTACGACGGCCTGAACAAATACATTACCTCGCTGGAATTGCAATTTGCAGGAGAGGCAGGCAAGGATGAAATCATCCAGGACATAGAAAACCGTATTGCTGAACTATTCAGCGCCAGGCTACAGGGCGGCGCACAGGCTATTGTCAGCAGCGATGTGCAGAAGGTGATAGAAACACTGGGCTACCCCAATGAACTGAATGATGAAAATCCGCCTAAAAGCAAAACCAGCTACCAGCAATATATTCCTACTGATGCTGTAAGGAGAAGGTTGTACCGAAACCCTCATGACAAATGGGTAGGAGGTGTATGTAGTGGAATAGCNNTGGAATAGCCAGTTATTTTGATATTGACCCCGTATTGGTAAGGTTAATATTACTGGTGGCAATACTTACATTCGGTATAGGCATACTGGCATA
Organism: Bacteroidetes bacterium UBA5543; assembly: GCA_002423665.1. GTDB lineage: Bacteria > Bacteroidota > Bacteroidia > Chitinophagales > Chitinophagaceae > UBA5543. Next base: position 588 of record DINJ01000116.1, on the reverse strand, counting down.
CCTGATAGCATGGGCTATCATACCTGAGGCTCGCACACCGCAGGAAATGTATTACATGACAGGAGTGCCACCCATGGATTTTAAAACGATGAAAAAAAATATGGACCACGAGCTACAAGACCTGAAAAGGCGTGGTGAAGAAATGAGCCGTGACCTGAAAGATTTTTTCAGTAACAAGAAGTAAACACTCTTACATAAAGCCCGCTGACAGCGGGCTTTATTATTGACGTAGCCTTTGGCATACAGGCTGTGTTTTCAATTCGTGCAGGTTATTAAGTACATTAGCAGGCACAACCTGCAATTATGAGCAACCTCAAAAAAAGAAGGATACCCCTGCACTTTCAAATCATCATAGGCCTGGTACTGGGTGTAGCATGGGCATTCCTGTCAGGTTCTTTAGGGCTGAAAGGCTTCACCATGAACTGGATTGCGCCCTTCGGCGACATATTCATCAACCTGCTGAAGCTGATAGCAGTGCCGCTGGTCCTGTTCTCCATTATACATGGCATTTCCGGCTTGTCAGATACTAAAAGCCTGGGGCGGCTGGGCATCAAAACACTCAGCTTATACCTGGTCACTACAGTTAAA
>DINJ01000141.1 GCA_002423665.1 Bacteroidetes bacterium UBA5543 | reverse complement strand
TGAAGGGGGAGCAAAGCCGGTTCGTAAGAATCGGCTTTCTTTGTTTTATGTTCTACCTGTACATTTTATATAGCCAACGTACTGATAAGTATTACATCGGGCATAGCGAAGACCCATGGGAAAGGGCAATGCATCATAATACAGATGACAAAACAACCTACACTGCCAAATACAGGCCTTGGGATATAGCGGCAGTTTTTGAAGCGGGACGCACACGAGCGGAGGCACTTGCCATTGAGCGATTTATCAAAAAACAGAAATCAAGAATATTAATTGAACAACTGGTACAGCCTGATTTCATCCCAACCGGCAGATTAGCTCAGTTGGTTAGAGTCCCGCACGTGCGGGATTAATCAGGGGGTCTTCCCGTACGAACGGGATTCAAGTCCTGAAGGGGGAGCAAAGCCGGTTCATAAGAATCGGCTTTCTTTGTTTTAGTTTATACTACTTAGCTGAAATATACCCATTTCAAGGTATTGATAATGATGCATATATGAGTTTCCTTTGCGCCAAAATTATATTTTATATGAAGAAACTACTCATTACATCTGTATTGCTGACTACATTGGGATTGTATGCCTGCGTTAAGACCTCAACTACCCCAAACAATAACAATAATCCTACTCCCACACCCACTACCCTAAATAATGAATGGGAAATAAAAGGCAACAAATACAAAATGAGTTTATGTATGTTCATTGAACCTACAGTCCTCGGTGCTATGGAAACTATGCCATCAGGTAGCAATCCCGTTAATAATGTGGCAGTGTATTTTAAAAATAAACCTGCTGCTGATGGTAATTAGAAAGTGGGATTTTACGCAGACATGGATAGCCTGGCTGCCGATGAGGTGGGCATAGCAGTAAATGTAATTTCTGCCAACAGCCAGTATTATGCCGCCGGTACAGACAATATCCAGGCCAAAGTGACTATTGTTAATGGTAAGGTTAACTTTGAATTACCTCAAACGGTAATGTTTACTACAGAGCCTGCAGCAGATACCACCACGCTTAAAGCACATTTTACTGAACAATAGTTTTCCAATTATTTTTATGAGAGAAAAAAGGGCATGGCTATCATGCCCTTTTCCTTTATCTAGCCAGCACATGTTTCACATCCTGACATTCTCATGACAAACCAATCCTGATTATAATATGCTATTAACCCTGCTAAAGCTACCTTTGCGCCCAAAATAGAATTGATGAAGAAATACAGCGTTATAGGCATGTTGCTGCTGGCAGCATGTGGTTCTGCCGAAGAGGGGCATACTGAAAAAGAACACGAGGCACACGGACATGCACATCATGGCAATATGCCTACGCACGAGGTGGATACCAACACCCTGGTGTACTCCGACGAAAAACACTTCAAAAACGTAATACAACTGACCACCGGTGGTGATAATGCGGAGGCGTATTTCGGCTTCGATGGTAAGACTGTAGTGTTCCAGCGCACCAACCCCGCCGAGGGTATTGAGNNTATTCTATGGCGCATTACCTCAAACCAAGGAAGACAAATTTGAATACAAAATTGTAAGCACGGGCACGGGTCGTACTACCTGCTCATACATGATGCCCGATGGCAAGCATGTGATGTACTCATCTACACACCTCGCAAGCAAGGAATGTCCTCCTGTACCGGATAAAGAGAAGATGAAGAAATATGTATGGCCTGTATATGACAGTTATGACATATTCATAGCCGGCCTGGATGGCAAAGTGGTGAAACAACTCACCAACACGCCGGGATACGATGCGGAGCCCACTATTTCCCCTAAAGGAGATAAAGTGGTATTTACCTCAACCCGCAACGGTGACCTGGACCTGTATGTAATGAATCTGGATGGCAGCAATGTAAAGCAGATAACAAAAGACCTGGGTTATGACGGCGGCGCATGGTTCTCGCCCGATGGCACTAAGATAGTATGGCGTGCTTCGCGCCCCAAAACAGCAGAAGAGCAAAAAGAATACAAAGACTTGCTGGCACAGGGACTTGTGATGCCTACTAATATGGAAGTGTTTGTAGCCAATGCAGATGGCAGCAACGTAAAACAAATCACTACACTGGGTAAAGCCAACTGGGCGCCCAACTGGATGCCTGATGGCAAGCGTATCATCTTCGCGTCTAACCACGAGTATGAGCGCGGCTTCCCCTTCAATATGTACATCATTAACGAAGATGGTACGGGCTTAGAGAAAATATCGCACGACGGCGGCTTTGATGCCTTCCCTATGTTCNNAGTAACAGGAACAACAAGGGAACCCGTGAAACGAATATGTTTATAGCTGAATGGGTAGATTAGAAATTCCAAAGTAAAAAGTCAAAAGCCAAAACTCTATAATTCGGGTTTTGGCTTTTTTGTTAGATTTGATTAACCTTTTGAATGATGGCCAAACTAATAAGATATGGCTTGCTATTATGTATATACATGGTTATATGCTCAAATGGTTATTCAAATAAAATAGATTCCCTGTTGACTAATGAAGATGTCAGCAAATTCCTGACCGACAATTTTAGTGATGGCCCATTAACCAGTATTTCTTACACATCAGATATTACTGTGTTTTTCAAATCAGATATTGATAATAATGGGTTAACTGACTTGTTGTTAAAAACAGACATCTGCATTGCTGTGCTGGATAAAGGCAAGGGACAATATAGTCTCCGGCACATTTTTGCGAGAGAAAGAGAAAATTATGACCTGGTTACTGTATTACATGTAAAAGGTAATCACCTGGTTGTAGTGAGAGGTTTGTTCTACGAGGCCCATATACCGGATGATAAAAGGTGGCAAGATGATACCCTGATATATAAATTCGGAGATTTTATTGAATACAATGCTCATCCACCAACAGAAGATATAGAAGAAATAAACTTCAAATTGGGCGGAGGTTATCCGGGGAGAGTCTGGGATTTGAAAATAGATGCCGGTGGATGGGTGACACTTGAAAAAGGTTATGGTGCTATAATATTTGCAGGTGAAATAGACAGTACCGCATTCAATACGTTGAAACAAACTATTAATTATATTGATTTACCAGTCTTGATAGATAGAGAAACGAGAAAGAAACCTATGCCGTCAACATTGTCAACATCCGAAGAAACTTTTACTCTTGAAATAAAATTCGCAAACGGGCAGACAACTAAAATAAATGACTACGGAGGTATCGGAACCTATGGCCTTAAAAATTTGTACAGGCAATTATTCAACATTGCAGAAAATTTGAACGAATTACATTAGGGATATATTGCTTAAGGCCTGCATTGAAAAATATTGCTATTTTTATTTAAATGAACAGGGCAGTTACATACTTGTGTATTCTTATTTCACTTCCGGCTATAGCGCTCTCGCAAGCCCGCTACTCCGGACGAAAATATGTTATGGTAGGTCGTTCGCAAATAGATGTGTATAGTAAGGGTATTTGTTTTGGTCAGAACCCTATTTTTCTAGTCCCGGTTGACACGCTCGGTACTGTGAGTTTTACTGCGGTAATCAATAACGTAAAAGTAATGGGCAGTTTTGCACCAGGTACCTATGGCGTAGACACAACTGAGGTGCAGGACCCTATTACAGGTGAATATATTGAGATGTACGACATTGGGATTGGTTCATTGAAAAACGGCGAATGGAATTACTATTACAACGATGGTGCTAACTACCGGGAATATTATGACAAAGGCGTATTAACCAGGACAGATTCATTTGACGGTGTATTACGATCCGGTAACAGGGAGGTAAAAATCGTAGATAGCATGGCCCGGATAAGATCTATAGTTGACCTCTACCTGAAAAAAGGTGACAGGTAACTACTCTCCAAAATTGGCAAGTTCATCGTGGCTCCTTTTGAGTTTTGACTTGTGAACCGAGCTTGCAAGTTCATGAGTCCCTTGAAAAAGGAATTGAGTTACGAATAATTTTTACTTTTAGACATGTTTAAAGCATTAATGCTGGTAGGTATTGGTGGTTTCTTTGGCAGTATTGCCCGTTATGGTGTCAAGCTGTTGACGGATAAGTACATGCCTGCTAATTTCCCTTACGGAACGTTCATCGTTAATATAGTCGGGTGTTTTATCATAGGCATATTGTTTGGCATGGCTGCCCGCAACCAGGCAGGCAGCAGCACATGGTTGGTACTGGCCACGGGGTTTTGCGGTGCTTTTACTACATTCTCCACTTTTGCATTAGAAAACAATATGCTGCTGGCTGATAAGCAATCATCAACTGCCGTAATCTATACCTTGCTAAGTCTTGTACTGGGACTATTCTTATGTCGCTGGGGCATGGGGCTGGTACGCTAGCTGTACGCAAAACCGGCTATTTGTTCATCAGCTATCAGTAACTCTATCGCTTTGGCATGGTTCTTACCCGACGCACTCACTTTCCACGATAGGGTCGTCAATCCATCATGTTTTTCATAGGTTGTCCCCCTCAGCTTGTATGCCTTACCCCTGAAGTACTTTTCATAGCCAGGCATGGAATTTTCCCCTGTACGCAGGTAACTCACCTTATAGGTCAATGTCTCTGACACCCTGGCCAACCGGTCTTCTACCCATTGCAGTACTACTAATATTATCCATACCAGCACAGTACTGGATATCGCCAGGATATAACTGCCTGCTCCCACTGTCATACCTATGGCGGCACTCATCCATACTGTAGCGGCTGTGGTAAGGCCATGTACATTATTCCTCCCTTTAAATATGATGCCCGCACCTATAAAACCGATGCCGGTTACGATATTTGAGGCTATACGGCTCACATCAGTAGTTCCGAACATATCTAAATCAGCTACTTCGTACGATACCACCATAAACAAAGCAGAGCCGGCGCAGACCAGCATCAATGTCCTGAGGCCTGCGGGTTTGCCACTCCATTCCCGCTCCAGGCCTATAATACCACCCAATAGCGCTGCTATCAGCACTCTTTGTACTTCTTCAGTAAAGATCAATGACCATTCCATTATTAAGAAAAACAACTATCTGTCCAAAATGGTTCGTTTTTGAATAATACCCGTGGGTTTGCTAATTTAGCAGCCCCAAATGTTCAAGTTTTCATGATAGAAATAAAGGTGCCTGCTGTTGGCGAATCAATCAGCGAAGTAACACTGGTAAAATGGCTGAAAAAAGATGGTGAGTGGGTAGAGCGCGACGAAGTGCTGTGCGAGCTGGAATCTGAGAAGGCTACTTTTGAGCTGAATGCAGAAAAATCAGGCATATTACACATTGTCGCGCAGGAAGACCAGACATTGAGCATTGGCGACCTGGCCTGCAAAATAGACGAAACAGCTGAGCGTCCCGCAGGAGCGGCACCCGCCAAAGAAGAAAAAGCAGCGCCTAAGAAAGATGCTGCACCGGCACCCAAAGAGGAACCTAAAAAGGCGGAAAAAGCACCTGTTGAGTCTGATGCGAAGGCTACACCCGTAGCCAAAACCATGATGGCGGAAAACAAGCTGAAATCTGCTGATGTAAAAGGCTCAGGCGGCGGCGGGCGCATCACTAAAAAAGATGTACTGGCAGCGCTGGCAGCACCCGGACGCATAAATGGTGGTGAAATCAACCGCAACGACGACCGCAAGAAAATGAGCAACCTGCGCAAGACGGTTAGCCGCAGGCTGGTAGAAGCCAAAAACAGTACGGCCATGCTCACCACCTTCAACGAGGTGGACATGACCAACATCATGGCTATACGCAATAAGTATAAGGATACTTTTAAAGAGCAGCATGGCGTCAACCTCGGCTTTATGTCTTTCTTTACTAAGGCCTGTTGCTATGCCCTGTTGGAGTGGCCTGCTGTGAACGCATATATAGATGGTGATGAGATAGTATACCACGATTACTGCGATATATCTATTGCAGTATCTGCACCCAAAGGACTGGTAGTGCCGGTTATTCGCAATGCTGAAAGCCTGGGTATGGCTGAAATAGAATCAGCCATAAAAGAACTGGCTACCAAAGCACGCGACAACAAACTGACGATAGAAGAAATGACAGGCGGCACGTTTACCATCACTAACGGTGGGGTGTTCGGTTCGCTGATGTCTACACCTATCATCAACATACCACAGAGCGCAATACTGGGTATGCACAAAATACAGGACCGCCCTATGGTGATAGACGGTAAAGTAGAAGTGCGCCCCATGATGTACCTGGCACTCAGCTACGACCATCGTATCATCGATGGCCGCGAGTCTGTGAGCTTCCTGGTAAGGGTGAAAGAGCTGCTGGAAAATCCGGAACTGCTGTTGATGGGTAAAGACCCGGTGAAGACTTTGCTGGAGGTGTAAAACTTCTTTCGTCCTCTCCTCCTTCGAAGAGTTGATACTTAATTAAGCCGCCTGAAGGGCGGCTTTTTATTTTTCCGTAAGATATTTCACAACTTCCCTCGATTGTTTTAATTTGGATATCCCCACAAGATATAAGCATGCATCATTGAAGCTACCTCGTAGCGGATTATTTATACTCACCCTGTAATAAAAAGTGGTATCTGGGCTGGGATGGCTATATTCCAGGCTCAAATNNATTTCTTCTCCCTTGAGTGCCCAAAAGTAACTACCATTGAGTATCCCTACGAAGTGGTTGTATTGTGCATGAGTGAGTTCTTGTTTTGTTTGGTACAATATAGTGTCTCGCTTCACAAAAAAGCCTCCATATTCATACACTATTGAACTATCCTCATCTGACGGATACAGACCAGCGACTATTTTCGAATTGAGTATCATTTTGTTCGAGTCCTGAATAACCGTATAGATATGCAAAATGTTTGAAAATGGCCTTCCATAAACATAGCGATAGGCTACCAGGTTTGTATCTCTTAAATTTGGTTCTTGAATGTTCTTCCAATAGGCAGCGTAATTACTATCATAATTATCAGGTTGGGCAAGGCTATCCTGTTGCAAACTATCTTTTGATGATACCATATCGGTTATTCCCCGTTGCTGACTATTACAGGCAAGTAATCCAACAATTAATATTAGAAACAGATACCTCATCTTTTAAATTTAAGCATATTCGTTGAACATCCCTTTTGAATTTTTACTTTTGTCCCGATAGCTNNATAGCTATCGGGATTTGACTTTGATATACATCTGGCAACATATTGAGAGCATCATCAACAGCTACGACGGTACGCTGCCATTAGTGCATTTCCTGAAAAACTATTACAGACAATACCCCAAGCTGGGCAGCCGCGACCGTAAGATGCTGAGCGAAATGGCTTATAGCTGGTACCGTTGCAGCAAGGCGTTGGATGAAACACTACCCCTGAAAGAAAAAATAGCCACCTGCCTGCAACTGTGCCGTACTGATAATGCCAGGTTGTTGCAATTAACTGCGGGATTCGGCATGGCAAACGATGCACAACTTGAGAAAGTATTCCCGCATCCGCTACATCTGACTGAAGGAATAAACAAAGACGAATGGCTAAAAAGTATGCTTACACAGCCATCATTGTTCATTCGCATACGCNNAGGATAAAGAGCCCCTTACCGACCTGACAGTATCTGACACTCGCAAGAGCATACTCAACAACCTGAAAGAACGTTTCCGTACGTACAGCCACATCATGCCTGCGGCATATGAGGTGGATGTAGCTAACACAGCACAACTGAAGGACGTTATGCGGAATAACATGTTTGACAATATCATCTGTGATGTTCNNTAGCGGTAAACGCAGCTCAATACCTGCAACCGGGGGGCAAGCTATACTACATAACCTGCTCTGTTTTCAGCAAAGAGAATGAAGAAGTGGTAGAACACCTTGTACAACAAACAGGATTAGCTGTAAAAGAAATGCAATTGATTAACGGGACGGATATTCATGCCGACAGCATGTTCATTGCAGTATTAGAAAAGCCTGCTTAACGCCTCAATATCTTCTGCGTCATTTCTTTATCGCCAATGGTCGCTTTCAGAAAGTATATGCCCGGGTTGAGTACGGGCAACTCAGGTACAATGGTACGTATACCGGCAGCTACGTCTGTCGCTGTTGTATACACCACCCTGCCTGCAATGTCCGTAAGCACTAATTCTGCTTTACTGGTCCTGTTGCTATATACACGTATTGTCAGGTCTTTATCAAAGGGATTGGGGCTAACCTTCAGCCAATCGTTATTATCAGGCATTGCCGGAAGATTCTTAATATTCAGGTAGTCCAGCGCTGTATGAAAATTGGGCACCCCATAGCCCAGCTGTACACCGGGGTTATTATACACATGCGCACTCTTTTGAATAGCCGTACGTACCTGGTATGGAGTAAGCGCAGTGCCGGTCTGCATCAGGCAGGCGGCCCATCCCGCCAGTTGCGGTGTCGCCCATGAAGTGCCGCTTGATAATAATGGATTTGGGCCACCGCGCATTACCGATGCCGGTTGCCCCACCATACATACGTCTGGTTTTATATGTCCTGCCGAATTAGGGCCATAGCCGCTGTTGCCTGCAGGTACCTTGTCCAGCCCTACAGAGCCAACTGTGATGGCACTATCCGCATCGCCTGGAGTGAGAATATAGTTCCACGAACCACCACCCTCATTACCTGCTGAGGCTACAAATAATATCCCCTTAGCAGTAGCTATATTAGCCGCTTTAGCTGCAATAGTTGTTTTGCCATCAATATCTGCATAAGTCAGCGAAAACATAGTGGGCAGGTTGAACCTGTCGTAACCCAATGAAATAGTAATGATATCAGCACCCACGCTATCCGCTCTTTCCGATGCAGCCACGATGTTGTCCATTTCTATCACCTGCTCGCTGCCCTGTATTTCCGTTATGTACAGCGCATAGTCAGCGTAAGGTGCCGTACCTACATAAGTGCCCGGCAGGTTTCCCGCCATCGTACTTAGCGACGTGGTTCCATGTACACCATTCATATACACATTATTGACAGCATCGCGATAATTGTATTGATCTATAAGCCTGTTACTATTCACCAGGCTATCGAAAGCCGGTCCTGTATCTACACCCTCAAAACCTTCATCCAGCACTGCTATCAGCTTACCCTCGCCTTTGCGTCCTATATCATGCAGATAATCACCGCGTACAACCGCAGTCTGTTGCCAGGCATCACCATAATACAACGAAGATCCGGTGGCTTTCTTCTGCACAGGAGGAACCTCCTTCGTTTTTTTATGCAGACCTGCCGGATAATATGCTATGTAGGCAATAGTATCTATAAAAGGCTTGCCCTGCAATGTTAGTATGTCAGAGGAATCGTTCAACAGGATGACAGTGTAGTTAAACCATTTGGAAGTCATATGCAGCTTACCGCCTGTAAGGGTCAATACACTATCCATATAGTCGGGTGAAACAGGTAGGTCAGTACTGTCTATAGGTATATTCTGTGCTGAACGGCGGTCTATAGCACGTTGCGACATGTAACCCAACGGGTTGCTGAGGCTGTGNNTTATCCGTGAAGTTGATACGGAAGCCATATTGCGGTTGCGCAATCGCTGAACTGTATAAAATGAGTAATCCTACAAAACACGAAACCAAACCTCTGCACATACTAATGTAGGTTGCTGTTAGTTGTGGTCGACAGCCCTCATCACCACTCCATTGCCCTTGCGGCATTTTGTTGTAGCTGGGTCGTACGTCCACCTAACAAATTCACGATAGACCATACCTACACCCGAAGCAAAAACTTCGCGGCTGCTGGTGCGTGAAGCAAACACATCAGGAAAAACTTCCGGATCGCTGACAACTTTGTCTACCTGCTCCACTGTTACTGTATTATCAAACTCCTTGAATCCTGTATTGAACGATTGTTGAATACTCTTATACCTGTAGTTCCAATTATCGTAATAAGCATATTCCGGATCTTTAGTCAGTATATAGTTATTGCCCTGCCAGGTGGTACCTTCATTTATGGGGAATACCATTTTGATGAACCTGAGTTGGTCATACACCATTTCCAGGGTCACTTTTGTATTAGTTACGTAAAAAACACTGTGTGCTGTCCAGTCATCCTCTACTTTATTTCTGATATACGTTTCTACCCTGTATGACGGGCGACCTTCAGCATCCGTGAAAGTATCAGCTACCCTATGCATTACCTGGTAATGGTATACGCGCTCTACACAAAATGTATCATCCCATAAGGTTGAATCTACATCATACAGTACCCATTTACCTTTTTCCAACGGATAGTACTCCTGCTCCGCCTGCGGGGGTGCCGGCCTGTCGTCCGGTTTTTTGCAGGAAAACATAGTAACGGTAAATGCCAATGCCAATAGTAAGAAAGGTAGCGACTTCCTGATCATATCAAATTATGTATACAGTTATTACCGTAAATATAACTAAAGAAATGAAAAGTTAATATTTTCAGCAGGCTTAATCGGGGAAATTCCTTCGATATATGACTTTTTGCTGATATTGAGCGAGTTATCACTCAAATCCTGCCCTGATAATACCTCCACCTACAACATCATCACCCTCGTAAAACACGGCCGATTGTCCGGGCGCTATGCTGTTGACAGAGTGGCCGAAATGCACTTCCACCATATCGTCTTTAACATGTAAGGTGCTTTCGCTGCCGGGGTCTTTATAGCGGATTTTTGTAACGGCGNNCCCAATGCAATGCCCAGCCCCTTACGTTGGCCAATAGTGTAAAAAGGATAACCGGCGTGTTTACCTATCACCTCACCGCTGGACAATACGAAATCACCACCTGCAACCTCAGCCTCAAGCCCCGGGTCGTTCCTTTTCAGGAAACCACGGTAATCATTATCAGGCACAAAGCATATTTCGTAGCTCTCGGCTTTTTTTGATAGTTCTTCATAGCCCATATCGTAGGCTATTTGGCGTACTTCCGTTTTCAGGTAGTCGCCCAACGGGTATATACTGCGCGACAGGCAGTCCTGCCCCAGCCCCCATAGCACATAACTCTGGTCTTTGGTCAGGTCTTTGGCCTTAGATAGCACGAAGCGGCTGTTCTCTTCACGCACTTTAACATAGTGCCCGGTGGCTATAAAATCACAGTTCAGCGCATCAGCACGTTTCAGTAGCGCTGCCCATTTGATATGTGTATTGCACAATACGCAGGGGTTTGGCGTGCGTCCTGCTATATATTCTTCTACAAAGTTGTTGATGACGTAATCGCCGAACTCTTCCCTAATGTCCAATACATAATGCGGGAAACCATGCTCTACCGCAGCCTGGCGGGCATCATTAAAAGAGTCGAGGTTGCAACAGCCCGTCTCTTTCTTGCCTCCGCCGGATGAGGCATAGTCCCACGTCTTCATAGTAATGCCCACTACTTCATAACCCTGCTCATGAAGCATCAACGCACTGACGGTACTATCTATACCGCCACTCATAGCCACTAAAACTT
>DINJ01000207.1 GCA_002423665.1 Bacteroidetes bacterium UBA5543 | reverse complement strand
GGTTTTGTAGAGACCTATAAGGGGGAAACAACACTGATACGATAAGATTTGAATTAAATAATTCAAAAAGAAGGCTCTAAAAAGGGCCTTCTTTTTTTTGTAATGCAGTCTATGTTGCCCTATTTTGTATCTGTAATTATATATTGCATATCATTAGTGAGGAAATTATCTGATCATATCAACATCTGTACTGTAGTAGTATGTTATGTAGCTATACTCCCATTGGTATTTTGGGGATGTAGGGAGTCTCCTGCTGTGCAACAGGTAAGCGGCCCCACTCGGTTGATATTCAATTTATTGCCCGATTCGGCATACAGGTATACTGTCAAGAATAATATTTCTCTAACCCAGGAAATAGAAAAAGATAAAGCTATCACCATTCACCAGAATATGACGTTGACTAATGCCTATAGAGTAGTAGGTGTACAGCCCGGTAAAAGTACTGTTTCTATAACATATGAACGGATTACAATGAGCTCTGGCAACCAGCTTTTTTCCCTGGACTATGATTCGGAAAACGATAACGGAACAGACCCGATGTACGAAGACTTGCGTAATCTGATTGATAAGAACTTTAAAATGGTCATTTCTCCTAAGGGTGAAGTACTGGCATCTGAACCCATTATCCGATCGAAGAGTGACGCAGGTAGGGCCTACCGTTTCGACGATAGTTCTATCCGTAAGATAATGCTTCATGTCTTACAGGTTTACCCGGGTGCGAATGTAGAGGCAGGCAGCATATGGGAACGCTCTTATGCCACTTCTGTAGGTTTTGCCAATGTACGTGTACGTAACCGGTATCAATTGGTGTCCATAGAAAAAGGAGTAGCGCATATTGAATTACAAGGGCGAATAAATTCAGATAAAGCTAATCAGGCACAGGATAGTGATANNGAAATGGACATTGAAATAAAGACAGGGTTGGTGCTCAATGGTAAGATATCGCAACAACTTTCCGGCAAAATGAATATAACAGGGCAGACTACACCTGTTGACATAGAGTCGGATATTTATATACTCGGTTCTGTTATCAGGAATCGTTAAGTACTATTCCTCTGGTTCAACCGGATTGTCCTCTTCCGTTTCCATTTTGGTAGAGTAGGCGTCCGTTGTGTTATCCGGCATTTGTTCGGGTGCATCCGCATTCCATTCAATAATAAAGTTATTTCTGCCTCCACCAATAAGCAGCGATAGGTATTTCATCTGCACTAATTCAAGCATTGCCAGAAAAGTAAATATGGCATGAATGCGGTTTTCGCACTGGGCAAAGATTGTTTCGAATGCTACACGTGTATTAGACTTAATATGTTCCAGTAAGTAATTCTTCTGTCCTTCCAGGCTATAATTATACTTTACGACTACGTGCTGTGGTTTGTCAGTACGGTCTTTGTATCTGCTCATTACACGCTCAAAGGCTTGCATGAGTTTGTACATTGTAATTGTTTGAATTTCAGTGCCTTCGCTATATTCTTCACCCAGTGCATCCAATTCCTTCTTGATATTACCCCTCTTCTGTTGCAACAAGCGCTCGGCTTCCAATACAATCATTTGTTCAGATGCCTCTTTGAAACGCTTGTATTCCAGTATTTTATCAACCAGCTCTTGCCTGGGGTCTATTTCGTTTCCTTGTTCGTCCAGTTCTTTGCGGGGCAGCAGCATTTTGGCTTTTATACGCATCAGAGTAGATATGAATAATATAAACTCGCTGGCCAGTTCTATGTTCAGGGCTTCCAGTTTGTGGATGTATTCCAGGAAGTCTTTGGTGATGCTATGTATGGGTATGTTATAAATATCCAGTTCGTCGCGTTCAATAAAGAACAGCAATAAATCGAACGGACCCTCAAACTGGGGTAATCTAATCTGGTACGTATCTGCCATGTGCTTACTCAGCTATTCGTTCAAATATACCGTTTAAAATTTGTATTGAAAGCCAACGGTGAATACTTGTTTTACCTGCCACCAGCCAAGACCCATTCCGGGTTCATCTTTTTCCACTTCCTGGCCTGTTACCGGATCAGTTGTGGTGCTAACATAAGGTATATCGTTATCGTATATAAATGTTCCGCCAAGCGTCATGCTGAAGTATTTGGATAGTTTCCCTGCAAAAAGATTGTCCCACAATATATCTACATTGCCCGGATTGTCCTTCTTTACCACGTTTCCCAAGCTGTCGGTATAGTCTTTTGCCAGGTAGTTTGAGTAAAGATCCAGCCTTGTTTTGAAACTTAAATTCTCTGTTATATCAACCATGTACCTTCCTGAGAAATATGCACCCAGTTCAAAACGAACGTTCTTCCCATTTTCAACGCCGAATGCACCCTCTGGTGCGCGCATGGTGTAGTATTTGTCTACCACTGTCATACGGCCGGCAACAGGAGACAAAAATAAACTCAGGTTGGTACCTTTTCGATATTCAATACCCGGAGCTAAGATGAAATAAGCCGGTGAAAAGAATTTTGAAGTAGAAAAAGTATCCCACATATCTGCTTCATAGTCATATCCTTTGGTAAACTGGGACTTGAAGTTGAAGAGGGTAGTAAAGTAAAAGTCTTTAGCTGTATCCAACCTGTAACCGTATTTTGATGTATAGTCGATGCGGTCATCCATTTTACGGGGGATAAATGCATTGGAATAAGCGTAGAACAATGCGTAAGTCATATCCAGGTTATTACTCCAGATATGTCTGTGGTATAGCCTGTTGAGGCTGCCGCTGAAAAGTCCGTTTATTGTAGCTGAGGCTATTTCACCACCAGCAGCCCAGTTGTGCAGGAATCCCTGGTTAATGCCTATGTTAAGTGTTCCTGTATGTACCCATGCTACTGTATCTATATTTTTTACTTCCAGGTTTGTCCTTACCGTATCGGCCCTTTTCAGTTGAGCGTTAGCAGTTAATGATACAAGTACCAGTAAAATTGCAATAATCTTCTTCATAATCTATCTAGGTTTGTATTTTGATTCTAATAAAAAGCGTTGCGCGTCAACAGGCGCATTAACAAGTTGCTCCAGTGTTACATCAGGGTGTTCCTGCATATAAGCTTCCACAATCTGCAGTCCCAACCATGCGCCGATATTACCCGGGCTTTCAGCAGGCATACCTGTTGCACTGGGGCCATCCATCACATAGCGCACCACCTTTTGCAGGTTGTTTTCGTATAGCAATTCTTTGCGTACGAAGAAGTCGTAAATCATAGCTTCATTTTCTTCGCACCATTTCAATTGTTCCTCTGAGTAAGCCAGCCGCACCGGCTCTTCGGTAAAGGGTATTACCTTGCCCAGATAGTACATTTCTTTTCCGCTCTGTATCATCATATCAAGCAACACTCTGCCATCTACTACAAAAGGATGATCTTGCCTATATACAGTACGCATTACAGCTACCGGGATATAATTTTCGTTCAGCTGACGGGAGAAATATTCGGGTATACCTACCGATTTATAATATGGATAATCAGCCCCCAGGAACATATCCAGTCCGATGCCAAGCATATCTTCACCATATGTCAGTGCTCCGTAATTATTAAGGCCTGACACAAGGTATATGATACGTGGTTCCTCATATTTCGGGAAATAGTGTTTCATGTATTGAAAGCCCTTTTTCAGGGTTTCATCGATTCCGGACTCATCAGGGTATCGTGCGAGTACGGTATCAAACACACCACGGTAATCCTTATGTGTCAGGAATGTCTTTAGGCCTTTTTGTACACCCGGATTACTATCTGTATAGTTGTTCTGTATACTGAAACCCATAACTGTATCCAGGTAAAAATTCAGGAACTCAGGATATTTGCTTTGTAAACCTGCTAATCCGGCCCCCAGTTGATTGGTATCAAGTGCGTATAAATCCTTATCCAGCCTTTGGCTTTTTAGTTCAACGGTTATCTCACTCACATCCGGTGCACTGTCTCCGCCACAGCTCATGAATATCAATGGAAGTGATAATATTATTAACAGTATAGTGCAGTTTTGTTGAATACTTTTCATAGGCAAAGACTTAACATCCCGTGAAATGCGCTTATTTTTACGA
Source organism: Bacteroidetes bacterium UBA5543 (assembly GCA_002423665.1). Classification (GTDB taxonomy): domain Bacteria; phylum Bacteroidota; class Bacteroidia; order Chitinophagales; family Chitinophagaceae; genus UBA5543. Next base: position 7,690 of record DINJ01000207.1, on the reverse strand, counting down.
CGGCAAAAATAGCATTACTGATTTTATTTGAATAATAATCTTTAACCGCTGCAAAAGACTATGTATATCAGGAAATTATTGATGATTGTTGTTATTAGTATGTATTCGTTTACCGCAATGGCCCAATACACCTATGGCGAACCGGTTGAAAGTACTGCGAATGTTGAGTTGAGGAAAACCCGTTTCGGTCTGTTTGTCGCCCCAAACAGTTCGTGGATGAAGCCTACCGCCGCCAGGAGTAATGACGGCCGTTATCTGGTAACCAGCGAGGGTAGTAAGGTAGGTTATAGCTGGGGATTAATGATTGACCATTTCTTTGCAGAGAATTATGGCATCAGCACAGGCGTGCAACTGGCGACGACCGGGGGGAAAATATTGGCTGAGTATGACCCTACGAAATTTCCTACTCCCGGCCCGGACAATATTGTAAAATCAGCCAGTTTTGATTACCGCCTGCAATACTTCGAAGTGCCTTTCGGCCTGAAACTGATGAGTGACAACCTGGCGGGTGGCTTGAGGATATTCGGTAACCTGGGTGTTACCGCGGCGATTAATATATCTAAAAAGGCTACTTATTCAGTAACATATACCGATACCGCCGGTACAGGTTTGGTAGATGAAATAGCAACAGGTGAAAATGAAAAATTGCGCAATGGAGTTAGTATCATTCCTGTATTATTCCAGATGAACCTGGGTGGCGGTATTGAATACCAGTTTACCCCAAAGATGAGCCTGTATATGGGCTTGTTCTTCAACAACGGCTTTGCGCCCGATGTTACCAGCCCCAAGGATATCAATATGGGATATAAGGGTACGTTTACAGACGGTAACATCAGGCTGAACAATATTGCGTTGAAAGTGGGATTGTTCTTTTAAGATAGACTACCTCCATTTCCTAGTAATGGAATTAATTATATAAATGAGATGTATTATACTATTAATGTTATTACCATTACTTTGCTTTGGGCAAGTAAAAGTAAAAGAACGTAAAGAAGTTGTATATCTTGTATTAAAAGATGTAAGGGGGAAGGAAAAGAAACGTAAAAGAAACTACGTTGATAATATAATTAGGTATGACAGTACAGGAAATAAAGTTGAGCGTGTTCAGTTTGGACAGGTGTCAGGAGTTGCAACTGCAAGCGGCGTTGGATGTTCTTGGAACTACGACAAAATATCTTACAAGGTAAAATGCCATTACGCTAACAACAAGCTGATACGTGACACCTGTCAATACTATCGCAATAGTAGTCCCGACTATATATCATACACAAGCAAGTATTTCTACAACGATACAATCAAGCAATTAATTCGTAAAGAGCGATACGACAAAAATGATACTCTCAATAGTATTATAATGTATACCTACAATGACCATGGCATCTTGTCACAAGAAGTCGAGGTTGAATATGAAGGACTGAATGGAGATGGTGCAGATACCACCATTACAAGATACTCGTACGATGTCAAAGAGCGATTGATACTTGAAGAACATAAAACCAAAAGATTTAGCTGGAGGAAGGAGTACGAGTATAACGATGAACTGAAGCTGAAGTTAAAATACCATTATGAAGGTAATAAGTTACATCCGTATGCTATTGATCACATAATGCTGAATAACGCTGGTCAACCTGTGAAAGAAGTGTCTGTAAATTTTAACTTCTTGACTATGGGTTATAACACAATTGAAAAATACTACAACCAGCATGGGTTAATAATAATGGTTGAGGAAATGCCCGATTACCTTAAATGTGATACAAAGACTCCAAAAGTCCAGATTATGTATGAGTATGAATATTATTAGACAAGTGTATAATGAAGTTAGTTTAGGATGCAATAGGGAATTCAGCAACGATAATACTTACGCTTAAATCGTAATTTTACTACCTGTATGAAGATATTCCTTGCGCAGCAGAACTACCATATCGGCAACTTCGAAGCGAATACCGCCAAAATAATTGATGCCGTACGGCAGGCAAAACAGCAGGGCGGCGACCTTATTGTGTTTTCTGAACTGGCAGTGTGTGGATATCCTCCCCGCGATTTCCTGGAGTTTAATGATTTTATTGAGCAGAGCCTGGCTGCGGTTAATACCATTGCACAGGAGGCTGATACTATAGGTGTAATAGTAGGGGCGCCATCACGCAACCCTAAGGTAGAAGGCAAAGACTTGTTCAACAGTGCCTACCTGCTGTATGGTAAAAAAATACAGGCTGTAGCCAACAAAACACTGCTGCCTACATACGATATATTCGATGAGTACCGCTACTTTGAACCGGGGCTGGAGTGGAATGTGATGGAGTTTAAAGGCAAGAAGCTGGCAGTAACGGTGTGCGAGGATATATGGAACCTGGAAGACAATCCGCTTTACCGTATATGCCCTATGGATGAACTGATGCAGCAACAACCGGATATCATGGTGAACATCAGCGCTTCGCCATTCGATTATGCACAGGCGCAAGAGAGGTTGGGCATAGTGAAGCGTAATGTAGCCAAGTATAAAATACCTATGGTGTACTGCAATACAGTGGGTTCGCAAACGGAAATTATATTCGACGGAGGCTCATTGGTAATGGATGCTCAGGAAAACCTGGTAATGGAAATGTCCAGTTTTTCGGAGCAACTGGCCTATGTTGAATTGAACTATGACAACAGTTTTGTTCAATCAATAGTGCGCACTGCGGCCGATATACCCTATGTTGACCCTATGCCTAAGGTTTTTGATCATCNNCATTTCCCTTATACATGATGCACTGGTCACGGGTATAAGTGACTACTTCAGCAAAATGGGATTTACTAAAGCTATTGTCGCTTCATCGGGCGGTATTGATAGCGCGGTAACACTTGCATTAGCCTGTCGTGCATTAGGTAGCGAAAATGTACATGCTTTGTTGATGCCCTCGCAGTTTTCTACAGGGCATTCAGTAGATGATGCCGTGCTATTGTCAGAGAACCTCGACAATCCATATGATATTTTGCCTATACGGGACATATTCGACACATACCGCCAAACATTGAAACCTGTATTTAANNTATGGTGATATGGCCGGAGGGCTGGGTGTATTGGGCGATGTGTACAAGATGCAGGTTTATGCTCTGGCCGAATATATCAACAAGGATCGTGAGGTCATACCACGAAATATTATTGAAAAAGCGCCGTCTGCAGAATTGAGGGAAGGGCAAAAGGATAGCGATAGTCTGCCGGAATATGATATACTCGACCCGATTTTGTATCAATATATAGAACGCAGACAAGGGCCTAAGGAAATAACAGCGCAGGGTTTTGATGGTGCCCTGGTAGCGCGTATTCTCAGGATGGTAAATATGAACGAATACAAACGTAACCAGTTCTGCCCTATCATACGTGTGTCGCCCAAGGCATTTGGTGTGGGGCGCAGGGTGCCGATAGTCGGTAAGTACCTTTCTTAGTTATTCCAGGTAAATAATATTTCCAGTCTTAACTCCTGCAATACCATCATCAATCATACTGCGAATGATATCAGTGATTTCGGCAATGGAGTATTGCGGTAGCCTTGTGCAAATCATTGTAAGGCTTAGCTCCTGCTCAGTTTTCAATAGTTGCGTTATTGCTGCTTCAATAGATTGGGCCGGTGCCGATTGTCGTTTAGCATTCCCGCACACATCACAATGTCCGCAATTGCCATCATACTGTTGCCCGAAGTAGCGTAGCATGAGTTTGGTACGGCAAACATTGTTTTCTGTGATGTAATGTATCATGGCCTCTGTGCGCTGCAAATGTGTTTTCTTCAAAGCATTGATACGCTCTGTATTGATAATCAGCGTGCGGCTGTCAACACGATAGTGGTGGAAAAATAACTGGGGACCATCCTTTGGCTGGTTGAATTGTATCAACTCCATCTTGTCTAATTGCAGGAGCATTTGCAATACCAGCTCTGATTTTATTTTCAGGTGTTTGGCTATCACTTTGATATTTACCGGGGTAGGGTGGTAAAACAGACTGCCGTACAACCGCAGCATGGTAGTCAGTAGCAGGTTCAGGTCGTGGTGTTGCCTGCTGATATTATCCAGTTCAGCCCTGTCGGCCAATATCNNGTCCACAATCCTTCCTGTTCCAGCAACTTTAAAGCCCTTGCTGTAATAAACGCATCCAGCCCGAATTTTTTACAAAAATCAGTCAGTTCAAAATCATAATACCTGTATGGTTCAGCGCCTATGGGTATTTGCAGGTATTCCACTACCGACTGGTATACTTTGCGCAGGAACTCGAATGGTGGAAATTGTGTTTCTGTACTTTCTTCCAGTTTATTAATGTCGGGTTGATTGTACAGTAAAACAGATTGTGCAGGTTGGCCGTCACGCCCTGCCCGCCCTGATTCCTGGTAGTATGCCTCCAGGTGTTCCGGTACATCATAGTGCAATACCAATCTTACATTTTCTTTGTCTATGCCCATACCGAAAGCGGTGGTTGCAACCATGACACCCGCTTTATTGGCCATCCACAGCTCACGGTTTTCAGCCCGTTGTTCATGCCCCATACCTGCATGATAAGCTAATGCGTTGATGCCATGTTGCTGCAGTTGCCTGCACAGTATTTCAGTTTGCCTTCTGCTGCGGCAGTACACGATGCTGCTACCTTTGATGTTATTCAGTATCGCGACAGCATCCCTGTTTTTTTGTTCACTGTATTGTACTGTATAATGGATGTTGGGCCTTTCAAAACTTTGCCTGAATAGCTGTATGTCTTTCAACTCCAGCTGTTTGATAATGTCTGCTTCTACTTCTTTGGTAGCAGAGGCGGTAAGAGCCAAGAGTGGTACGCCTTTAAATGTCTGCCTGATGTTTTTTATCTGCAGGTAATCGGGGCGGAAATCATGGCCCCATTGAGATACGCAATGCGCCTCATCTACCGCTATTAGCCGCACGTCCAATACGGGTAGAAACTCCTCGAACAAAGAGGTTTGAATACGCTCGGGAGATATATATAACAGCTTGTATGCCCCATGGGCTGCATTATTCAATATTCTGTACACTTCGGCCCTGTGCATGCCGGAACTGATATGTGCTGCCGGTATATCCCGTGATACCAGGTTTTGTACCTGCTCCTGCATCAGCGCAATCAGTGGGGTTATTACCAATGTCAGCCCGTCAAGCATCATTGCCGGTAGCTGGTAACACAATGATTTTCCTCCGCCGGTGGGGAGCAATGCCAGGGTGTCATGCTTATGCAGTGCAGAGTTGATAATATCTTCCTGCAGAGGCCTGAAGCTACTGTGGCCCCAATACCGCTTTAATATTTCTGAGGTTGATGGCAAGACTATTGAGTATCTGCAAATAATGGTTTCAGGGCATTTGTCCACAAGTCTTTTTTTGCCTGTGGCTGCTGTTCCAGTTCTGCCAGCGACAATGTGGGCACCCACGATACGCTGTCAAAATTATTCAGCCAATTGAGCCTGAATAATGCAGATATACCTAATGTTGAAGGATGAACACCAAACAGTATGACAACAGATGGATGCGCTGCTTCTTTTAACTGGTGCCATGCCCTTTTCTCGCTTTCGTCCAGTTGAACGATATTGTAGATATCCGCACTCAATTTGCACGCACTGAGTATCTTATCCAGTTGTTCCTGCTCTTGTTGATTGCCGATTTTTTTCGTCAGTATCAATACATTTTTTGTTGCAATTGTTTCATGTGATACTGAATTGTTATACCAGAATACATCTGTTTCAGTATCAATAATTTCTGTGTTGATAATCCTCGGGAAATCAGTCATAACAAGCGTTTCAGCGTATTCGTGTACAATTTTAGTAAATCTATTCCATTTTTTTTCGTTTCTTTGTAGTTCGGTTTTATTTATTCGTTCTTTTATAATATTTGCACGCATGGATGTATTCACATTAGATATCAGGATTAACAAAACTGATAACAGCAGGCTTCACGAGTTAGACAAAAACAATATTGAGTTCGGCAAACTATATTCAGACCATATGCTGGTTGCCGACTACGTGAACGGTGCGTGGAACAAGGCAGAGATAATACCCTATGGTAATATGCATATGAGTCCGGCCACATCTTTCTTTCATTATGGCCAGGCAATATTTGAGGGTGTAAAAGCATATAAAGACCCTGAAGGCAACGCAGTTATTTTCCGCCCACAGGAAAACTGGAAACGTATGAACCGTTCAGCTATTCGTATGGGTATGCCGCCTATACCCGAAGAGTTGTTTATGGAAGGTATGCGCCAGTTGATAGAACTGGACCAGGATTGGATACCCGAAGCAGACAGGACCTCGTTATACATTCGCCCGTTCATGATGGCGACTGACGAATTTATTGGTATCAAGCCTACCACTAAGTTCCGTTTTATGATTATCACCAGCCCTGCTGGCCCATATTATGCAGAGCCTGTTTCTATATATGTGGATGAAAACTACGTACGCGCTTTTCCCGGTGGTGTTGGGTATACCAAAGCCGCCGGTAACTATGGCGGTAGCATGTACCCCATGACAGAAGTACGCAAGAAAGGTTATCACCAGATATTGTGGATGGATGGCCTGGAACATAAGTATGTACAGGAGATTGGTACAATGAACGTATTCTTTGTACTGGGTGATACAATTGTNNGCTACAATGTAGAAGAGCGTCCTTTGCACATCGACGAGATAGTGGAAGCATATAAGGCAGGACAACTCAAAGAAGCTTTCGGCACCGGTACTGCCGCTTCTATTGCGCCGATTGCAGACCTTACTTACAGGGAAGAAAAAATGGCCCTGCCTCCACAGGAAGAGTGGAAACTGGCGCCATGGCTGCGTGAAGAGCTAAACGCCATCCGCTATGGCCGTAAGGCTGATACCCGTGGATGGGTGTACAGACTCTGATAGTTTTTTGCCATTCCTCATTTTATTGATATTTTGCTGCCCGTATGTATTGTTATCATCTTGGCAGGAAACTAATCCTGTTGCTGTGTTCCTGTGTATTAACCGTTAATGTATACGGGCAGTACACAGAAGAAGAAGGAGGCGTAGAAACCATTAATGGCTATTTGCGTTATCTGGGTATTGGTGCCGGGGCTACCTACCAGGTTATGAACGACCCGGCTATTTCTCCTATTGTATATAGCAGGGTAGGCGCATTGCCTATGCTTTCTTACCTCAAGGTAAATGAGTCAACTTATTCTGAAATATCGTTGCGGGCGTCATCTTTGAAGCTGACACATAATACGGACAAACCTGCCAAAGTATATGCTAAAACACAGCGTGCCTTAATGGACTACCGTTTCCTGGTCAAGTTGCCTATGGATATGCGCAATACGGAAATAAGGGCTGGAGGTATGTTGTCGGCTATGTTTGGGTATAAGAATGCTGACCATCTTGTAGACGCAGCTAAGGTTTATGAATATGCTTTGAGTCTGGGCCTCTGTGGTAAAATCACGAAAGAAGTAACATTCGGAGACAAAACGGGCTTTCTGACATGGGACCTGGCAATACCGTTTTTTGCAAATATCTCCCGCCCCTATTACCTCAACAGGGAGGAACTGGCAGACCCTGACAATAAACCGGGCAAAGACTTCTTTGACAATGCTGCTACAGGCACCTTTGGCAAATACTTCAGGCTGAACAGCCGTGCAGCGATTATGTACCGTCTCAATAACGGTAATATGCTGCAGTTTGCCTATCAATGGGACTATACCCGTATGAAGACCATACACAAG
>DINJ01000160.1 GCA_002423665.1 Bacteroidetes bacterium UBA5543 | reverse complement strand
ATTGTATTTAGTAGGTACACGTTAGCGCCCGATATGGGTTTGCCACTGTACGAAATCACCTTGCCACTCACTGTGCTCTGTGCCTCTACGATGACACTATTCATCAAATATGCTGCTGTAATAAACCCTGTATGCAGTAAAAACTTCATATGCCGTATTATAAATATGCCGCAAATGTACAGCGGACATTTCTATGACAGAACAAAGTTTTGGCAAAACGGAGAGAAAAGTCGGTGAACGGGTAAGATACAGCGGTTAAATAGTGTTAAATGTAGATCAGCTCCTTTTTTATTGACTTAAAGTACTGCTGTTCTATACCCTTGCGCATAGTCACATCTACTTTACGCTCCAATAGTTGTTCCAGTTCATCTTCCAGGTCGGTAAAACGTATGCCCGGTGCCTTGTCGAAATTGATGAGCAAGTCTACATAACTGTCATCCTGCTCTTCTCCTTTGCTGTACGGGCCAAACAAGGCAACCTCTGTTACGCCGTAGCGGCGCTTCAGCGAGGTTTTAACATTCTTGAGCTTTTCTATTATCAGCTGCCCGTTGTGCATACTTCAAGTTACGTAATTTATATTTATATTCCTTAAGCTTTAACGGATAGTTAATGGTTGCTGGCTGCATTTATTAGCAATGCTTCCATTCTCCCTATATTATTGACAACTAATCCGTAAGCGTCTTATGTACACACATTTGATGATGGTACAATACTTTTGCATACACTATTTGTCTTTATTATAACTGATATTTTCAAACAGTAGTACCCCCATTTTTTAATACTTCATGCCCATAGTTTTAACGGGTATCGCGCCGGTGCGTTCATTTACATTTGCGGTCTGAATAAATCAAACCAAATAATTGTATGAAGAACAAGATGCTCTTAATAGTAGTANNGTATATGCATGTAATAAAAAAAACGCGACTGTGGATACCAACGTCAATCATCCCGGTAATAAACCTGACTATCGGGCTTATGCACTGATGGGCCTGGATTCGCCTTTTCTGCTGCCGGACACCGCAAACGTAATGATACAAAGCTACCTTGACGGATTAGACAACAGCGGCACTCAATTAAAATCCTTGATTGTTGACGCCAATGCGCTGAGGTACTACCTGCAGAATGCTAACATCACAAAAGTGAAACTGATGTTTGCCCATAAGCTGAACTATGTGCGCAATAATAATAGCACCGGGTATGATGATATGGACTACCGCGCCCTGACCATTGTTATTGCCGGCTTTGACGCCAATAACAACTATATTTATAGTCCGCAGGGCGCGGTAATGGATTTTTGTAAACCATGTCCAAATGAATGCCCTATTAGTGGAACTGCAGCAAGTGATATATTAAATGATTGATGATGATTTCGGATAGCATGTTTTTTGGTTATCTCGGTGTTATACTATTAGCAATTTTAGGGAGCTTGTATAACCTTAAGGATAAGGATACTGCCTCAAAAATCATATTAGTGTTATTGTGCCTTACCCTTACAAGTGAGATAGCATCGCATTTGGCTGCAATCAGATATCACAACAACATGTTCATATACCATTTATTTGCACCCATTCAACTAATTGTAATTGGGATATATTTTGACAGCATAAATAATAGAAAGGGAAAAGTTGGAACTATAGTAGGTATAATCGGAATTGTTTTAGCTATTATTAATAGTTTGTTTTTTCAGTCATTTGATGTCTTTAATTCTAATTTCTTACTGTTTGAAGGGTTAGTCATTATGACTTTATCCCTTTTCAGTTTTCAAAGAATACTTTCAAACGATAATATTGACATTTTTAGATACAAGCATTTTTGGATTGTTGTAATCCTAATATTTTTCTGGAGTTTTACATACACTAGCTTGGCATTGTATTCTGTTTTAAGGGTTAAAAAACTCTTTGTAATGCCTTTTGTCACATACTTATTATGGTCAGTCAATGTTATCACCTATGCAGCCATAGGGTTTGTTCTTTTATATTTTTCTGGTAATAGAAAGCAGTTAATCCATGAATGATAGCTATCTCATCCCCATATTGGTGGCGGGGTCCATACTTATACCTATGTTTATGTTTTATATCACCACGTTTGTGATAATTAGCAAAAACAAACAAAGGAAGAACGAGGCCGAAAAAAAGCAAATGGAGTTTCAGTACGAAAAACAATTGCTGCAAACTATGCTCGAGGTACAGGAGAAAGCGATGAACCAGATATCGCAGGAAATACACGATAATATCGGCCAGGTGCTGGCCGGTGTGCAAATGAACCTTGTTACCTTGTCGGCCGGCGTTACTGATAACCCGGCTCAGCTGGCACGCGATAGTAAAGAACAGGTATCAAGGGCATTGAAAGACCTTAGGGACCTGAGCCGCGTACTCAATAGTAAATACATCAATAAAATAGGGCTGGAAGAGTCGCTGAGGAAAGAAACACAATACCTGGGTGCACACAATAATATACAGTTTGACATTGATGTAGAAGAAGGTGACAGGCAGTTGTCGCCTGAGCGCGAATTGATGATGTTCCGCATAGCGCAGGAATCGTTGTCCAATATCATAAAACATGCCGACGCTGCGCAGGTAAGTATCAATATATCTTACCTGCCCGAAAAGTTTAGCATGTCCATTGCCGACGACGGCAAGGGCTTTGACCCAAAAGATAGCAAGGCAGTGGGTATAGGGCTGATAAATATGAAACAAAGGGTGGAAGTATTGCATGGAACACTGGATATCACTGCTGCGCCCGGCAACGGTACAAAAATCACAATACATATACCATATGAATAAGCGCACCATAAAGATAGCATTGGCCAACAGCCAGCTTTTTATCAGGGATTCTATCAGCCGCACACTGATGACAGACCCTCGTTTCGAAATATGCATTAACGTGGCCAACGGTGAAGAACTGGTACGGGAGATTTCCGCCGCATCCCCACATCCCGATATTTGCCTGCTGGACGTACAAATGCCGCGGATGAACGGCTATGAAACCATGATATCCATTCGCGATAAATTACCTGCACTAAAGGTAATAGTACTGTCTCAACTGGAAGATGAGTTTGTGGTAAGGAGTATGGTGGCACTTGGCGCTAAAAGCTACCTGGGCAAAGAATGTACTATGGGTGAGCTGCATAAGGCATTGATATGTGTTTATGAACAAGATTATTACCAAACCGAACTGATGGCGCGTGCCAAAGACAAACCCTGGTGCCTGGATGAGCAGGAGTACACCTACCTTAAGTATTGCCATACCGAAATGACTGCAACGGAAATAGCCGGAAAAATGAATGTGAGCCCCGATGCTATAAAATGTTACAGAAATTCCCTGTTTGAAAAACTCAAAGTGCGCACCCGCCAGGGTTTAGCCATATTCGCCTACAAAACAGGTATAATAGCGCCCGGCGATGTAAAACAGGCCCGCAGTGGCTGCAGCCTTTCAATATAACAATCTATATATTTGCGCCTGGTTAGCGCGCATACCGGCCTTATCAGGTATTAATAAACAGCTGAAGGTATAAATTAATGTATATTTATCGCCACACTGTGTATTCCCGCATTAGCCACTATACAAAATTTATATGACTGATCAGGCAGCCATTCCAATTGCTATTGCTGATGACCACGCAGTGGTCAGAGATTCTATCAGCAATATGTTATCAGGGCAGGGTAGGTTTAAAGTGATAATAAAGGCCGCCAACGGAAAAGATTTGGTAGCAAGGCTGGCAACGGCAAACCCCATGCCTGAAATATGTATACTGGATATACAAATGCCGGAGATGAATGGTTACGAAACCATGGAGTACATCAAAGAGCACTGGCCCAACCTGAAAGTACTGGCACTGTCTATGTTGGAAGATGAGTTCGCCATCATCAGGATGCTGAAGCTGGGTGCCAGCGGTTACCTGTCTAAAGCGAGTGACCTCGATGAGTTGCAAAAGGCGTTATTATTTATACATGAGCGCGGTTATTACAGTTCGGAACTGATAGCCAGCAACTATTTCAGATCCATAAAGCATAATAAGCCCGTTGCAGGCAATATCACCGACAGGCAAATGGAGTTTCTTAAATACTGCTGTACTGAACTAAGTATGAAAGAAATAGCCGATAGAATGTCTATCAGTACCAGCACTGCACTCAGCTACAGGAATGCTTTGTGCGATAAACTGGGCTTAACCACCAGGCAGGGGTTGGCCATATACGCTATCAAGTCAGGTATAGTTTCTTTTGAAGACCTGTAAGTATGTATAAAAAAAGCGGCATGATCACTCATGCCGCCATATAATTTTGTTGCTACCGGGTGTTGATTACCACCAGGGTACTTTATTAGTTTCCAGCCTGTACATAAATGTAATGGAGAATGTAGAGTAACCATCCAGTACATCTTTGTTGCCACGCGGTGCGCCATACCCATTTTTGTAGGCAGGTTCAATAGCCCAAGATTTGTCATATACCTGCTTGGCAATAGCCGCATCTTCAGGGCTCAGGTGCCTGTCGTAGTAATCCGGTGTCAGGTAATAACTGCTTACGTTATCCAGCCTGTCAGTAGTTGTAAAACGGTACAACCACTCTACGCCTATGTTCATGTCGCGGCCTATATCCCAACGCAGGCCAAGGCCTACCGGTACACACACCTGCCACAAGTTAGTAGCTACAGCACCTGAGTTTTCTATGCCTTCGCCTTCCAGTCTCAATTCTTTAGTTTCAACCCACCTTTTACGGCCTGTCAACGGGTCTATCAACGAGGTTTGAGGCCTGAAGTGGAACCCTCCAGCACCGAATGCTATATAAGGTTGCATAGATTTCTGCGCCAATTTGCTTTCAGAATTAAACCTAAGCGGCGAAATCTCGAACATTACAGTACCTTCCCATACATTAGCGCGTGCATCCTGGTTGCGCAGGTAACGCTGGTATGCATCATCTTCAATTGATTTGGCTTCTTCTGCTTTTGTCAGGTTCCAATCATCATTGGCATATAATGTACCGTAGTTCAGGTTCAGCCTCAATGCCCATGACGGATGCTTGACAAAACGCATAAATATACCACCCATGAAGTGGGGTTTGCTCCAATAACGCTCGTTGGCGTAATGGTCAATAGGGCCTTGTGTACCCACATCACCCCACATGTCGGCCAGGCCGAAATTTACACCTACGGACACACCGGGATGTTCCACATATTTTCTGGGTATGTCTGGCTGTGCTACTGCTGTCAATGTAGTAGCGCTTATTCCGATTACTAATAGGCTACGGATAAAACTCATCCGCATGGGCTCATTTTTTTTTGAACGATGAAGATATAAAATATTATTTACCGTTAAAAGCAGCCTTCCTTTTTTCTAAAAAGGCAGAGGTCCCTTCGCGCATGTCTTCTGTGGCAAAACATTCACCGAAACGCTCTATCTCGTTAGCAAAACCGGCAGGGTCAGCCTTTGCGGCATCGTTAACACAAGATATAACTTTTGCAATAGCAATGGGAGCTTTTGTCTGAATTTTTTGCATAATTTCTCTCGTTTTACCCAATAATTCGGCTTGGGGGAAGACATGGTTCACTAATCCGAGGGCTTTGGCATCTTCAGCGCCAATCATATCTCCGGTCATCATCAGTTCCATCGTTTTACCTTTCCCTATCAGTTGGGTCATGCGCTGTGTACCGCCGTAGCCCGGTATCAGGCCCAGGTTTACTTCGGGTTGGCCAAACTTGGCATTTTCAGCCGCAATTCTGAAATGGCAGCTCATAGCCAGCTCACAGCCTCCTCCCAATGAAAAGCCATTCACTGCCGCCACCACAGGTTTAGGGCAGTTCTCTATCTTATTAAACACACCATCCTGGCCTTTTTGCGCCAGGGCTTTACCGCCTACGGCATCCAATGCTGTAAATTCTGATATGTCGGCACCCGCTACAAAAGCTTTTTCGCCTGCGCCTGTTATGATTACTGTCTTTACGTCAGCATTGCTCATCACTTCGTCCATAGCCTGAGATAGCTCGCCGATTACGTCTTTATTCAGTGCATTCATCTTGTCAGGACGGTTGATCGTAATGGTCATGATGCCATCCTGCAGTTCAGTCAGTAATGTTTGGTACATGTTGTTATTTATGATTATTTATAATAGTTCTTTCCTGTTTTCTGCTACCCATTCTGTAATGTAACCGGCTATTTGTGTAGTTGGGGTGCCGGGTGCAAAGAGCTGTCCTACGCCCATTTTGTTCAATTCAGACATGTCCTCATCTGGTATGATGCCGCCACCGGTGAGGAGTACATTGTCCAGCCCTTTTTCTTTCATTAGCTTAATGACTTTTGGGAAAACAGTCATGTGCGCACCGCTGAGTATGCTGATGCCAATGGCATCTACGTCTTCCTGCAGGGCGGTATTTACCACCATTTCTGCCGTTTGGCGCAACCCTGTATATATTACCTCCATGCCTGCATCGCGCAGTGCGGTGGCTATTACTTTCGCTCCGCGGTCGTGCCCGTCAAGCCCTATTTTGGCTACCAGCACACGCACCGGCCTGTTCATACGCTCACTCATTGTATCTAAAAAAATGCCCGTAAAAGTAATAATTTATGGGTCTTTTCAGCAATATGCAGTTTTTAAGATGTGATTGAAGTTAATTAAACACTTCCAACACTTTCTTAGAGCCCTTCAGTAGTTTGCTGTCCGACTCCGGTTTTACCTGGTCAAATTCAACCACGTGTGGTGCTTTTTCCAGCGGCCAGCTCTGCACTATTTGCTTTACGTTAATCTTGTTGGCATCAATAAATTCCATCAGCCCCTTCTCTTTTCTGTCCGTCTTACGTCCTTCTTTCAGGTCCCATGTCTTCACCAGGTCACTTTCTATCAGCATTTTTTCCTGCGGTATGTAAGAGATAATATATTCATCCGTATGGTTCGATTGTNNGTATCTCCTGTTTGTTCAGTATCACAAACTGGAACTTGGGTGTAATGAATTTTTTCACCCGTACATCTTTAGAAAACAGGTGCCTGTTGTTGGCAATCTCCTGGAAATACGGCCTGTTACCTTCTGTAGTTACAATCGTTACACCTTCTTCCATAAAGGGGCGTACACCGCCCATCAGGTCGGGGTGCAAATGCGACACCACAAGGTATTTGATCTCTTTGCCGGGATATGCGCGCTTGATATTATCCAACAAGGTGTAACCTGCCTCGGGGGTTCCGGGCGGATCAAACAGCACCAAGTAATCCTTCATGTCCGCAATCACACTTTTATGGTTCCAATCGGGCATTAACACCAGGTATAGCCAGGCCGCTATGTTCTTTTGTGACAACCTTACCGTGCCGTACTCCACACGGGGCAGTATTTCTTTCAATTCAATGTCCAGGTCGTAAATGATATTACTATCTCGTTTGATAACCACCTTGCCAGGTACCTGGTAGCCGTCTTGTATGTCGTATTTACTGTAAAAAACAGAACGGTAATAGTCACCATTTACTACGTCATACACAGGTTGGTCTATTCTTTCCAGGAAGTAAGTATTGGAGTTGATATACAGAAATAGCGCCTCGCCTGACGCGTTATTATGCCTGATAATATGGTACTTGTCAGCTGTACTGATAAACGTATTGCGCGATGCATCCTGTAAAAGCACTTGCAGCAACAGATTGGGCGAAAATATCAGCGATTTATACAGGTATTTGTCTTTGTCNNATCCTCACCTGCTTCGCTTACATTCAGGTGTGTTGCGTCAATGTCGTATAATGATGTAATGATTTCTTCACCCGTCCTGCTGAAACTGTCTTTGCGTACCAGTTTGCCGCCTCCTTCACTTATTTCAATATCACCGCTCATCATGAATGCACGCGCAGAGCCGGGTTTATTACTCATTCCCTCATAATTGTAGGTGCCTTTAATTCGCATCTTAATATCACCTACACTATTATTATAGTTCAGCTCTCCATACACGTCATTCATTAATGTATGAGCTCGCTCAATATTGTTTGTTACAGCCGTATTAGGTTGTGCCGATATGCTGCTTGTAGATAATAATGCAGCAGGCAAAAAGATAAAGTAATGCCTGAAAAATCCCTTGAACATCGTTAAAGATAAGAAAGAGGTAACATTACGGCAATATCCATTGGTTTAATGTGTTGTGAATTTTTTACCTGAAATAACGAACTTTATATATAGTGTTGAAAATCAAAAAATATCAGGTATAAAACTGTATCATATTAATACAGGTCAACTATATTGTTGCGTATAGCGTATAGCACCAGTCCTATTCTCGATTTTACATTTAGCTTATTGAAAAGTCTTTCGCGGTATCCGTCCACTGTCCTTTCTGATATAGCNNCCATCTTCATAAAGTCTATTTCTGAAGATGTGAATTTTACATTTTCAGCATCATGAATGCTGTTGAGTATATCGTTGGTGATTAATTCCGAATGATAAAATCCATTTGTTCTGACAGTAGCTATGGCCTCTACCAGTATATCCGGTTCTACCGCCTTCAGCAGGTATCCATGTGCACCGTAACGCAACATTTTTATAATATTATCTTCGTCATCGTACATGGATAAGGCAAGCATTTTTATTTCAGGGAAATGCCGTCTTATATACTTTGCAGTATCATATCCATTCATTTCAGGCATATTGATGTCTATGATGCATACATCTGGGCGGGTATCTGCCAACTTTATATAGTCAACAAGTTCCTGGCCATTTGCGGCATCAAACACAACTTCAATATGTTTGTATGGCTTAAGAATAGATACTAATCCACGACGAAACATCGTATGGTCGTCGGCTAGTGCTACTGTTGTTTTGTTGGTTTTGTTCATGTAGTTAATAAGGGTTTATTCTAAAGTCATTTCGGTAGTTTAATAATGCTTGTCACATTTCTATTTATCCGTTCACAAACTGCCGATTGAGTAAAATTACATTTTATCCCGTGCCCCGCAATAATCAGTTATTTGAAAATTCTGTCCATCTTCAAGCCTGTAGTAAAATCTGCTCTCCCGGCAGTCATTTACAACATATCATAAAAACGCCCTGCGTTGGCAGGGCGTCGTCTAAAAAGATTATCTGTCGCTTATACATCCAGCTTGGCGTATTTGGCATGACTCTCAATAAATTCCCTGCGTGGGGCCACTTCATCGCCCATCAGCATTGAGAATACCCGGTCAGCTTCGGC
>DINJ01000002.1:14316-17232 GCA_002423665.1 Bacteroidetes bacterium UBA5543 | reverse complement strand
GGGGCAGCGGCAGCTACCTGTACCGGAGCGGCCTGCACTACATGCTGCACAGGTGGCATATAAGACTGAACGGCAGGAGCTTCCTGCTGCTGCTTGATTGTAATTTTGAAGTCACCCTGTTCAATGCTCAGTTCGCTGACATTGGATTTGTTGACCATCTTTATCAGCTCCTGTATTTGTTTGTACTCCATGAGTAAGATTTTTAGTCGAAAGAATTTCTGTTTTATACTTCCCAATAGTCTGGTGAGGCCAACACAATCGGGCAACCGTTTCAGCTACCCGAATCCGTCTCCTATTCCTTCACACGCTCTATATACGCTCCTGTTTTAGAGTCTACGCGTATAAGCTCGTCTGTATTAACAAACAATGGAACCATTACCGTTGCGCCGGTCTCCATAGTTGCAGCCTTCATTGCACGTGTAGCGGTATCTCCTTTCAGACCCGGCTCAGAATAAGTAATACGCAGGGTCACGTTCGGAGGCAACTCTACACCCATAGGCACCTCTGTTTCGGTGTTAAATATAACAAAACATTCCTGTCCATCCTTATAAAGGTCGGGACGGTCTATCAAATCTTCACCAAGCACTATCTGCTCAAATGAGTTTGTATCCATCAGATTGAACCCCGTATCGTCTTTGTAAAGATATTGGTAGTTCCTACGCTCTACCCTTACCGGAAAAATAGAGTCTCCTGAGTTCCATGTATGCTCTATAGAACGGTTATTGTCTACCCCTTTGAGTTTTGCCCAAACCTTTGCGGCAGCACGGGCAGTTTTATTCTGTCCGAATTCTACTACTGAATACAGGCTGCCATCCAATTTGATGACCATGCCATTGCGAATATCTGCTGTTGATGCCATAATTTTATTTTACGCGGGAAGCAAAAGTAACCTGAAAAAGCCAAAAACTACACAATTTGACCCTCTAAAATCATTTTTTCGACCGGATTATTGCCAAAATCGTATGGAATGTATGAAAATGAGTGCATTGGCCTTGTTACTATTAAGTTAGCCTTTTTGCCCACTGCAATCGTGCCCAGTTGGTCAGTCAGTTCAAGCGCCGCAGCGCCATTTGTGGTTACGGCCTGTATAGCCTCATCAGGGGTCATTTTCATTTGCGTGCATGCCAAAGTAAGCAGGAAAGGCACGTTTCCTGAAGGGCATGAGCCGGGATTATAATCGGTGGCCAGGCATACGGGCAGGCCTGCGTCTATCAATTTACGCGCGGGCTGGTATTGAATACCCAGGAAAAAAGCTGCACCAGGCAGCAGTGTAGGAATCGTATTACTATTTACCAGTGCCTGTATTTCTTCATCGCCCATAGCTTCAAGGTGGTCGACACTGATGGCATTATGTTTTACCCCTACCTGTACACTACCTGAACGGTGCAACTGGTTGGCATGTATTTNNGTTTCGTCTACACTGAAGAATCCCTGCTCGCAGAATACATCCATATAGTCAGCGAGGCCTTCACCTGCTATCACGGGCAGCATTTCATCGATAATCAGCTTTAAATAACCTTCATGATTTTCTTTGTATTCAAGAGGATATGCATGTGCTGCTAAAAAGGATGCCTTTATTGGTATTGGCCCCTCTTCTTTCAACTTCCTGATAACCCTTAGCATTTTCAGCTCTGCCTCCAGGTTCAGTCCATAGCCACTTTTTATCTCAATAGCACCTGTTCCCTGTGCTATAACCCTGTGCAGGCGCACCAGGCTTTCGTCATACAATTGGTGCTCATCTATATCTGCCATCTTGCGGGCTGAGTTGAGTATGCCACCACCACGGCGGGCTATTTCTTCGTAAGTAAGTCCATTAATACGGTCTACAAATTCATCTTCGCGGCTGGATGCAAAGACAAGATGGGTATGAGAGTCGACCCAAGTAGGGAGTACCAATCTGCCACTTACATCCACAATATCATTGGCAGCAACAGCATGGGCATGCTCCATATCTCCGAAGTCTTGTATGATGCCGTCCTCTATAAGCAACCAAGCATTTTCTATACAGTCCATTTTTTTCAGGCCATTGCCCTTGGCTACAGATTTCCTTTCCGCACCCTGCTCTACATTGCAGAGTTGCCTGATATTTGTCNNAGTAAAAGATGCATAGAAGATGTTGTTTTGAGCACTCAAAAGTAATGCTAAAGGATGAATGCTTCAAGTAGAAATTCAGGGCTACTTCTTCAGCTTATCTGCAAAAACCTTTTTGAACTTATCCAGCTTTGGTTTTACTACAAAGACACAGTAAGGTTGTGTGCCATTTTCATTGTAGTAGTTCTGGTGGTACTCTTCGGCCACATAAAATTTGGTATAGGGCGATATCTCGGTCACCACAGGATTATCGTACGCTTTCTCCTCGTTCAGTCTGCGCTTGTATTCTTCTGCTTTCTGCTTTTGTTCGTCGTTGTGGTAGAAGATTGCAGAGCGGTATTGTGTGCCCACATCGTTGCCCTGGCGGTTGAGCGTAGTAGGGTCGTGCGCTACCCAAAAGGCAGCCAGCAATTCGTCATAGCTTACCTTTTCAGGATTGTAATAGATATTACATGCTTCGGCATGGCCGGTATTGCCTGTGCATACCTGCTTGTAGGTAGGGTTGTCTACGTGCCCGCCGATATAACCGGATTCTACTTTTTCCACGCCTTCCAGTTGTTGATACTGCGCCTCTACACACCAGAAGCACCCCGCAGCAAAAGTGGCTACCTCCAGGTTCTTGTTTTGTTCGGTACTCATTTTTTCTTCTTTAGTTTTTCCGGATTTGGACTGTGCCGAGCTACATGCTGTAAATAGCAGCAAGGCGGGCATCATCAAAAATAGCGTGTATCTCATTTTCTACGAATTTACATTATCTACGTCAGGGACGCTTCAATGGTTCATTTCTTACACCGGAATACCCCTATTTAACATTGCTTTATAATA
>DINJ01000002.1:0-14302 GCA_002423665.1 Bacteroidetes bacterium UBA5543 | reverse complement strand
AGGTCACCTATTTTCACGTAATCTGTTGATATACAGTGGATAAATAGCTATTTATTTTTTGTTTATGACATCAAAAAATCGTAACTTTTAACAATAAATAAATGGTCACTAATCATGAATAGAACCCTCGGAATTCTCTTCTACGTTAAGAGAGCAAAAATCGACAAACATGGAAAAGCGCCTATATATCTGCGCATCACTATTAACGGCAAAAGGGCGGAGCTCGCCATCAAACGAACAATAGAACCCGACAGGTGGAATAATGAAGCCGGAAAGGTAAAGGGTACAACTGAAGATGTAAAAAGTATTAATGCTTACATGGACATTGTGCGCTCTAAGGTATATGAGCATCAAAAAAAGTTGCTCGAAAATGGCGTGCTCATAACCGCTGACAACTTAAAAAAATCTATTTTAGGTACATCGGAACGTGATAAAACGCTCCTGGCTGTTTTCGAATACCACAACAAACAGGTAAAATCTTNNATGGAGGGATAACGCAGATGACATCGGCCTGAAAGAAGTCAATCACAAGTTTATCACAGATTTTGAATATTACCTGAAAACTGTACGGGACAACTCTCACAATACCGCAATCAAGTACATTAAGAACCTGCACAAAATAACAAGCCTGTCCCTGGCAAACGGCTGGCTGGAGAGAAATCCCTTTGCTAACTATAAAGTAAAAATAAGGGAAGTGGAAAGGGGCTTTCTGTCCGAGGAGGAAATCCAGACTATTGTCTCAAAAAAGCTGCATACTCTACGCCTCGACCAGGTGCGTGATATTTTCATATTCTGTTGTTATACTGGGCTGGCTTATGCTGATGTGAAGAAGCTGACGAAGTTTAATATTGTTTTGGGTATTGATGGCGAACGGTGGATTCAGACCCACCGGACTAAGACCGATACAAGAAGTAATATTCCCTTGTTACCTACCGCATTGGCTATTATTGAAAAATACGCAAACCACCCTGAGGCGGTAGCCGATGGAAAGGTATTGCCTGTACTCAGCAATCAAAAGATGAATGCCTACCTCAAAGAGATAGCTGATTTGTGTGGTATTTCCAAAAATCTGACGATGCACCNNGTATGCTAGGACACACCAACCTGAAAACTACGCAGCACTATGCAAAGATTGTTGATAGCAAGGTGGCAGATGACATGAAGGCACTTAGGAAAAAAATGGCAGGTTTAAATGCCAATAATACGGCAATTGGTACAAGCAAAAGAGCAATATAATCCACAGTTACAGGGCTTGTAAGTGCTGATAAACAGCTATATGTAAACCATTTCTGAATTATCCACTTTACTTTTCCACAATTGGTGAGTTGTTATTTTTGCTTTTTACAATATGAGGCATGAATTTTGCTATTGTTTAATATCAATTATAACTAATAGAAACTAAAATTCATGGCGGTAGAATTAATTACAAAAGAGGACTTAGTAGAATTTAAGCAAGAGTTATTACAGGCAATCACTAGCCTGGTAGATGGGAAACAAGACAACCGGGAATGGCTCAAATCTGCCGACGTTATGAAGATGCTCAGTATCTCTCCGGGCACACTCCAGACACTTAGGATTAATAAAACACTACCACATACAAAGCTTGGGGGCACATACTATTACCCTAAGGAGGACGTGCAGCGACTATTGAATAGCGGCAAACAAGATGACATTTAAGGGATAATTCTTTTGTGAACAATTCGCCCTCGACAACATGAAAGTATTTATACCTGAAAATCTAAACTTGCCGCATATCCTGAAACTGGCGCCACCAGCGTTTAGTTATCACATAGATGATTTCTACTACATTATTGGACTAATAACTAACATTTCCGCCAATAACAAGGATCTGTTGGATAAGTANNTGTATTGAGATAAAAAGGAATGTATTGGAAAGAGCAAAAGCTCGAAAGTTAAAGTTGTATAAGGTGAACAGGAAAAGGATGAATTGGTTGGGTAAATGGTTTACGGAAGATTTAGAGATTGACTATAAAGGTGCTTCAAAATATATCTATGCTTTATTAGAAACTAACCGGAATGCCTCCGTTGAAAATGCACTGCAGAAGTTTAATTGCGCCTATTTATGTGCCAACCGTATCGCTGCGGCCGATTATAATTTTAGTAAAGATGCCACAGTTGGCAGGTTGCATACTAACCTAACGACAATGCATAAGGAGCTGAGAAATTTCATAACATACAAAGGTCAAAAGTTAGTTGCTGTTGATATTTCAAATTCA
Source organism: Bacteroidetes bacterium UBA5543 (assembly GCA_002423665.1). Taxonomy (GTDB): domain Bacteria; phylum Bacteroidota; class Bacteroidia; order Chitinophagales; family Chitinophagaceae; genus UBA5543. The sequence continues at coordinate 12,065 of DINJ01000002.1, read as the reverse complement.
CAACCATATATAAGTACGATACTATTTAATAAAGAGGTATATGATAATCAAAACAAAGAAGTAAATAAAATAGTCAGTAATTATATAAGTAATACATTACGAGAGGGTATTATTTCTTACATTATGCTAGTAAAATCCGACGTAATTCATGTTGGCAAAGGGTTTCAGCGATTTGTGGACCTCGTCGTAAATGGCAGGTTTTATGAAGAAATTGCTCGGCAATATACACAGGAGACAGGTATTGCCATACCGGATAGAAGGGAATTAAAGAGAATGATGTTCATAGTCCTCTTCACAGACAATAGATATTTCGGTCAGAAAGATGCTTTGGCAAAGCGAATATTCGGAAAGCTATTCCCTGAAGTATATGAAGTGTTCAAGAAAATAAAACAGAAAAGGAAAAATGCCTTGCCCTGCATACTCCAGGCCATAGAAGCACATGTCATACTCAACGTCATAGCCAAGCGCATCAGCAGGGAGCGTCCCAATATGCCCTTATTTACTATTCACGATAGTATTGCCTGCCCGGTAGGGTGCGAGGACTATGTTGCCTCCGTAATGATTGAAGAATTGCATAGGCTAGTAGGCTATCCACCATCTTTGAAATTTGAATACTGGACACCGGAGGAAGCTTGGAAGTCACTGGAGGCAAAACAGGTAAAAGAAGGACTGAATAAAGCAGCATAACAAATGATATACTACAGCATAAATGAGGATGGAATTACAACCACGATAAGCAGTGGGGGAGTACTGCTTCAATACGCAATAGATGCCGGGTACACGGCAGAACTATTTTTCCAAAATACTCACCAGGCAGAGCAGGCATTGGGGATATCAAATATCAACAACCTTACTATGATGGATTTTTTAGCTTATTACCTCAAAGCTTAAAAACTTACCCACCCATCCCATTGATAAACGTTTCCACAAAGTCAGTCAGCTTCTGAATTATCCTTTCATATACTGTTTTGCGTTGCATTACGGTTGGCTGTCCCTCCTCCCTTGCTGCAAACAGTTCCTCCCTCAGCGGTGGCCGTCCTTCATACAGGTATTTGCTTATTAAAGCCTCCATCTGCTCCCGTTTCAGTTGCTCCTCGTTCAGCAGGCCGTCNNTCGTTCCAATATTTGTCAAACTGCTCTTGTACGTCCTCGCTGTTCGTTATTTGTGGCAGGTTCTCAGTTATAAACCGCTCTATCAGTTCTTTTTTGCTCCTCAGCTGTGCTTCGCCTCCCAACATATTCATTATAGCTGTGCGCTGCTTTTCGTACTCTTCGCCTGTGGTATCTTTCAGCTTGGCAAGCAGTGCCAGTATATAGGCTACATTTATCTCATCCCTGTGCAGCAGTTCCAGTTCAAAATCCACATCATCCAGCACCGATACCTTTTCTTTTTCTGTATCGGTTTTCACTTTTTGCCACAGGTCAAGGTAGGCACTCTTATAGTCGTTAAATTCCTGCTCATCCATTTCCACAGTATCGAAGCTGAAATCTGAAAAGCAGGTAAGTACGTTCTTTAGCCTCATCAATTCCCTGAAAGCCTGTACAAACTCCAGCTCATCGTCCTCCGTTTGCAGGTTCTTTACATCGGCAACTGTTGGGGCAATGGCTTTAAGTTCCTCCAGTGCTTTGTTGAACTGTGCTACATAGTCCTCAAAGGGCTTCATAAAAATCACCTCTTTGGCATTCTTATTGGCAAAGAGTGCTATTGCTTGGTCAGTAGCTTCTTTCAGGTTGCGGAAACAAACAATATTGCCCTGGCTCTTTACTTCGTCCAATATCCTGTTGGTACGGCTGTATGCCTGTATCAGCCCGTGATATTTCAGGTTTTTATCNNTTTTTATCTACATACAGGGTATTTAGTGGCTTGCTGTCAAAGCCCGTAAGAAACATATTTACCACCAGCAGTATATCAATCTGTTTGTTTTTAACCCGCTTGCCTATGTCTTTATAGTAGTTGTAAAATACCTCGCTGTCCTTTGTGTGGTACTTGGTATTAAACATCTTGTTATAATCGGCTATATACTCCTCCAGCTTGTCACGGCTGTGCTTATTCACCTTTCCGCTGTCCTCGTCAAGGTCGTCCGGTATAAAGCCGTTACTGTCCGTATCTTTCCGCTCATCTTCGTTGGCAGTATATGAGAATATGGTAGCAATATTCAAATTGTGCGCTCCTGCCTCTTTCTTTGCCTTAAACAGGTCGTAATACTTAATAAGGGTATCTACACTGCTGACACAAAACATGGCTGTAAATGCCCTGTTATGCGTTTTACGGGCATGATTAGCTATTATGTAGTCAGCTATCTTGTTCAGCCTGTCATGGCTTTCTATCAGTTCTTTACGGTCTATGTCCTCTACCTCTATATCAATATCAGTTTTGCCGCCCTCCTTTTCACGGTATTTGCCCACATACTCTACGCTGAACTTCAATACATTCTCATCCCTTATAGCATCGGTTATTACATACTTGTGCAGGCATTCGTCAAACAGGTCTTTTGTAGTGCGAAGCCCCAGCGCATTTTTGGCTGCATTGTCGGCAAATATGGGTGTGCCTGTAAAGCCAAACATCTGCATATTGCTAAAGAACTCTGTAATACGCTTGTGCGTATCACCAAACTGACTTCGGTGACACTCATCGAAAATAAACACTATCCTCTTGTCTTTCAAAGCCTCCATTTTGCTCAGATAGTTCTTATGGCTAATAGCATTGTTCAGCTTCTGTATGGTGGTAACTATCAGCGGCGTGTCATCTTCAAATTGCTGCACCAGTACCTTTGTACTGTCCGTACTATCTACACAGCCCTGCTTAAAGCTGTTGAACTCCTTAGCCGTTTGATAGTCCAGGTCTTTCCTGTCCACCACAAACACCACTTTATACACCTGTGGCAGCTTGGTTATTATCTGGCTGGCCTTAAAACTGGTAAGTGTTTTACCGCTGCCGGTGGTGTGCCATATATAGCCATTTTTCACGCTGTTCTTTACCCTGTCAATTATAGCCTCCACTGCATAAAACTGGTAAGGGCGTAGCACCATTAGCTGCCTGCTCTCGTTCAGCACAATGTACTTGCATATCATTTTGCTGATAAGGCAAGGCTCTAAAAACACCTGTGCAAACTCTGTAAGGGCTGCAACACGGTTGTTATCCTTATCCGTCCACCAAAAGGTTTGTTTGTACTCCTGCTTAGTGTTGTTGGCAAAAAACTTGGTATTTACCCCGTTGCTGATAATGAATATCTGCACGAACTGAAAAAGCCCATATCCCGCTGCAAAAGAATGTTTGTGATAACGTTGCACCTGGTTAAACGCCTCTTTCATTTCCAACCCCCGGCGTTTCAGCTCTACCTGCACCAGCGGAAAGCCATTAATCAGCAGGGTAACATCGTATCTGTTGGCATAGCNNATAGCTCCCTGTCATGCTTATCTGCCTTGTTACCTGAAACTGGTTTTGACACCAATGCTCCAGGTCAAGGAATTCAATGTACTTGGTATCTCCGTTATCTAATTGCAGGTCGTACCTGTCCCTGAGGGTTTTGGCACGGTCATATACATTGCCCTTGTTCAGGTGGTTGAGTATGCGTAGAAATTCAGCATCGCTCAGCTGCACTTTGTTGTGCTTCTCCAGCTGGCGTTTCAGGTTGGCCAGCAGGTCTTTTTCGTCCTTTATGGTTACATACTCATGCCCCAGCTGTTGCAGCTGTACCACAAGGTTATTTTCCAGTATCTGTTCCGGTTGGGTGGTCATAGTTTATTCATTTCACCAGTTAATAAATTACCAGATTCATCAAGATACACCCATGTGCCAACTTTTCGTCCATGTCTGTATTCCCCTATTGCTTTCACAGCATTAACAACATTCTTATGGTACACCACATACTCCCCGTTCAACACACCATCGATATACATACAGGTGTAGAATATATTACCGTTAGCATATAACTCGCTCCAATNNGCCATTTGAATTAAAACGATTTTCAGTTTCCATTGCTACACAAACATTTGCTGCAATAAGCCTTTTTTAAATTGTTGGGTTTGCTCTATCTCAGTTTGTACGCCGCTTATTTTATCATCTATGTCACTCAAAAAATTAGCTATTTTTTTTTGCTCTAAAACGCAAGGCAGGTCAATTTTTACGCTCCTCACATCTGCACTACTGATTGCGGTAAAAGTACTCCCTTGCTCGATGCTCTTCCATTTAATTTCTTCAAATGACAATAAAAGCTGATATAAAAAACCCTTGTCAGATAGCAAATTGTTTACGATAGCACAAACACCTCTACCTATGCAAGCACTATGTATTGAGATAGCCACAGCACCAACAGGTGCTCTTACAGTCATGATTATATCACCTATTGAGCATTTTTTTGTCACTTGAGAAGTCCAAACTCGTGGTGAAGTTTTTCTATTAATAATATCAGCATTGCCCTGTATTAGATATTCACCTNNTGTATGATTTGGAATCAGGCGACTGTCCCATTGTAATTATTGCCACCTCCCCCAATCTCTTCTCCTCCCAATCAGGGTAGTCATTGCCGTTGTCGTCTTTAAAGCGTATTTGCTGGCTAAAGAGCTGTTGCATTACCCCTTTTTTGTATTGCTCCAGCAGTTCTTTTTTGCGGGTAAGCTGCTGTATGCGCTCATCCACCGCAGTCAAAAAATCAGCTATTTTCTGTTGTTCGTCTTTGATTGGTATAAAAAAAGGCAGCTGTTTATATTCCTCAGCATTGATTCCAGGTTGTCCAGAGCGCATCGACATCGCTTTAACCCATTTACTGTACTCACTTCTTAATGTAATGGCAAATACAAATTGTGGATTTGCACCTACAATTGAGCATCTAATTAGGAATCCAGCAAAGTATAAATTACCATCCTTTTCTCTGTACAGGTAGGTCTTTCCTACACTTGCTCCTGTTCGTGCAAAAACAATATCAGACTTTTTAAGTTTATACTTATCCTCAATTTTCCCGTCAGGTGAAGATAATGGGTTAGGTAAAAAGACTCTTTGCTCTTCGTCAATATCTGTTATCCGTAAATACTTATTAACCCCATCAAATTTAACAGCGGCACTATTCATGCCATAACTAATATCATCTGAAACTTGCCCCAATGTGGTTTTATTCCATTCCCCCTCAAACTCAGGAAACCGTAAAACAGGTAGATATTTCTTTTGTGGTGTCATGGCTTAAAATGGGGTGGGTATTTTTAGCTGTTTGCAATAGTCGGCTATCTTATCATTTGTGGCCTTCATGCTTGCCTCAATGTCTTGCAGTTCTTTGGCTACCTTTTGCAGGTCTATTTGTTCCTCCTCTTCAAAGGTGTCCACATAGCGGGGTATGTTCAGGTTATAGTCATTCTCCTTTACTTCGCTCAGCGGTGCTACATAGCTATATTTGTCTATGCTTGTGCGCTCCTTTACCGTTCTTATTATTTTGTCTATATCCTGAGGGCGTAGTTGGTTTTGCTTGCCTACCTTCTCGTAGTGCTGGCTGGCATCTATAAACAGTATATCCTCAGGGTTTTCCCTGCATTTCTTATACACCATTATGCAGGTGGGTATGCTTGTACCATAAAACATATTGGCAGGCAAGCCTATTACCGCATCTAAATAATTGCGGTCTTCTATCAGGTACTGCCTTATATGCCCCTCAGCACCACCTCTAAAGAGTACGCCATGCGGCAATACTACTGCCATAGTGCCGTTATCCTGCAGGTGGTGTATCATGTGCTGCACAAAGGCGTAATCTGCGGCAGAGGAGGGGGCAAGCCGCCCGTATTGGCTGTATCGGTCATCATTCATCAGCAGGGCGTTGGCACTCCACTTGGCACTAAAAGGCGGGTTGGCTACTATGGCCTCAAACCGCATATCCATGTGCTGCGGGTGCTCCAGCGTATCGTCCTGCCTTATGTCAAACCTGCTGTAATGTACATCGTGCAGTATCATATTCATCCGGCACAGGTTGTAGGTGGTGCGGTTCATTTCCTGCCCGTAAAAGTTGGCTACCTCAGCCTCCTTGCCTATACGCAATAGCAAAGAGCCGCTGCCACAGGTGGGGTCGTATGCGTTTTTAATTTTCTTTTTGCCCATCGTCACAAGCTTGGCCAGTACGGTGCTTACAGGTTGTGGAGTGTAAAATTCACCCGCTTTTTTNNATCAGGTACTCGTAGGCATCGCCCAGCACATCGCTGTTGGCATCCTCCAGCCTGAAGTCTATTTTATCCAGGTGTGCCAGTATCTTGGCTATCAGGGCATTTCTTGCGCTTACCGTGCGCCCCAGCTTGGTGCTGGTCAGGTCAAGGTCTTCAAACAGTTTGTTAAAGTCCTCTTCACTATCCGTGCCGGTGGTGCTTTGCTCTATGCTGTTCAGCACCGCAGCCAGTTCGTCCAGTATAAAGTTGCTGGCTGCTNNCTGGCATACAGGTATATCTTTTCGCTCAGGTACTTGTAAAAGATAAAGCCCAGGGCGTAGTCCCTGAACTCATCGGCATTCATCTTGCCCCTTAGTGTATCGGCTATATTCCAAAGCTGTTGCTCCAGCTGCTTTTTTTGGTCTTCAGACATGGTTGGCCAAGTAATTTAATGGGGTAAAATACAAAAAAGTGGGGGAGGTGTTATATCTTGTCTTTCACTATATTACTACAACATGGGAATAATACTCCTATATCTTAATGTAACTATTAGCATTTGTGTTATCATCTATGTCCTTGTAGTATTTACAGATGAAATGTTTCCCATGCTAAAAAATAAATTAAATACTTTGCTAAATAATGGCTATTTCTACCTTGTATTAGCAGCCATTTGTACAATATTGTTTATAGTCTATTCTCATGTTTGGGTGAAATATGTTACTGTAACTATTGTTCCTAATGCATTTAATACAACACAAAACCATACTGCCGTACATACAGATACCGTTGCAAAGGTCTTGGATTCGATAAAAACTAATCGCAACCCCAAGCTGGATGAAGGGGCTGGAGCACGAGGCGACACTTTTGGGGGCACTCTGTCACCATTGATTGCATGGCTTGCCGCTGTTATAACTTTTGGTGCGTTTTGGGTGCAATACAAGGCCAACAAGCAACAGCGTGACGATTTGCGTGAGGAAAGGACTGAAAATGTCTTCTATATGTATATCAATAACCAAAGGGATAATGTGGCACAAATGAGATACGCAGACCCAAAGCGTGAGGGCGATAAGACGAATCCCAAAAATAACGATGTAGAAAAAAACGAAGAAAGTGATGACAAAGGGCAACAAGTCTAAAGACAACAAGAAAAAACACAAATCTAACCCTGTTAGTTTTATTGAGGGTACTAGAGTTTTTCGTAGAATAGCTGAGGATATTAAGAAATTACTAGTCCGGTACGGTTTCAATGATTCTATGAATATCATCGAAAAACGGGATGCAATAAATTTTATTTTTAACTGTGTTTACTTCGGCGCTCATTCAGAAGGGTTAAATATCCTTAGAGACAAATTTCTCGATGGTCCTCAAAATGAAGGAACAGGAATTTTAAATGAGACTAAAAAGAGAAAATTTTTAGAGACAGACACGTCGAAAAATAGTTTTTTGGAACGCCGTGCTACTTACAACGAAACCATCAAATACTATGGTGGGCATGCACGTAATCTTGGCCACTACTTTAGAAATATTTTTCAGGCAGTCAAATATATGGATGGAAAAACATTTTTCACTCCAAAGCAGAAGTATGAATATATAACAATTCTACGTTCGCAGATATCGGTTTATGAGCAGGAGATATTCTTTTATAATTCGCTTTCCGATTTGGGAGGTGTGTGGGAATGGGAAAAATTACAGCGCAATGACTATCCTACTTCATCTCATCAAAAAAGTACGATGTTCGAAAAGCTATGGATAACTAAATATGACCTCGTTAGAAATACACTATGCAGCAAAGGAAATTTAATAATCGGGACTGATAAACAGACGCACTCATTAATCAGAATCAACATGAAAGAATTTTACCCGCTTTTGACTTTCGAAGGGCAAAAGGAATTTGAGCAATGTGGAGCAATACCATTTCATAAGAATGCTACAAAAAATAATGAACCAATTTGTCGATTCTGTTTCAACAAAAAATATATCAGATATTACGAGGGTGACAAAGCTGAATTAAAAAAAGCTGAAGAGGAAATCAAAGAGACATTCCCAAAGGGTCTGCCTTTGGACTGGCCTTGTCAGGAAAATCCATGCGAGACAAGGATAGTTGTACACAAATATAATCTTGGTCTTAAATAAACCAATACCCCCTCTATATCCAGGGAGAAAGGGGGCAAGCCCGGTATATCCCTTAATATTCTGCCACTTATTCAAAAGAAATGGAGCGAAAAACATCAATCGGCCATTTTTTTGCAGGTTCGTGGTTTCAATCCCTTACTACACATCCCCATATCCGGGGGCAGCAAAAACAGTTCCCTTTCGGCTCCCTTTTGTCGTATGTTGTCAGGGGGCGACATTGCATACTCTATTGTTCTGCTGTTATTTCCGCATTGTGTAAATGGGGTCAACCACAACGCAGCTTAGTGTAAAAGAGCTCATCTTTCATTTACCTGTGCAACCTTTCACAGGTGCGGGTTGAAACAGTGTTAAGACCGCTTAATAAAATTACCGAATTGGTAGGCTCATAAATCCCCCTGTGGATATTTCGGCACTGAGCGTGGAAAAGCATGTACCCCCATTATTCACGCCCTTGGGTCGGGCTTTATGGGTAGCCTGGCGCATTTATCTACCTCAATACTTGGGAAGCCGAATTCCTCTACTGCCTTGCCCTCTATCAGGTAAACGCCAGCGCCCTTCAACGGGTAGGCTTTCATTGCCGGTGGAAAATGTGTGGTATCAAAGAAATTCCCTTCAACATCTAAGAACGTACCAAAAGCCATATACTCACCCTTAACGGTCATTACAGGCTTGTAAGTCACAAAATCACCTATTATTCGCACCGTCTGCCCTATATATTCCATCAAGGTATTGGCTGTTACATTTCCTCTATAGGTAGTCTGCAACAGGTCAAACAATGGCCTGTTGAGTGGAAATCCTAACAACTCCATTTCATCATACACATCTTCTATCCAGCTGGTATCAAACTTTGGCAGCGTGTACACCTTAGCAGGTTGATAAAACAACTGCTGCCTGTTTTCTTTATTGTTTTGCCCGTTTAGCAGCGAGTGCGCCTCCCACAGCATTTCTTTTTTGCTCATCCCCGTAAACCGCAAAGCCCCAACCCTAATGAGTATGATAATTTGCTCCAGCCCTATGCCTGTGCGGATAACCATATTTTCCAGCCCCGTGTACAGCCCGTTTTGTTCCCTTTCAGCCAATATCCGCTCAATCGCTGCGGCTTCAAGGCTTTTTACATGTGCAAAGCCCAGGTATATATCTATCCCTTTGATAATGGTCTTCTGCTCACTGGTATTGATGCAGGGCAAATGAAGTTTTGCACCTGCCTTTTTTGGCTCATGGCTGTACACTTTAGCATTGTAAAACCCGCCCCAGTTGTTGATTACCGCTACCATAAACTCCAACGGGTAGTAAGTTTTCAGAAACAGGCTTTGAAAACTCTCTACCGCAAAGCTGGCTGAGTGCGCTTTGCTGAAACTATACCCTGCAAAACTCTCTATCTGCCGCCATACCTCACGGGCTACCTTGTCAGGATAACCGAATTGTTTGCAATTGGNNAAAGTATTTCTCTTCTATTTCCAGCAGGTGTTTTTTATTCCTGTGTTTACCGCTCATCATTCGCCGCAATACATCAGCATCTGCCAAATCCAGCCCGCCAAAGTGGTGGCCTACTTTCAGCACGTCCTCCTGGTACACCATTACGCCATAGGTTTCTTTCAGCTGTTGCTCCATTACTGGGTGCAGGTACTCAATTTTCGTACTGTCGTGAAACCGCTCGATATATGCCTTCATCATACCGCTGCGGGCTACACCGGGGCGAATGATAGAACTGGCGGCCACTAATGTCAGGTAGTCATCACATTTCAGTTTTTTCAGCAGTTGGCGCATGGCGGGGCTCTCAATATAAAAGCATCCGATTGTATCGCCTGTCTTTAGTTGCTCTCTTATTTGTTTGTCCTGCTTGAATTTTTGCACCTCATGCACATCTACCTTTATACCCCTGTTTCGCTTTACTATCTCCGCAGTTTCTTTTATGTGGCCAATACCCCGCTGGCTCAATATGTCAAACTTTTCAAACCCTATGTCCTCAGCCGTGTACATATCTATCTGTGCTGTCTGGAAGCCCTTGGGCGGCATATCCAAAGAAGTATAAGCCGTAACGGGCAATTCTGAAATGAGTACACCGCTGGAGTGTATCGTGCGCAGGTTTGGAAAGTTTTCCACCTGTCTGTATAAGGACAAAATAAGGTCTGTCACCTCATGCTTATTGGCTATGTCTTCAGGGTTCTTAATGATATTATCAATTTCAGCTTTCGGCAGCCCGTAAACCTTGCCAAGTTCCCTGATAATGGAGCGGTCTTTAAAAGTGCTCATGGCTCCCATTAGGGCCGTATGCTTCATGCCGTACCGTTTAAATATGTAATCCAGTACATCGTCCCGCTCGTCCCAGCTGAAATCTATATCAAAATCTGGCGGGCTTTTTCTTTTCGGGTTCAGGAAACGCTCAAAATACAAGTCCAGCTCAATAGGGCATACATCTGTTATCCTGAGGCAATATGCCACTACACTGTTTGCACCACTGCCTCGTCCTACGTAATAAAAACCCCTTGACATTGCATAGCGCACGATATCCCATGTTATCAGGAAGTAAGATGAAAAGCCCAACTGGTCTATAATAGCCAGTTCTTTTTTTACCCTTTGTATAGCTTCTTTGTTGTGTTTTCCATAACGATAATGCAGCCCCTCGGTTGCCAGTTTTTCCAGTAGCAATTTGNNATTTGTCGCCATATCTGTCGCCTGTAAATGTTTGTTTGTTTTTAGGGCTGTGAAAGGTGAAATGAAAACTACATGCGCCAAGTAGCTTTTCTGTATTGTCTATCAGTTCAGGAAAGTCCTTGTACAACGCTAACAGTTTATGCCTGGGTAGTATTATTTCGTTTTTATCAGCTACTTGTTCCCGTTTCAGTTGAGACAACAGGATATTACTATTGACAGCCCGCAACCTGCAATGCAGTTTATACCCCTCATAATCATTGAACGTAAACGGGTGCAGGACAACATACTTTTGTATGTTTTGCTTGGCTTGCAGCCGCACTTTGCTGAGTTGTGCCGGCAATATGCCTATATATTCGTTTTCCCGTAGTTGTTGGGGCTCTTTACTGCCAAGGGGGTACACTACAAAACAGTCTTTAAAGGGTGGGGCAGTGTCAGGTAATTGTTCCTTATTCAGGTTGCAATTGGTCATTAATTCGTTAAGCTCTCTAAACCCCTCAAAATTCCTGGCAATGCCAATATAAAGCAATCTGTCACCCCTGCGGTATTCCATACCTGCAAGCCCGTTAATACCGCTTTCACGGCAGGCTTTTATATAGTCCAGCACACCGCTGCTATTGTTTATATCGGTCAGTATTGCCGTATCATACCCCTTCTTTTTTAGTGCGGTAATAATATCCTCAATAGATAACACGCCATACCTGAGGCTGTAATAACTATGTACGTTCAGTAACATAATTACAGGCTTATGGCTTTCATAATAGACTTGCCGCCAAACCTGTTTTTTATACCATCTATGGCCCTGTTCAGGTTTACCAGCTCTACACTGTCGTTGAACAAATCAATTTGCATACCGCCGCTTATCAGGTCGGTAAACTTGATGCCAATCAAACGTATCATCATGCGCCTGCTGTACAGGTTTTGAAACAACTCAAGTATCTTTTGCGCAATTGCCTTATCAGAGGCCGTGTAGGCAATTCTTGCCTGCTTGGTGTGTGTGTCAAAATTTGTGTACCTGATTTTCACGCTCACACACCCTGTCAGCTTCTGGTTTTTCCGCAGGTCAAATGATAACTCATCCACCATTGTCAGCAGTATTTTTCGCAGCAAATACATATCTGTCGTGTCCCTGTCAAACGTCCGCTCTGTACTCATAGACT
>DINJ01000020.1 GCA_002423665.1 Bacteroidetes bacterium UBA5543 | reverse complement strand
CATTACAGGTATTAATAATTCCTGCCCCTGACGGGGTTTGGTTTGAAAATATGAAGCCCCCTCCGTATGGAGGGGGCTTTTGTTTGGTGCATTTTTTGTACATTACAAATAATTATAAACCAAGCTATATGAAGAAACTATACATTATCGCTGCAATAGCCCTGCTGGCGCTGTTTGTAAATGATACCCGTGCGCAAAGAACTGAAGTGACTTTTTATACCACGAATGGCAATTTCAAAATACTGCTGTACGATTCACTGACAACGGTGACGGTTGATAGCTTCCTGGCAAGGGTGAATCGTGGGTTTTATGATGGCGTGATCTTCCATCGTGTCATTGCCAACTTTATGATACAGGGTGGTGACCCTACAGGTACAGGTTCGGGAGGTACAGGTACCAAGATACCTGACGAATTTCATCCCAGCCTGAAGAATATACCCGGTGCGTTGTCTATGGCCAATACGGGTACACCCAATACGGGCGATTGCCAGTTTTTTATCAATGTAGTCACCAACTCGCACCTGGATAATAAACATACCGTCTTTGGTATGGTGACGGATAATTATACCGTTGTAGATGCCATCAGCAAGGTGCCTACTAATGGAAGTAACAGGCCATTGACAGAAGTGAAAATGGATAGTATCAGGGTGACAAAATTCCCGGCAACGATAAAGAATGTAACTCGTGCGGTGGATGTTGATTTATACCCCAATCCTAACAATGGTATGTTCACTGTAAATGTACCTGCGGGAACAACAGAAATAGTGATAACAAATATCAACGGACAGGTGGTGCAGCAACTACAGCCTGAACGTAGTGGTGCATATAATATCAGTATGGAGGGGCAACCTGTTGGTACTTACCTGCTGCGTATGGTGAGTGATGGAAAAACGGTGACCGGTAAGTTCATTGTGCAATAAGCAATACAATACAAATAGGAAATAACGAAGCCCTGCAAACAGCGTTTGCAAGGCTTCGTATTATTACATAATTGCTTAGATAAATTTATTGTCTTTAGCCAGTTTGATGGCATCGGCTTTTGAATGCACGTTCAGTTTGCTGTAGATATTCTTGATGTGTGACTTCACTGTTTCCAGGTCTATGAACAGTTCTTCAGCAATACGTTTGCGGCTTTTGCCGGTGGCTATCTGTTCCAGTATTTCTGTTTCGCGGGGTGTCAGCGGCGACTCTTCGCTACGTTGGAAAGATTGTATTACCATCCTGGCAATGTTAGAGCTCATAGGCCCGCCGCCTTCCATCACTTCTTTTATAGATGATAGTATTTTTTGAGGAGGGGTGTCTTTGGTCATATAACCNNACCTGCTGCGCCATTGGCCAACGCACGGAATATCATCAGCTCCTGCTCGTACACAGTAAGTATTATTATTTGCGCATCGGGAACTAATTTCTTCAGCTTGGGTATGGCATCTATACCTGAAATGCCGGGCAACTCAACATCCAGTAATATAACGTCAGGGTCGCATTTTACTATTTTCTTAGCAGCGTCTTCGTACGAGGCAAAGCTGCCTGTAACCTTGTACCCCTCGTTATTGCCTATCAGGAATTCATACCCCTCACGTATGGTTTCATCATCTTCTACCAGGCATATATTGATGTTCAGGTCTTGCATAGCTCAATCTTTACATTATAAAGTTCCTGTATTTACGGGATATATATATCCCCCTAAGAAAGGTATTTAATGTTTTTTAACAACAAACCTCATTTTTGCTTTGCCGGCAGCCTGAAATGCAGGTTGATGACCGTGCCTTTGCCCGGCTTACTGTCTATGTACAATTTGCCTTTCAGCCTGGCAGCACGATTGCGCATATTGTTCAGGCCGTTGCCTTTTATCACTTCTTCTATGTTGAAGCCTTTGCCATCGTCTGTAAGCGCGATATGCAGTATGCCACCTTCTTTCAGTTCCGCATCCATGGTAACCTTAGTGGCATCAGCATACTTCAGGCAGTTGTTCAATGCCTCTTTGAATATCATAATCAGGTTACGGCTCATATCCAGGGGCAGTTTGTATTGCTGCCAATCCTGCTCGTTGCCGGTAAAGCTGAAACTGATATGTGTATCAGAAAACAGCTCGTTGCCAAAGTCGCGAATGCGGTGTAGTATCTCGTACAGGTTGTCGTTAGTAGCCTGCAGCGACCATAGTATATCTTTTGTTCCGCTGTATAGCTGTGCGGTGTTCTCCTGTATTTGCTCTATCAGCCTTTTTTTGTCTGGCGATACTTCTCCCAGTTTTTGGGTAAGTACATTGGTGAGTACATTAATGCGTGTCAGCTTGTTGCCCACCTCATCATGAAAGTCTTCGGCTGTACGTTGCCTTACTTTGGCCTGCTCTTCACGCCGCAGTTTATCTACCAATGCCAGACGNNTTGTTCAGCATGTATTGTATGCTGACACCTGCCAGGATACACAAAATAAATATGCCGAAGCTGAACCAGGTGGTTTTGTGAAATGGAGTAATGATTTCAAAAGGATACTCAAGAGATTTGATTTCTTCGCCATTGATAGTCTTACACTCTACAAGCAAGGTATATTTGCCCGGTGGCATAGCAGAGTAGGTTACTGAATTAAGGCTTGTCCAATCACTCCAGGGTGCGTCCAGTCCGGCTATACGATAACGGTACAGTAGTTGCGTACTACCGCTCAGGCTTATGCCTTTGAATGTAAAAGTGATATTGTTTTTTTTGTGCGGCAGTTCTAATTGGTATGGTACATTATACCAGTAATCCAGGCTGTCGTAATAAGTGCTGTCACTTATATCATCACCAAAAACCTTTACGGATTGCAGTACGATGCTGATGGGTTGTGACAGGATCAGCTCTTTGTTCGGGTCGATATGTACAGCACCCTTAGTGGTGCCAAACCATAAAGTGCCATCAGGCATCAGGCACGAGGCGTTCTGGTTGCTCTCCATGCCGGTAATGCCTTGCTCTTTGCCATAAAAGGCAACTACAGGCTGCCCGTTCAGCATATGTATTTTATGTATGCCGTAACCCGTTCCTATCCATATATCATTATTGTTGTCAGCAATGATATTGTATATGAAATCTGATTGCAGCCCGTTGCTTTTGTTGAGGGTGAATGATTTTCTTGTAAGCAGGTCGTAACTGATAACACCATTGTCGTTCGTGCCAATCCATAGTTTGCTGCCGGTTACAGCAAAGCACTGCACATTAGAACTATCAGCAGCCGAGCCTGTAGTGAATAAAGAAACGGTACTGTCATGGTAGAGAAATATCTTTTGGTCGGATGCTATCAGCAGACTGTCTTGCCCTACCGATGCAAAAGAAAATACGGGGTGTGATATACCCTCTACAGTACTGAAGGTATTGTTATAGTACCTGACTGCGCCATTACCGGTACCTATCCACATACTGCCATCAGGGCTTTTGTGCAGGCAAATGACGGTAGTGCCGGGGCTCAACCCGGGTTGGTTATAGTATATGCGTTCACCGCCTTTCAACCTGCACAAGCCTCTGCTTTCTGTGCCTATCCATATGTCATATTCACTGTCGGCATATAAAGAGCTGATGTATGCATTTTTGAATTGCAATGGTATAGAGATTATACTTTCATTGTCGTAGTAAAACAGCCCTGCTTCGGCAGTGCCTATATACAACTTGCCCGAAGGTGTAGGTGCAAAGCTGGTTACCTGCTCGCTGGGCAGCCCGCCGCGCTCGTCTATGATGGAGAACTGTGAACCTGAAAAACGGTATAGCCCCTGTCCATTGGAGCCAAACCAGACACTGCCCTCTTTGTCGCTGATAATCGCATTGATGGCGTTGTCTGTAAAACCGTTCTTTTTATTGTACAATACAAACGAAGAATCGCTGAGCCTGTACACGCCTGAAGTGCTGCCTAACCACAGCGTGCCGAATTTATCTTCGGCAATGGATATGAACGGGATATTGACTATCGGGTTACCATTGCTGCGTACCAGTTTTACACTGTCATTATTAATAGTGAATATACCATGGCCGGTAGTTACCAATAACCTTTTTTTACTGTCCCTGTATATATGGGTTGTTCGCAAGGGTACTTTGGGTTGACCGGGAAAATTGTAGAAAATGCTGTCCCAATGCTTGCCTGTTCTGCGGTATATACGTCCGTTGTTAGTGGCTACCCAAAGACTATTGCTGTCTGGTAAAATAGCTGTGACGGTTATGCCTGAGTCGGGCAAAGCAATAGCACTGATATACTTTCCCTGTATTTGATAGACTGCTTTATCGGTATGACACCACAGGCTGTTGCCTGCAGCCATTATTTTTTTTACGGCTTGTGCATTATTGTCTTCCGGTAGTTGCAGGCGGTAATGGTCAAAAGTTTTACCGTTGTATTTAGATATGCCCTCGGGCCCTCCTACCCATATATTTCCCTGTTTATCGGTAACTATAGTATTGCAGCTATTGTCCAGCATGCCATTGCGCACGTTGTAATTGGTGAAATGCTCACCATCGTACCGAGACATGCCGCCTAACGTGCCTACCCACAAGTGCCCGTATTTGTCTTGTGTCAACGATTGAACCTGCGACTGTATCAATCCATTCTCTACGCTCAGGTTGTAAAACGGGTACCGCTGTGCAACTGACTGTAGTGTGCATGATAATACAAATAGTATGGCCGTTATAGTCTTCATTTTTACTGATGTGAAATTAAGTGATTAGCCGCATAAGCTTATGTATTTAGCACAAGTCGAATTGTTTTATTTGAGATACAGTGGAAATTTCCCCCCAAACGAGTGATGCCAAAAAATGCAAATCCCCCGACATGGGGTAGATGATTGATAAACACCCAACCTACATTTGAGTTGTCTAAAACGCCAATCAATGAAATACAGTTTATTCTCTCTTTTTTGCTGCTTCTTCATGGGGCTGACACTTATAACCAACGCCGCCAATGTTACAGGTAAAATAATTAACAACGAAGGGGAAGTATTAGTTGCAGCAAGTGTTGTATTACTCAACGATGGCGGTAACAACCTCGTAGGTTCAGCTATAACTGATGATAATGGCCTCTTCTCAATAGAAGGGATAAATACCGGCACTTACCAAATGAAGGTAACGATGCTGGGCTATAATACTTATAACGTGGAGGTAATTATGGGAAGAGAAAACCTACACTTAAAAGATATTCAACTGGAGGCCAAAGACAACAGAATAAAAGAAGTAACGGTTCGCGGGCAGAAGCCATTGATAGAAGTAAAAGCGGATAAATTGATTGTAAATGTGGATGGCAGCATAATTAATACCGGCTCGTCCGTGATGGAAATATTGGCAAAGTCGCCTAACGTAACTGTTGACCAGAATGATAATATCAGCATAAAAGGCAAGCAGGGGGTGACGGTAATGATCGATGGAAAAGTTATGGCAGTATCAGGTACGGACATGGCTAATATACTGAAAGGGATGACGTCAAACAGTGTGAAGCAGATAGAAGTCATCAGCAACCCCGGAGCGAGGTATGATGCTGCCGGTACCGGGGGCATCATCAATATAGTTACCAGGCGCGACCAGCGTATGGGTATAAACGGCAGTGTAAATGCTTCATACGCCCAGGGTGTGTATCCTAAATACAGCGCCGGTTTTAACCTGAACTACAGGAACAATAAAATCAGCAGTTATATAAGTTACAACTACTCACGCCGCTGGTGGTTCAACCACCTGATGCTCGACAGGAAGTTTTATGACAATGCAGATGCATTGCAGTTTTCATACGTGCAGGACAACTTTATGAAAATGCCTATGAACAATCATAGCGGCAGTTTCGGGCTGGATTACAGTGTTGGTAAGAATACTATAATAGGAGTAACAGGTTCGGCGGGTACGACAGGTTTCGACCAATTTGCTGCAAACAGGTCGAGGGCAGTGAATGGTAATAATGAGGTGATTTACTATTTCAACACAGAAGGCAAACACAGGCAGGATTATTACAACTATGCAGGCAACCTTAACCTGCGTCATAACTTCAACGAACAGGGTAAACAACTGAGCGTAGATGTGGATTATGCCAGCTATATGAGCAGTGCCAACCAGAATTTTGAGACTGTGTATCTACTGACGAATGGTGACAAATACCAGCCAGATTACTTTATGCGCAGCGACCTGGCAGGTAAAACACAGATACACGCTGTAAAGGCAGACTATACCCATCCGTTGAATGCAAAACTGAAACTGGAAGGAGGCGTAAAGGCAAGCTACGTGATATCCGATAATGAACCGCTCTTTTATGAAAAGACCATAGGGGATTTTGTGCTGGACGTAAAACGCAGCAACCACTTTATTTACAAAGAGAACATCAATGCAGGATATGTAAACATGAATAAGGAATGGGAAAAGTGGAGTACACAAGTCGGATTGCGCGCTGAAAACACAAGTGTTACTGCCGAGCAGATTACACTGGACAGCACATACCTCACTAGCTATACGCAACTCTTTCCCAGCTTTGCTGTACAACATGCCATAGACGATAAAAATGATTTAGGGTTGACACTGAGCCGAAGGATACAAAGGCCCAACTACCAGCAGCTAAACCCGTTTAAATATTTTATTGATAATACCACTTACAGGGCAGGCTATCCCTACCTGCGCCCAGCGCTGACCTATGCAGTAGAAGTCTCTCACATTTTCAAAAANNATTAGCTATAGCGTTACCAGCGATAATATTACCGAGGTTATCCAGCCCAGCGATACCGAAGATTCTGTTACTGTACAGACAAACAAGAATCTCGCGAGCGTTGATAATTATTCATTAAGCGGCGCCTACCCGATACAAGTAACCAAATGGTGGAGTGGTGTAGCTAATGCAGTGCTGTACTACGCGCATTACAGGGGTTTTATAGCCAATACCAACCTGAGCGATGGTGCTCCCGCATTTAATATCAATATCACCAACAACTTCACCTTGCCTAAAGGTTTCAGGGCGGAGCTGGGGGGATGGTACCAGTCGCGGCAGATATATGGATTTATGGAACTGGAGCCTATGTGGGCGCTCAACGCCGGTGTGCAGAAAAATATACTGAAAGACAAAGGCACTTTGCGATTAAATGTACAGGACATATTCTGGACGGCGCCACCAAGCGCAACATCTATATATGACTCCTACCGCGAAGACTTTGATGTAAAGCGGGAGACAAGGCAGGTTACATTGTCATTCAGTTACAGGTTTGGCAACAACAAGTCGGGTCCTATGCGCAGGCGTACAGGTGGTGCCGAAGATGAAAAGAGCCGTGCAGGCAATGGTTAAGCAATTAAGAATTTCGCATATCCTAACCAGATGAGAAAAAACCTGTGTTCGCATACAGGTGCTGTAAGAGGCCCCTTAGCTTAATGCTGTTCAGCATTGAAAGCAAGGGGTTTTTCTCTATTGAAATTGTTTGCCGTCAATACCCAGCCATTGCAGGGCGTTGTCGAAAAGTAGTTTGTCTTTTAGTTGTTGAGAGAATGCGCTCATACTTTCAATCAGCTTGCCCGGGTGATGTTCGCCCAGCGGGAAAGGATAATCACTGCCCATACATACTTTGTCTTCTCCCATCACGTCCACTACATATTGCAGCGCCTTATCGTCATGCGTCAATGCATCTATCCAGAACTTGCCCAGGTATTCGCGCGGGTTTACATTATTGTCTATCGCGCAGAGGTCGGGGCGTACATTGAAGCCATGTTCTATCCTGCGGACTGTAAAGGGAAAACTGCCACCGCCATGAGCGAATGCCACACGCAGCTTAGGGTGGCGTTCCAGCACGCCGGCAAATATCATAGAGCTGATAGCCCTTGCCGTTTCAGCGGGCATGCCTACCAGCCAGGGCAGCCAGTATTTGGTGATGTCTTCTTCGCCCATCATCTCCCAGGGGTGAACGAATATCGCGCAACCCAGTTCTTCCGCCGCCTGCCAGAAAGGCTCAAACTCCGCATCACCCAGGTTCTTCTTATTGATATTAGAACCTATTTCCAGTCCCGGCATTTTCAGTTCCTTTACACAACGTTCCATCTCTTTGATGGCTGTGTCTACATCCTGCAATGGCACAGTACCCAGCCCGATAAAACGGGTGGGGTGATGGTCGACACATTGAGCAATATGGTCGTTGAAGAAGCGGGATGTTTCCAGTCCATGTTCCGGTTTTGCCCAGTAATTGAATAATACGGGGATAGTTGACAATACCTGCACGCCCACTTCCGTCATATCCATTTCTTTGGTGCGTACATCAGCACTCCAGCAGTTCTCTTCTACTTCGCGGAAGAACTTGTCACCCTTTATCATGCGTGCGCAGCAGGGTTTGTGATGTTCCAGGTGAATGAAATCGCCGTAGCCGAATTTGGAAAACCAATCCGGTATATGCTCCGGCATGATGTGCGTATGTATGTCTATCTTTTTATAAGCCACGGTATATAATATTCAATTGTACGTAATCAATCAAAGGTAGCAATAAAGCTAGAAAGCACTATTCCGGCGCTACGCTGGAATGGTGTTGCATAATGAGGCCGTTTTGTATCACCAGGGTAAACCTTGCCGAAACTTTATGCAGTTTATTTTTGATGTTCCAGGAGAAGATATAGATGCCTGATGCCACCGTAATATCTTCCAGCTTTTGAGAAACGTGCTCAAGTATTTCAACTTTGAACCGGTCTTTTGCCAGCAGGTAGGCCAGGTATTCTTTTATCTGTTTTGCGTTCTTCTTCAGTTCGTTGGACATAGATGGAATGAGGATGGCACCCGGGCTGTATAGTTTCACCACAGCTTCTATATCGGCGGCATTGATGGCAGTGGCCCACAGGTTAATGAGTTCTTTCTCACTGTTCTCCTTTCTTTCCATACAACTTAAAGTTCTGAAAAAATGATAACTGGATGATAGATGATGATACGAAAGTATTGTTGCCTGTATTGTCGTTCTGCCTCATGTGTCCCAGTTGTATATTACATTCGCTGTTGAACCTGTATCCCAGTCCTGTATATACCCAGTTGCGCGCATAAGAGGTAAACATCAGGTTGTCTTCCTGGTTGATCCAAAGTTCGTCAAAAGCGTTGACGAAAATCGCGTGTTTCCCATTGTTTACTTTCAACAGGTCGAAACCGATAATAAGGCGGTATCGGAAGCGGTTGGCGAAGCTTGCACCCTCAGTATAGTATTCCGGCCCTGTTATGGAATTGACGCTTTTTATATCGTCAACAAAACGGTGCTCGAAACGGAAGCGGTGCTGGATATTTACCTTGCCCACTTTTGACCGTAAGAACGCCTGTTCCCAAATATTATGCTCGTTGCGTGGAATGGGCTGTGTATACGGCGTATATGGCCACGAACGAACGAATGAATATCCAACAGACAGCTCTACGTTTTCATTCAGCGCATAGTCTATTGACGGACGCAGAATCAATGTACCTTGCTCACTCAGGATATTTCCGGTACGCTCATGTATCTCATTAGTGATGGTAAACTTGTCGGAGAGGTAGAACCTGTTGAGTACCAGGAACCATGTGTTGATGTTACCCTCTGTAACTGTTTGTGCGTTTGATGGATTAACTGGAATGCTTGCTAATAAAATAAGTATCAATCTCTTCATTAAGTTCTCGATTATCTGAATTTTTTGTAGTCTTCAATGCGGGATGCAACATTTATTATGTCTTTGTATTCACTCGCAACACTCCCATAAAACTTTCCAAATTTTTCTTCAGCCTCCAATAAAAACGTAAATGCTTGTTCGCTACCTGAGATGTAACACCATAGTAGCTGATAACATATCTCAAGGTATTTAGAAGAATTTTGTTGATAGGTTTTATTCGTCGTTGCATTGAGAAGTTCGAAAACAGTGCCAATTTCTTGTTCTGTGTATTGGTATTCGTCAATCAACAAATAATGTTTGGTATTAATGTAGTCATTCCATATGAAGAACTTGTTTAATGAAAATGGTCTCCATTTTAAAGAATGCCCCTTGCCATATGGAAGTAAGTAATACCTGGATAAATAAACGGTATCTCCAACCTGCTCAATGGTACATCGATTATCGTGCGAACCCCAAAATGTGGTGTTGCAATTTGTCATTGTAATACCAGAGTAAATTTCCCTTTTTATAATGGAAGTATATTTTTTATCCAAATAACCTCCACATACTGCCATGCGAAGTGTGTCAGAGAGAGTAAAGATTTTCAATGGAGTCTCATTATCTGAAATATTGCATTTACAGTCACCTTGTGCAAAGGAGATTATTGTTATTAGCGGAAATAATATAGAAAGACAATACTTCAAATGTTAAACCATTTCGTAAACGATAGCGGCGCCCTGGCCTACGCCAATACACATCGTAGCCAGGCCGTATTTGCCTCCGCGCTTTTTCATTTCGTACAGCAGCGTGGTAGATATACGTGTACCACTACAGCCCAATGGATGACCCAAAGCAATGGCGCCACCGTTCACATTTACTTTGTTTTCGTCCAGCCCAAGCTCCTGCATGCAGGGTATGCCTTGTGCGGCAAATGCCTCGTTCAGTTCTACCAGGTCCAGGTCGGCGGCGGTAATGCCTGCACGCTTCATCGCTTTTTGCGATGCAGGTATAGGCCCTATGCCCATCACAGCGGGATCTACACCTGCAATACCCATGCCTGCAATGCGTGCTATCGGTTTCAGGTTGTATTTTTTTACAGCGTCTTCCGATGCCAGTATCATGGCAGCAGCGCCATCGTTTACACCGCTGGAATTGCCAGCCGTAACCGTACCATCTTTTTTGAAAGCCGGCTTCAATGAAGCAAGTGCTTCCATTGAAGTTTCGCGGGGATGCTCGTCCGTATCAAAGACTATTGTTTTGCCTTTACCCAGGTCAACTGTATATGGTGTTATCTCATCTGCAAACCTGTTAGCGGCTTTTGCGGCGAAATACCTCTCCTGGCTTTGCACAGCAAACCTGTCCTGTGCTTCGCGGCTCACGTTATAGCGTTCGGCAACGTTCTCGGCGGTTTCGCCCATGCTATATGGGTGGTATAGCGCACTCAGTTTTTTGTTGATGAAGCGCCAGCCTATAGTTGTATCGTGTATTTCGTGCGTACGGCTGAATGCTTTGTCTGATTTCGCCATTACAAATGGTGCGCGTGTCATACTTTCTACGCCACCGGCTATATATATATCACCGTCTCCGCACATGATAGCGCGTGATGCATCCATAATAGCTTGCAGGCCCGATGCGCACAGGCGGTTTACTGTATTACCGCCAACTGTTACAGGTAGGCCTGCCAGCAATGCTGCCATACGCGCCACATTACGGTTGTCTTCACCGGCCTGGTTGGCTGCACCGGCTATTACGTCTTCTATTTCATTTACGTCGATAGACGGGTTGCGCTCTACCAATGTTTTTATTACATGCGCCAGCAGGTCGTCAGGGCGCACAGTGCTTAATGTACCTCCGAATTTGCCTATAGCCGTGCGGGTAGCGTCTACAACATATACTTGTTTCATACCTTATTCCTGTTTTTATTTTTCTGAGATGAAAAAACATTCAGCTGGACAATGTTCCTGCGCCGTTCCATCTCTTCTTTTCAATGATTTAATGCCTGTTCTATATCTGCTATGATGTCGTCGCAATCTTCAATACCTACGCTCAGCCTGATAAGGCCGTCGGTAATGCCGAATTTCGCGCGGTCTTCAGGTTTCACACCCACATGCGTGGTAGATGCCGGATGCGATATCAATGTATCGCAGGTGCCGAGGGAAACGGCGCTGGTGCAGAGTTGCAGTTTATTAATAANNTCGTATCCTCCTCTTAATTCAAAACTCATCAACGCACCGGGGTGTTTCATTTGCGCCTGTGCTATATCGTAATCGGGGTGGCTATCCAGCCCCAGGTAGTTTACCCTGCTCACCATAGGGTGCTCGCTGAGGAAGCCCGCTACACGGTGCGCGTTGTTGCAATGCTTTTCCATACGCAGTGGAAACGTACGCAGGCCGTTGGTAAGTAAGAAGGCCTCAAACGCATTGCTGTTTGCGCCCAGCAGCCTGTGCTTTTTAGTGACGATGGTATTCATCTTGTCCAGGTCGCGACCTATTAGTATACCACCTACAGCTGTGCCGTGCCCGTTCAGGAATTTGGTGGTGCTGTGCATTACATAGTCTACATCATATTTGAAAGGCTGCTGCAAGTAGGGTGTGGCAAATGTATTATCAGCGCAAACTGTAAGCCCGTAAGATTTACCCAGGGTGCTTAATGTAGCGATGTCAATGCATTGTAATGTGGGGTTGGCAGGGGTTTCTATGTACATCAGGCTGATGGCGTCATCGGCTTTTATGGCTTGTTCTACTGCCTCTGCATTATGAAAGTCAACAATTACTGCCTCAATGCCCAGGTCGGGCAATACTTTGTCTATCAGTTCCTGTGTACCGCCGTATAGCGAATGGTGTGTAATAATTTTCTCGCCCGATTTCACATTACTC
This sequence comes from Bacteroidetes bacterium UBA5543, assembly GCA_002423665.1. Classification (GTDB taxonomy): domain Bacteria; phylum Bacteroidota; class Bacteroidia; order Chitinophagales; family Chitinophagaceae; genus UBA5543. Next base: position 14,555 of record DINJ01000020.1, on the reverse strand, counting down.
AGCAGCATGGTGGTAATAGCTGCCATGCCCGATGCATGCAGTATAGCTTTGAGTTGCAGGGGGTTGCCCTGGCTGTCCTTCAACCTGTAAGCTTCCATCATAGCTATCTTCTCCTCAGCCTCGTTGATGGTAGGGTTGCCGAAGCGGCCATACACATAACCCTTTTCTTTACCCAGGAAAATATCTACTCCTTGCTCCGCTGTATCGAAGGTGTAAGTACTGCTGGCGTATATAGGTGTAAGATGCGCGCGGTTGCTTTCTGATTTGTGCCCGCCATGTATGCATATGGTTTCAAAACCCTTATCGTGCAGTTCCTTCATTTAGGTATGTATTTGTGTGCGCAAAGGTACGTCTTATACCTATAAAAGACAGCCCCGCATATTGCGGGGCTGTCTTAATGTATTATTCTTTATTGTTATTACTTTTTACGGGTAAAAGTAATTTCCATTGACTTATACTCCTTGCCATCCATCTCGTTATACATTTCCATTTTATAGGTTTCAGCATTGGTAAATGTCATCACCTCCCTGAATGGGGTAGCCTTACCCGCCATAGGGTCGGTAGCTGTTCCCTTAAATTCCACGCTTTGTGTAGCGCCGTTCCATGTACCCTCGCTGTACATGATACCGGTTCCCATATTGTCAAGCCATGTATTGGTGAATACCTTACGCGTATTGTCATACCCGGTGGTAGACTCACCCATAAAAGGCATGCCACCGAAGTCTCCGCTATAAGTTGACTTTTGGTAGCGGTCGCCCATGTGCATGTCGTTGGTTACCTCAGCCATACTCTCCATAGGAGGCTGGCCGGGTGCCATCCACATTTTTGTAGTAGCTGTCCATTTGCCATTGTATTTAGAAAGCATTTTGTGCATATCGCCCGGTGTGGCATATTCCATCCATTTCTGCATNNAGAAAATTGCCGTTAAGGCAGTCAAAAATATTTTTTTCATGAGTATAAATTTTGAAGCAAGTTACATAATAGGTAAGTGAAAACAATCAATTAACTTGGTGGTTAATAGTTGTTAAGAATATGAAGGAATTATTGCTGCAGATGGCCAGGTACAACATCTGGGCGAACAAACAGTTTATCGAAATACTGTTGAAGGTTGAGGATGAGGTACTTGACAAAGAAATTACCAGTAGCTTTCCGTCAATACGGGCTACCGCATACCATATGTGGAGTGCTGAGGATATATGGCTGCAAAGGTTGCTGTTGACAGAGCAACCGGTTTGGGCCCAATCGGTATTTGATGGAAATTTCGGCGAAGCGGCAGAAAAATGGCAGCAGTCATCGCAGGGGTTGATGGATTTTGTTGATAAACAGTACAAGGACGAAGCCCTGCGCCATGTGTTGCAGTACTATAACCTGAAGAAAGTATCATTCAAAATGCCGGTGTATACCGTGCTGATGCAGGTATTTAACCATGCCACTTACCATAGGGGCCAATTGGTGACTATGATGCGCCAGGCAGGTATCAAAAAGATACCCGGCACTGATTTTCATACGTTTAGCACTAAATAATCAAAGCCCTTAATTACCTGCTTTGTTTTTTGCTTTGGTATTGGGCTTTACACCTCTTTTGTTATTGGCGCTTTTGTAGCTTTTTTCCTTGTTTTCGCGGCTGTCCATATCATCGCGAATTTCNNCGGTTGTTACTTGTTTTTTACCAGAGTTCATAACATATTGTTTTAGTGCAAGGTAAAGACCTACGTTGCTTTGTACAATGAGTTTGGTCATATAATAATGGGCTTTGGGTGATTTTCAACCATTCGAAAATGTAAAATCTGTAGTATAAATTTGCTGATGTAACAGGAGGTGGCTTATGATAAGCAAAAAGAAAACCTGGTCGCAGAAGATGCGCCCGGATATGAAGCATACAATAAAAGTGAGTGATAATGCCTTTGCAGACATACCCGCAGGATGTAGTTTCCTGATAGCAACGCCCGGAATTGTTGAAGAATACGTGCGCAATATTCCCGAAGGGCGTCACATTCCCATCAAACAAATGAGGGAAGACCTGGCAGCAGAGTATCATGCTGAATATATGTGCCCGGTGACAGCAGGGATATTCCTGAGGATAGTAGCAGAAAATGCATGGGAGGAGTTGATGAAGGGTAAAAGTGTATCTAAAATTACCCCGTTCTGGCGTATGATAGATATGAAAGCGCCCTCTGCCAAAAAACTGGCGTGCGGAACGGATTTCATCAGGGAGATGAGGGAAAAAGAGGGTTTACCGGTATAGGAATCTGTTTTTTTTGAACAGTTCTAAACTTTTATAACGTGTTAACATACTGTATCTTCGCTCCGTTCGTTATATTTACCGATAATGCTATTGATGCGGATAAAATACATACTGGTAATAGCACTGGCAGTTTTATTGACAGAACCTGCCCTCGCTCAGCGTAAGGTGCTGAATATGGCCGAGCACGACTCGAAAGCATATTATTTCGGCATTACATTCGGATACAACTCGTCGTCTTACCGTATCAAGTATTCGCAGAGTTTTATAGATAACGATAGTTTTAAAACTATTCAACCATCGTTTGGGCCGGGTTTCAACCTGGGGCTGATGGGTAACCTCAGGCTCAGCAGATTTGTTGACCTGCGTTTTGTACCCTCGTTAGCCTTTGCTGAAAAGAGAGTGGCGCTGAATGTAAGGGATGCCGCCGGCAATGATAGTATCTCCAATCGTACAGTAGAGTCTATTTATATGCATATGCCCCTGCAGCTCAAATTTAAGAGTGACAGGATTAAAAACTTCCGCTTCTATGCTATCACAGGTGTCAAGTTCGATTATGACATGGCAGCCAATGCCCGTTCCAGGAGAAGGGATGAATTTATTAAAGTATCTGCTGCAGATTTTGGTTACGAGCTGGGTGTAGGTTTTGAGTTTTACTACCCTAATTTTATTTTCTCTCCTGAGATTAAGCTCAGCCAGGGGCTTGGCAACCAGTTGTTCAAAGACCCGAATATACCGCTAAGCAACGCGATAGACGTACTGAGTACCCGTATGATAGTAATATCCATTCACCTGGAGGGTTAATCAATTATTCCCGATTAAGAAAACTCATTTTCCCGAAACAGCAACTGACACGAATGTGACAAACATAGCTTTGCTGTATGGAAAAGAAATTTGTAGCGGTAAACTATATAGATTGTACGCCTGAGTACAGGGAGCGTTTCGAAGAATTGTTCGGCAGCCGTGCTCATGCAATAGATGAAATGCCCGGTTTCATAGAAATGCACGTACTACGCCCGGCAAAGGAGGGTGATAAATACCTGATTGTAAGTTATTGGAAGACAGAAGATGCATTTAAAGACTGGACGAAATCTGATGCTTTTATCGAGGGACATAAACGAGGATTTGCTGATTTGGCAAAGGCTAAACAGGAGGGCAGGCCGGCACCTATGAGCAGCGATTTCAAAACCTACGAAATAATCGCCAACTGATGGATGCCGTTCAGAAACAGGGAAAACTGTTAAAATGGCTCAGGAAGCTGGGATTCTGGGGCTTTCTGTTCTTCCTGGCCAAGGGTATTGTATGGCTGCTGATAGGCTACTTCGTGGTGAGATAGTATACCCGGTAAGATTAATTAGCTTCCAGTATACTCATTACATCGTATATGCAAAATACGCCCTCATGGTATAGAGCTTCCTGGAGTTGCCTGCTGCATCCCTGCGATTGTATATTGCCGGGTTCTTCATGCAACATGGGCTGTACAGCTTTTACATCTTTAGCAACTATTTGCTGTGCCAGCGCGGCAATCCTGAAAGGGGCTGTATGTTCTTTGCCATCGTGATTATTACTGCCATGCCCAAAGTAATAGGACGGGTAACACGCATTCAATGCATGGATACTCTGGTGCATGAGGGTATTACAAATACTGTGAACAGGACGGTTAAGGTTTAACCTGTTGAGGTGAATGGCAGACGGGTTCAGGTTATCATCGCAGGCATCAGCCGTGCTTGAAAACCGCATAGGCCAGTAAGTATCAACTGTTAACCTGAGATCTGTATTACAAAGCAGGTCTGTTACTTGTTTTGGAGAAATCGTAGCCATGTCAAATTTTTTAAGGTTATAAATTGCATCCAGGAAGGGTATATGTGTAAATAATTTGTTCACCTGTACTATCGCCGTTCCTATTACATCATTGCCACCACTATAGCTGATACTTATCATAACGTGTTTGTTCATTTTTGTCTCACGGTGAAGGGTTTACAGGTAAGTGAGGATAATTCTTGTTATTACGGCTGTTTTTACCAAACACTAATGACCGCATCACAAAAGTGCAGAAAGGCTATACGCCCTGCAACGGGAATATGTGCACACAGCGGGGGGTATTTTTCACGGGTCTGTTTGATTTGTGTGTGGGAAATATATTACTTTGTGCCTGTTACATAAAGAGAGATACTATGCCCGTAAAAATTCAGATAGGAGACAACTCGGACGATCCGAGAGTAATTGATTTGCAGGAATATTACGACGGAAGGGATAACTTCCACCTGCATTACTACTTCACATCAACGGAAGCCGCCTTCGGTGGCCAGGTCATCGACGTTCAGTGGGCCGACCTGCAAAATGCCGTGAATCAGTATATGGCAGCAACCGGCAAAATGCCCGAAGATGTAGCTTTGAGATTTGTACACTGTTTTGAACCCGCACCTGCCGGCCACCTATACCTACGTATGCAGGTGTGTAGCCTGGTGCCATCGCAGGTGCCGCCACCTCCGGGTGCATCGCAGGTGTACGACCTGGATACAACAGGTTCGCTTTGGTTTGAGTTAAAGCATGGTGCGGTCACTCCAACTACTGATGAATCGCTGGAGGGCACGGAATACCTGCAGAACTTCTATTATAAAACCGAACCACAGTCGCAGGAAATGGAATGCCTGATTGACGGCCCTACCAAGTATGTAAAAAACCTGGTGCTGCCCTGGGGTATGGAAATACTGCAGATGTATATACAAAACGACAGTCCTGAAGGAGGTGGTATTCATTTTGCATCCTGCTCTTATACTACCACGCCTGAGTATGCCAATGTAATGTGGCCGCACGGTATGGTTATTTACCTGTCCAACAGCTCAGGCGAGCCTTTGCTGGATAATGGTAACTATATGACAATATTCCATAACAAGGGTGCGGATTACAGTACTTTGTGCCCGCCGCATTGTAACGTTTATGTAGCACCTGCTATATAGAAATGACTCTTTAATGTCAATAAGAATTATTCTGCCAGTTGCTGTAAAGCTTATTCCAATATTGGTGGGACTTTATTATTGGACGGTACTGAAAAGACCGTATAGGTTAATATTTATTCAAACGCTAACCGCCCTTTTAGTGGAGGGATTAGGGAGATATATTGTAGTTGGCCTTAAGCAGGGAAACGGCTGGCTTTTTAACTTGTATGCTCTCGTTGACATGCTTTTTTTGGTTACGATTGCCATGCTTTTTTTTAACAACAAACTACTTAAAAAAGTAACATTCGTTCTATTATTAATATTGGTTTTGGTGTGGTCAGCGAATATGCTTGCAGATTATAGTTCTTTCTCCACTACATACCTTATTCTCTCATCGCTATTAACAGTAGCCCTATATGTGTTTGTATTGTTAGAAAACCTGCTTTTTAAGTCACAGAAACTTATTTTCCAACCGCTATTCCTGATTTCTATATCAATAGTGATATATTATGCCAGTATTATTCCCCTATTTGGTGTATGGAACCAGTTGCAACGATCTGACCCGACTACAGCGAAAGGGTTGTATTATATTAATGAGTTTGCAAATATCCTTCGTTATTTATTAGTAGCCATAGCTTTTTATCTTTGTGGCTGCCAGGCTAAGAAAGCATATGTTGGATAACGATATTGTTCTTACGGTCATTGTTACTACACTATTGATATTATTGTTGATAGCAGGTGTCATTATCACTATGATACTGGCCAACCGGCGCCATGTGCAGCAGGAGGTAAAAATGGCGCAGATGCAGGTAGAATATGAAAAGGAACTGCGTACTGTAGAAAATGAAGTGCAGGAGCAGGTGCTGACTAATGTAGCCCGCGAACTGCATGATAATATAGGCCAACTGCTCACGCTCATCAGGCTGCAGCTGGAACAGGAAAAACTGGATAGCGAAGAAATAACACAGAAGCTGGCACCTGTTGATAATACACTCAGCGAAACAATTGACCAGGTACGTATGCTCAGCCATAGCCTGAATACCGACTACCTGGAGACACAGGGGCTTAATTATGCCATCTCGAAAGAGGTGGACAGGTTGTCTAAACTAAGAAAGCTGAAAGTGAATTGGGACACCGATGGTGTTGAGCCTGACTTTGATAAAGGCAGGCGCATCATGATATTCAGGATGATGCAGGAGGTCATCAACAATACGCTGAAACATTCAGGGGCGAAAAATATTACCATCTCTATGCTGGCTGCCGATAGGTTTGTTTTAGAGATAAAAGATGACGGTAAGGGTTTTGACCCGGCAGCAGTAATGGCCTCCGGTAAAGGCTCAGGGCTGAACAATCTGCAAAAAAGGGCTAAGCTGGCAGGGGTGANNTGATCCATGTCACACGCAGTTGATATTTTCCTTGTAGATGACCATCCCATAGTACGCAATGGACTGAAAGCCCTGGTAGAGCGGCTGGGTAATTATAAAGTAACAGCCGAGTACGACAACGGCGAAGAGTTGATAAATGACTATCCCTTTGCTTCTGCACCCGATTTGATAATTATGGACCTGGCTATGCCGGTAATGGACGGAACCGAAACAGTGATAGCCCTCAGGCAAAAAGGGTCTAAGATTCCTGTGCTGGTGTTGACATTGGAAACTGATGAACGGACTATTATCAATCTCTTCAGGCTGGGCATCAGGGGTTATTTGCCTAAAAGTTCCACTGCCGATGTATTGCGCAAAGCTATTAGCGATGTCATGACTACCGGATATTATCATAACGAAATGCTTGCCAAAGCGTTGCAGTCAAATACAGATGTGGTATTGGATGAGCGCCAGCAGGTGCTCAGCCATGTAAGCCAGCGCGAGCGTGATTTTCTGAAGCTTGTATGCGATGAAAATGAACCTACTTACGAGCAGATAGCCAATATGATGGAAGTGAGCAGGCGTACGGTAGACGGTTATCGCGAGTCCTTGTTCACTAAGTTCAATATCAGGTCTAAGACCGGGCTGGTATTATTTGCCATAAAATACGGGTTGATAAAACAGCTTTAAAATAAGAAACCCGTACCGGCAGGTACGGGTTTCTTATTTTAAGACTCACCTTAAATTTTATACTTGATAAGCCTGAGTATTTCTATCAGCATGTCCGGTGTAAAAAGTTTCTTTTTGCAATGCAGGATACGACTGAGTATTTGCTGGTCTGTTTTAAGATGTACAGCCAATTCTGCCTGTGTTACTTTTTTCGCCTCCATATATGCCTGCAGTCCCTCTGCTATTACTTCATACATGTTTTTAGGTGGCTTCTTCGATGCAAGTATTTCGTTGATACTGCCCGCCCTGGCGTATTTCAGAAATTTTTCAAGAAAGGCCTCTGTTAATGGAGTTTCACCGTTAATTACCTTCGAGTAATAGTATGGTGTTACCTTGATTTTTGCAGCTATCTCACCTTTTGTCGCAATGTTGCGGCGCTTCATCAATATGGCTGCGGCCTGCTTCAGTTGCAGCGGCTTAACGTCTTTTACGTGTTTCGCTTTTGGTGGCATTATCCATGAAATTTGTGTAAATATACATATATCTGTCAGTTATTACAATCTTTATGTAAAATTGGTGCGTTAATTTTTGGAGCCACTTACGAATTGCATAAAGTTATAATTATCACTGATTTTTTGTTATTGTCTTACCATCATAAATAAGTACTCGTTGTCGGGAAATAAAGCCATTACGGTGTCAATCGAATTGCTCTTATAATCAGGTGCAGTACCTGTTGGCAATTTGCCGCCGGTCATATTTCCTGCTGCATCTCCTGCAGCGTTTTTGAACTCAATATAGGGCACTTCTGTTTGCTGAACCATAAAAGACAGGTTGTCTGTTACCAATGTTCCACCGGCGTTTTTATGAATGTATTCCGCATTAAAGCCTTTTTTGATAGTTATTTGGCGATACCGTTCGTTGGGTGTCAATGTGTTCCACTCGTTGGTATAGCCAAATGTGTTGCTGAATAAGAATGCGCCTATAGATATCCAGGTTGTTTCAGTACCTGAGCCTTTTAAAAAAGCATTGCGTCCATTGCCTTTCAAGCCGGGGTCAAGATAATAAGTGTTGTTGCCGGGTTCAGGTTTTATCCGTACCCTGGTGCCCGTTACCGGATAATTGTCATTATACCAATTGTTGTAATAAAAGTCTTCTGAATACCAGTCCATATGGTAAGTAGTACCTTGAGAGAAGGTGGCCCCGGGTATCATTTTATTCTCTCCGGGAGATAATATTACCCGCTCAGTCATATTGGTATAATTCGCATAGTCCGACTCAGAAGGATATATATCCAGGGTTATCGTTCTGTCTGTTCTGTTGCTAAACGTAACTTCAGAGTTGTCTTTAGCTTCCTTTTTGCAGGCAGAGTTGATACATACCAATGTCATCAATAAGAGGGCCAATGGTTTCAATGATTCCTTACGCATAATCTTTCAGGTTTTGTAACCTACTAAGTTAAACAAAAATCAGCGTACTAACGGACAATGCTGAATGGTATCTCCCTGCTGTTACCCGACATCATGATACGGAATATGTACACGCCACTGGGCAAACCTCCATCAATGTCAATTGTTCGTTCCAATTTTCTGTCCTCAGTAGGAGCTATATTGGTATATACTACCATTCCCAACACATTCACTACTTCATATGGCATCAGTTGGTCGCGGCTCACTTTCGCCCTGAACTTGAAGGTGCCATTGTTAGGATTAGGGAATAACACTAATTCTTCTACCTCAGCCTCGCCTGCGTTCACTACCACTATGGTAATGGCAGAACTGCTGCATCCGTTCAACGTAGTAACTAATGAATAAGTGCCCGAAGCCGCCGTGGTTACATTCTCCAATACAGGGTTTTGTACTCATGAGCCATAGTTGTTGGGTCCTCTCCATTGGAAGGATGCTCCGGTGGCAGGGTTTTTCATTTCCAGGTACAATGTTTCGCCTGATGTAATCGGGCTGTTGCTGCTGATATCAGGGGCCGCAGGCCTTGGCTTTACCAGTACATCAAGTGTATCTCTGCGGGTACATTTGTTTTCCCTTTCTACAATTACTATGTACGGGCCTGAATCTGATTCACCCACTCCCTGTTTAAATGATTGCTTGTATGGTGAGGTGAAGCCATTGGGGCCTGTCCATACATAAGATACATCGGTAGATGTATCGTTTACATTCAGTGCCAAAGTATCTCCGGCACATAATGGGCCGTTATAAACACCGTCTGCCACACCCGGCAACGGTATAATCCTTACATCAGCTGTATCTCTTCCTGTACAACCTGTAGAGCCGGAAATAACTGTGATAACGTATCTGCCACCATCATTAAGGCCGACAATGTTGATAGTAGCTCCGGGGCCTGTGCTGCTGAAACCAGGATTGTTGAGAGATGTCCAGGAATATGTTTCATCGGGGTTGCCCGGCACGCTCATAATCAGTTCGCCACCCTCACACACAGGGCTGTTGGTGCCTATTATTGGTGCGGGGTTAGGTATTATCTCTACCAGGGTACTATCGGGTGTTGAANNTGTTAGTAGTCAGGTCCAGTGTTGCCCCTTCGCATAAAGGCCCGTTGTTAGTTGCAAGCGGTTTGGCCGGCCGTGAGCGGACTTCGAGGAAACCTGTATCATATGCCGTGCACCCGCCTGATTGAACCTTCACTATGTAAGTGCCGTGGTTGTCAGGTATGTTTAATCCATTAAAGGTTATGTTTTTGAAAGGTTTAATAGTAGTACCGCCCGGATATGTCAGGTAGAAACTGTCAAGATGTGGGTGGGTGATATTAAGCTTCAGTGTATCTCCTTCGCATGCGTAAGCTGGCAGTGTAATCAGTGGCGGCGAAATGGTATCTACCACAGACAGGTGTACCGAATCTACTGCCAGGGAGCAGGCCCCTGTAACAACTTCTACAACATACCAGCCTGAGTCTGAATATACAGCACTTGGTATGGACAATATGGTATCAAAATGCTTTTGATTAGCAGNNTTTGTAACTGTAATGTTTACGGTATCGCGCTGCTGGCAACCATTGTTGTTGCTGACAGTAAAGATATAATCACCGGCATCAGCCACTTGTATATTGTACCTGGTGGCGGTATTATTGTTTGCACCGCCGTTCCAGCTGCTACCAGCGTGCGTCCACAAGCGGGTTGGGCCTGTTACATTTGTACCTGTCAATATCAAATCTTCATCGCTGCAAATAGCTGTTTTATTGGCAGATGCCACGGGCTTGGCTGGAGACTGGTTAATCGTTACCACAACAGTATCTTTTACTTTACAGCCCAGCATATCCGCTTCTACAATGTAGTTACCGGAGTATGAAGTTTGTAGGTTTGTCCTTGTCGGGTTCTTTTGATTGTTAGCTATGAAACTACCCGGCCCGGTCCAGTTATATACTACACCTGTGGTAGTAGTGTTGGCTGTAAGCTGCAATGTCTCGTGCGTACATACCGGGCTGTTGCTGCTTGCGGTTACGGGGTTGGGTTTCTGGGCAACAGTTACTGCTACTGTATCGCGGCTGGGGCAGTTGTTCATCCATATGGTAAATATGTAGTTGCCTGCATCAGATGTGGAAACGTTGTTCCTGGGTTTTGAAATAGGAGTGGCGGATATCTTGCCTGTATCTGAAAATCCGGTTGGCCCCGACCATTTCATTTCCATGTTTAAAGTCAGGTTGCTGGCAACAAGGCTCAGGTTGTCGCCACTACACAATGGGCTGTTACTGGTCAGGTTTGGTTTAGGCGCTGCCTGTATAATGGTGGCTGTAGTTGTATCTTTTCTTGTGCAGCCATTCAGGTCGGCGGTAACAATATAGTCGCCTGTATGGTTGGCGGCAGTCATATTAGTGCGTATAGCGTTGCGAGTAGACGCGGTGTACCCGTCGGGCCCGGTCCATGTGTAGGTAGAGCCTGTAGTAGACAGGCTGGAAAACAATTTCAACGTATCATTGCTGCATACCGGGCCATTGTTGGTAGCCACCGGTCTAGTTGGCAGCGGTTTAATATTAATGTCGAAATCATTGTCGTNNCAAAGTGGCTATTATCCTTATACGGAAGCCTGTGCCTGTGGCACCCGCAGGCAGCTTGATGCCGATATTGCCCGGACTGCTCGATGTTTTTGTGCCAATATTTACCGGTGAAGCAAAGCTGCCCGAACTGTTAGATAATTGTACGGTAAATACATTGCCCGGCCTGAAAGGTTCTGTTACTACATAGCTGATGGTAAATGAATCGCGCTCGCAATAAGTGTTCTGTACCGATGTTTTTACTATAGACACACTGGTGTCGGGTGTTATCTTCAGGATGAATGCATCATTGGAACCGCCGCCATAAGTATTTTGTGCACCGTTGTAGCTGATGCCCGTAGAACTTGCCGTGTTACCTACTATATACATGTGCCCGCCTGATTTTCCTCTGGCCACACCATAGCCGTAGTCGTTGTCGGTACCGCCATAATAAGTAGCCCATATTTTGTCGCCTGCAGGATTGTATATAGCAATGAAAGCATCGACATTACCACCAATTGTTGTTTTAAAGCCATCGGGTGTAGCAAGTCCGCTGGAAGCAAAAGTGTTACCCGTAGTGTTCAGGTTGCCTGAGTGGTCCAGCACTACGTTGCCGCCATTGTCTGTGCTGTTGTCGCCAAAATAAGTACCCCATGTCATGTCCCCGGTGCTGTCAAATTTGGCAAGGAACATATCTCTTCCTCCGCCGATAGCCGGTTGTGCCGTGCCCGAAGTTGCTATGCCTGTTGAGCTCTCCGTAGAGCCGCAGATATACACATTGCTGCTGTCGCCTACCACCAGGCCACGTGCTACATCTATACCTGAGCCTCCGTAATACGTAGCCCATATTCTGTTACCGTTTGCGGGGTTGAACTTGCCAATCAATACATCAATACTGCTGCCTCCGGGTTTGTTTTGAGCATGAGTATTGACGGTACCCATAGAGGTACTCTGGAAGTTGCCGGCAGCGTAAATCACACCTGCACTGTCAGCACCTACAATGGTAAAACCATCATCAGCAGTACCGCCATAATNNACCGCCATAATACGTAGCCCACTGGCGCACACCGCTGGTGTTGAATTTGGCTACAAACCCATCAAACCCGCCACCTCTGGTTGTTTGATAGGCATTGCCGGAGGCAATAAGCGTATCACTCTTGGTGATGCCTGCCAGGTAAATATTGAGCGATGAATCGCAAACAACTCCTGTTTGATAATCATTGCCATCCCGCTCATCTCCTGTCCCACCGTAATAAGTACCCCAAAGCCGCTGACCCGATGGATTCATTTTTACAAGGAAGCAATCGCTACCACCACCGCCATAGGCGGGCTGATGAGAGCCTGATGATGCTATACCCGTGTACGATGTATCAGTCCATCCGCAGAAAATAATATTGTTTTGCTTGTCTACTGTTATTGCATTTATTGCTTCCTTACCTGCACCGCCGTAGTAGGTAGACCATATTCTTACACCACCCGCAGTATAGCGGGTTATAAAGCCATCTTCCTGTCCCGCAAAAGTGGTTTGATGGCCGTTGGAAGTATATACGTTGGACGATGAGCCACTGGCCGTACGGCCTGCCATGTACACGTTTCCTGCAGTGTCCGACGAGGCGCACATACCCCTGTCTTCACTACTGCCTCCCATATAGCTCGCCCACTCCAGCGATGGGTCTATTACTATGTTGCCATTGTTCTCGCCTACATCAAACCTGATGGTGTTGCCTTCCAGTACATAGGCTGATGGTATGGAAATATCCGTATGTGTATAGTAGGTATAAGGTGCTTTTTCTGTTATGCTGCCCATAGGTGTATATGCAGTAATGTTACCATGTTCCTGCACTAACTTTTGTGCACCTTCATATTTTATTTTTATGTCCGATACATTTCCGCCGGGGCGTACTATGAAGTCATATTTCAGTCCGTCATTTGCCAGGTAAAGCACCCAGTCTATATGCGGGTAAATTTCAGGGTAAACTATTTTTTTATATGTGCGGGCTATCTCTCCGTTAAGGTTATTTGTGTAGAATCTTTCATAATATGCTTGCTCCTGCTCTGATAGAGGGTCTATTTTTGTGTTTGCTCCCACAAGTGTTACATCCAGCCTGTAGCCTTCATACTTTTGTACGCTGCCATCTTCAAAGTGAGCCACCGGTTTCGACCATTGGTAGTGCAACTCACCTGCTCCGATGAAAATATTGAGCATACCGGCAGGCAGCTTAAAATCTATTTCGTTTCGGTGGTAATTATGCTGGTCTCTTACCTGCCCGATATTTTGTATAAAACCATGCGTTTGCTGATTGCTGAAAGCTTCACCTTCGTGCGCACCGGATATCCGCGGCGTATTAATAACAATAAGTAAGGGTAATATAAAACCTATTATACTTTTTTGTATAACGTTTACCATCGATTACAATTTTCGTTATTTAAAGATACTTAAAATGACGGAGAGTATCTTATGGACAACATGATGGGCAAGGTTTTATCCTTATTTTAATCTTGATGATTATAGTTGGTGTACAAAGTTTTCGATAGTGGTTCTTATTATCAGCTTCAATTGGTTGGTTAGCTCGGTATTATTATTTCCTGTGTTATGTTTTTCCATGAATTTTACTCCATTGCCTGTCAGTTCTTTTTCCATCTGCTTCAGCAATGACATCAGTACATCAAACGGAGGGCGGGTGCCGTGTTCGGCGGTCAACAACTGTAGCTGGGCTATGTATTTAGCAGATATAGCGTCAGCTATATTTCTAAATAAGTTTATGGAATCATTTATCTGATTCATGTACAGTTGATTGCAAATACAAATATAAAAATTTGACTAAAATATAGCAATAGTGAAAATCAATCCGGAATAGGGTAGATATTCTATAAAAAAACCGGCTTTTAGCCGGTTTCAAAATTATTTTATAGTGCATGAAAGTTTATCTTTCTCAGGGAATACACTACGTTGCCTTGTAGCCCAGTCTTCACACAAACGCCTGGCGTGCGACTTTTGGTTGGTCCAATAAGTCATCTCACTCTTTTCGGTAGATGTAGAATCGTTGCATTCACATACATATTCCTTAGTACAAGATGCAAATATTACAGTAGTAGCTGCCAGTATTAAAAATTTCTTCATTTGTCAGAACGTTTATGCATTAGCCGTAATGTTGGCTAAGTTAACAAAATTATAAAACTCTCCTTTATTTTTATACACTTCCTGCCATGTATTTGTCATAAAAAGCAAATACATATGTCAATCGATATTACACTCTATATTTTTCCCGTAGGCGTTGGCTGTGTCAGCATAGTCCTTGCACCTGTAAGAGGCCTCTCCCGATGTGGGAACCCTTAAAGTATATT
>DINJ01000153.1:8832-10283 GCA_002423665.1 Bacteroidetes bacterium UBA5543 | reverse complement strand
CCCGCCCTTCATGCCGAAGCAGGTGCCCAGGCTGGGCTCGCGCAGGGCTACGGCTGCTTTTTTGCCGATATAATTCAGGCCCAGCGATGTAGCCACGCTGGTAACGGTTTTACCTACACCCGCCTTATTTGGCGTTATGGCTGTTACCAGTATCAGGTTACTTTTTTTAATATTTTCCTCGTTCAGGTAGTTCAGGGGTACTTTGGCTTTTGTACGTCCGTAGGGGATGATGTCATCCCCTTTAATACCCAGTTGTTCAGCGATTTCTGTAATGGGCTTCAGTTTTGCCGCCCTTGAGATTTCAATATCCGATAACATATATACTATGAGGTTTTATTTTTTTTGACGGACGAATATATTAATAATAATGGTGAAAGTTAAACTAAGTCGTGAGTTGTGAGTCGTAAGTCATGAGNNATTTAAGACATTGATTATCAGCGCATAATTGAAATTGTTCTCCCGTACGCACGGGATTGCCTGGAAAAAGGAATAAAATTTTTGAATCGTACGGGGATGATAATGGTCGCCCGGATTCCTATAGTTAAATGCTGTATGGTTGCTTGTTGATGTATCCATATTGATTGTGGTTTAATGTGTTTCCGGCGGGACTATTATAGAGTAACCCTTGAATGGTATATCACCGCATAATGTATACGCAGGAACGGCGAATATTTTATGTAGCAAATATACGTAAAATCTATGATTTTATAAAATTTAAATTGAGTACTGCCTGACATTGTTTCTAAGTCAAAAAGACTTGCCGGTTTGGTTTTCCACTTGCGCCAGATGGTGTAAAGTGTTGGCGTTGCAAACGCCAATCCGTTGGGTACTGGTTTATAAACGAGGATCATGCGTAAGCTTCTATTGACACAGCCGAAATCAATTTATATTTTAACTTGCAGCATTATGAAAGTATTCTCTATTACTATAGTGTTTTGTATTCTGTTTACTCTGCCTGTTTTCTCACAATATATCCCTGATAGTTCATGGTTGGTATTGAGAGAGGAGATGCAACCGCCTGCAGGGCTAACACCATTGGGCNNAAGAATAGCAAAAGAAGAAGCATCACGGTTGGGCGGAAACATCATTAAGATAACGAAAATGAAGCGCCCGGATAGGTGGAGTACTTGTTACCGTTTATCTGCAGATGTTTACTATTCAGCGGACCTATCTATATACAGGAAGCCGGTAGAGGCAGTTGCTGACTCGATTTTTGCAAGTATGTTACCAGACACAGCCTCATATGCTTTGTTATGTATTTATAGGGAATTTATTATGAAGCTACCCACCGAAGCAGATTGGCCTGTGGACATATATCTTGACAATAAGCACATTTATACCGCCCTTAACGGGCTGAGGCATACAATGAAACTGACCACACCAGGCGAGGTGAAAATATGGACAGATAAGGGTAAAAAAATTAACTTCAATATAGAGCAAGGCAAAATATT
>DINJ01000153.1:0-8821 GCA_002423665.1 Bacteroidetes bacterium UBA5543 | reverse complement strand
CAGGTGCCATGTTGACGCTAATTTATTAGTTGCCATGCCCCGTATTGAATTCGCTGACCCTTACACTGCAGTTTGGGACTTCTATGACCAGGAGGACCACACAGAATATTTTAAGAAGAAGAAAGATTTTTCTACAGACGATATATACAGGTGATTTAGTGCCGTATTTAGCTATTGATGTTCTTTAGTGGTAAAAACAGTATAGTTAAGCGGAGGTAGCAAACGTTATTCCGGTAGGGTATAGTGTTGGCGTTGCAAACACCATTCCTGTATGTACTCGTTTATAAACGAGTACCAATATAGCAGGCCTTCAAGCAGTCCCACTTAACACATTCTGCACTTTTCTTGCACAAAATGCACCGCTGTGCAAATAATGCTAACAATGAGGCTGTATGTGAAAAGCCACCGGGCTNNGAAAAAGATACTGTTACTTATTGGAGGAATGTGGGCCATTACTGCTTATGGCCAGTTTCCGGATGTGGTAGATTCCACGTTCGGCAATAACGGGGTGGCTATATTTTCACCCTCTGCTACTGTCAATAATGTGGTAGGCAACGCTATGGTGAGCACAAATAACGGCACGTTGATTGCCGGTACTACCGATGGCGCTAATGACGACATTTTTGTATTGAAAGTGGATAAAAACGGGAAA
The DNA here is from genome assembly GCA_002423665.1 of Bacteroidetes bacterium UBA5543. Taxonomy (GTDB): domain Bacteria; phylum Bacteroidota; class Bacteroidia; order Chitinophagales; family Chitinophagaceae; genus UBA5543. The sequence goes on along the minus strand of DINJ01000153.1, from coordinate 8,169 downwards.
CCAGATAGTAGTTTCTTCGGCTCAGGAAAAGTAATTTATGAACCGCAGATAGGTGCCAACGACCAGGTATATAGTATGGATGTGCAGCCTGATGGCAAGATATTGCTGTGTGGCAGGACACAGGGACAGACGTACACCCAATGCCTCGTGATGCGCCTGAAGCCTGATGGTACCCTGGACTCAACATTTAATCAAAGCGGCTGGCTGAAGTACAATTATGTGGGCAATAACAACGCTGCCTATAAAGTGAAATGGTATGATAATGTGATATATGTAGCGTGCAGCAGCACTATTAACAACTCCTCTTTTATTTACCTGACAGCATTAGAAGATAATGGAGGTTTTTACAGTGATTTCGGCATGTTTGGTTTTGAGATTCTTAATATTAATAGCAATGACAAAGAGGTGTTCAGGGACTTTGAAATTACGCCGAATAAAGAAATACTGGTGCTGGGTACCACCAACGACGGTGTGAAGACCCACCAGTTTGTTCAAAAAGTAGATTCTGAAGGGTATATCATGAACAGTTTTGGCACCAACGGTACTTACCTGTACAATACCAATAACCCGGTAAGCCTGAGCCGTCTTGAACTGGCACCCAACGGTAGTATATACCTGGGTGGATTTGAGAAAACAGGAGATTTTGCCGGTCTTATCATCAAGCTGACATCAGCCGGGCAATTGGATAATAGTTTTGCCAGTGGCAACGGCAAGGCATTTTTTAACGCGACCACCAAAACAGAAGACGAGCGTTTCTACAATATCAAGTATGTCAATGATACCGTGATACATTTGCTGGGCAGGTATACGGATGAGAATAACATGAATTATGGACTGACTGTTGTGTATAAAAGTAACGGGCTGCTGAATACCAACTATTTTGGTAATGGCTATGCATATTATTCGGCGCCTGCAGGGTACAATACACATACCTTCAACGATGTATGCGTTAATAGTGATGGCAGCATTGTTTATGTAGGTGAGGTGATAGATGATAACAAGGGTACAGACCAGATAATATTGACAAAGGTGAAAAAATACGTACCGCCTACAGTTAGTATCAACAATGTGATTGCAGGCAGCAACCAGGTTGACGTGTACCCCAATCCTTCAAACGGACTTGTAAGGTTTAAGAGCGATATCGAACTGAACAAAATAAAGGTGGTGAATTCTGCAGGCATCTTAATGGATGAAACAGAGTTAGGTGCAGGTATGACATACCAGTTTCCGACTCATGTTCCCGCCGGACTGTATTACCTGGTACTTAGCGGAACTGATAAGATGTATGTTGAAAAGATTGTTCTGCAACGATAAGCTTATTCTACTGTAACAATTATTCATCAAAATATTTAAAAATATTATTCTATGAAAAAACTAATTACGCTCACGGCAATTGTACTGTTAGCCGGTATTGCCGGATTTGCACAAAAACCGTTTGGTATAGACTCCTCCTTCGGAAAGAATGGTTATGCGCTACATATTGCATCCGTATCAGATAATGAATACGAGAGCATGCACATTGCAAAGAATGATACAATATTCATTGCTGGATATACAGATGGTGCTGATGAGAATCTTCTCATCATAAAAAAAGATCCCAAAGGCCAGAATGTAACTTCTTTCGGTACGAACAGCCAGATTATTTTGGATCCGCTATTGGGTGCTGATGACAGAGGTGTAAGTATACACCAGTTACAGGATGGTAAGCTATTGGTGTGTGGTTCTATGACGGGTTTAAACGACATGGACATTTTTTTATCACGTCATAATGAAGATGGCACTATAGACCCAACTTTCAGCAATAACGGTATGAGTCACTTTAATATGATGGGTAATGATGGTGTAGTGAAAATGATTGTGAAAAACAATAAAGTATATATTGGAACACATAGCACCGTCAACGGTAAATTTACTGATGCGTATATTATCAGAATGAATTTGGATGGAACCTTAGATCAGACTTTTGGTAATATGGGTTTTGTTACAATAGATCCTAATAATGGCGATAGGGAAACGCTGTACGATTTTGAAATAGCTAAAGATGGCAGTATTATAGCAGTTGGCCGCACGCAAACGGCTGCATTTGTTACCAAGATGTATATGTGTAAAATAACACCTATCGGCAAAATTGATGCAGCATTTGGTAACAATGGGTACTATCTGCATACCGAAGCAGGTAATACAAGGCTGTCATGTATTAATATAGCTCCTGATAATAGCATTTTTTGGGGCGGCTACCATGAGGTTAATTCGTTTGATGTTGCGCTGATGCTCAAAATAGATAGTGATGGAAAATTGAATACTACATTCGGAAGTGGTAATGGTAAGGTTTCATTAAGCATAGGCACACAAACAGATAATAAAATAAGTGATGTATATGTACTAGATGACGGAAGAATTTTTGTTGCCGGTGCTAAAAATCCTCCAGGTGGTTATCCATTTGGTTTTACAGCCGTATATGAGTCAAATGGTAATATCAGTACAAGCTACAATGGTGTCGGTTATCACGTAGCACCATTACCTGATAGTGCCAGCATGTTTGCGTTTAATCAAATTGATGTAATGTCAGATGGACAACTAGTGTTGTTTGGTGCTTATTACGACTCTGCAAATAAAGTTGGGACTTTTGTAACAAAGCTGAAAAATGAACCACCACCGGTTAATTCTGTAAAAAATATAGCTGGTGCTTCTTATAGCATAAATGTTTACCCTAATCCGTCAACAGGTATATTCAACATAAAGGCAGATGGCGACTATGATGTGAAAGTGGTGCATATGTACGACTTGTCGGGCAGGCTGGTGGTTATGTGGAACAAAGCACAGGATAGCTATACAGTGCCTGCGCATATACCCAATGGTTTATATTATATTAGTATGAGTTTTGAAGGCGGGACGGAGAACAGGAAATTAATATTAAACAGGTAGCCTGTGGCGAATGCAGTAATAGGGTATTTAAAAAAATCAATCAACCCGGGCGGTACTCCTCAAAGGATGAAGGAGTGGATGGGTGCGATGCTGCTGTTCCAGGTAGCGGCGATGGTATTGCCCGGAAATAATATAACAGACTTAACTGTCGCCGATATCATACTGGTATCGGCGACAGTATTGACTGTAATCTCAATATGGTGGTACAGGAAACCTGAGCTGCAGATAAAGCTGTGCTGGGTATTTTTTTATATCGGGATGCTGGTACACCTGCTGGGCGCATTGTACTATAATACCAATCGTGCTGATTTTGTAATGGTGACCAGTTGGGGTATTGTCATGTTCATCAGCGAGCGGCGGTATTATATCAACTTCGCACAGTTTATGTATGCGGTGCTGTGCGTTACTATCATGATCACCATACTCACTTTCCTTACACTGGATATACCATTGCCATACGCACCCAATAATATTCCACTGATGGCGGTAGGTATGTTTACAGTTGCATGCAATATATACCTGCTGATAACCGACTTTAAGTATGGCAAACACAGGATGGATTATTTTGAACGGTATTTTGACAAGATTGCTGAACTGAGTACCAGCCTGTCTAAAATACTGATGGTGGACAAACCTATAGAGCAGGCCATGTGGGATGTAACACGTGAGTGTATTCCGCTGTTGGGGCTTGAAGATTTCATCATATACCTGTACGATAAAGACAAAAACAGGCTGCTACAGGTAGCCGCTTATGGACAGAAAGGCGGCGAGCGCAGTGGTATCGTGAACCCAATAGAAATAAAACCGGGAGAAGGTATTGTGGGCAAAGTGTTTGCAGAAAAGAAACCGATACTGGTAAAAGATACGAGTAAAGNNTAGCGGCGTTTTGCAGTATCAAGGCGGCGCAGCACGAGGTGCGCAGGCAGATACTGGAAGCGGAGAAGAACAGGCTGGAGGTGGCTAAAATGCGAGAACTGGAACAATTGAAAAATAAATTCATTACTCATATATCGCACGACCTGAAAACGCCGTTGTCGCTTATACTAGGCCCGGCGAACCAGATGTATCAGACATCAGGGGATGAGTTTATAAAAAAACAGGCGAGGTATATTATTAAAAATACCGACCACCTGATGGCGATGGTTGAACAACTGCTGCAACTGAATAAGATAGAACAGGGGGTAGAGAAAGTGAATGTAGAGACCGTAGACCTTGATAGGATGCTGGCTGATATGAAAACACAATACACACCGCTGGCCGAGGAAAGTTCTATTGATTTTATTATAAGAGGAGAAACAGGATTGTTGCTGACAACCGATAGTTTCAAATTATCACAGTGTATACACAACCTGTTGCAGAATGCTTTTAAATATGCAAAAGGGCAAATCATTCTGACTGCTAAACGCCTTAAGGACAACAACATCAGCATCAGCATAGCAGATGACGGGGCGGGCATTCACGCTGACGAGCACAGGAAAATATTTGAAAGGTTTTATAAGATAGATATCAATAACCATAAGGGAACGGGTATAGGGTTGTCATTGGTGAAAGAGTATTTATTACAGCTCAAAGGCTCGGTAACTGTTGATTCAGCACTGGGAAGGGGGGCTGTATTTACGCTTGTGTTGCCGGGGCTGGTAGTGGAACATATTGCTGGCACGGAGCAGGAGGATGATATAAACGTGGATGATAAGCAGCCCCTGGTAGTAGTGGCAGAAGATCATATAGAACTGAATGAATTTATAGCGCAGAGCCTGCAGCAAAGCGGTTACCGCTGCCTGAGAGCTTATAACGGCAAGGAAGCGCTGCGGTTGGTAGAGAAGCATATGCCTGATATAGTTATTACCGACCTGATGATGCCAGATGTAGATGGCTTCCAGGTGATTGAATATATGCGATCATCCGAAAAGCTTAAGCATATTCCGATTGTTGTGGTCACAGCAAAGGAATTAACTGCTAAAGAGCGTGATANNGGTGAAAGAGTCGGATAGCATAGGGCATATACCCATAGTAGTGCTGACTGCTAAAAACCAGGTGGACAACCGGATAGACCTGTACCAGGCTGGGGCAGACAACTATATACCCAAGCCATTTAAAATGGATGAGCTACTGGCTGTAGTGGAAAATGTGCTGAAGCAAAGGAAGAAACTCAGGGACAAGTTTTATGTAAAATACATGCCCGATGCCGTTGTGACATCAGCGAATGTTGCCCCTGCTGACACAGATGGTGCAACACAGGATAACCCGGTTGTGAAACAATGTATAGAGCATATACTGGCCAATATAGATGATGACGGGCTGAATGTGAATACATTGGGTGCCGCATTGGGCATGGGCAGAAACAGGCTGCAGAAAGAGATAAAAACAGCCACAGGTATGACACCCGTTGAGTTCATACGCTCAATACGCCTGCACGAAGCCTATAAGATGATGCAGGATAAGCAGTACNNCAATATTTCGGAAATAGCATACAAAACGGGCTTTAATAACCTGTCTTATTTCAGCAGGTCGTTTAAGGCGCAATTTGGCTATGCACCGTCGGAGATATCAACGGGGGCGGGGTAGAGTTTACTTCTCCAGTATGCGTACCTCTACGCGGCGGTTCATGTTCTCATCAGCAAAAGAGCGCTCCGGCCAGGCAAGGGGCTTAGACAGGCCGAAGCCTTTATACTCCATGCGGTCCTCATCTATACCTTTGCTCACAAGGTAATCATATACAGCTTTTGCTCTGTTCTCTGACAGGCGGTATTCCTGAGTGTCATAGTCATAGCCATCGTGCGTTGTGTTTTTCAGGCAGCAGATATGGCCTTCCAACCTAATCTTCAGGCCAGGGTGGTCTTTCATTACTATGTACAGGTGAAATAAAGCCTCTTCAGAATCTTGCCTTGTGCGGTGGCTACCAGGCAGGAAGAAAATGTTATCAAGGCGGATGGTTTCATCTTTTTTAAGAGATGCGATGTCTATTTGTTTTTTTGGCTGCTCTGCTACAACTTCTTTATGAATAACGGGTGCCTTTATGGGCACTTTTACAAAAGGGCCCTTTTTGCAATCTTCTTTGCCGCACGAGCAGATGTACCTTGTGCTGTCCTTCTTCACTATTATCTTCTTAAACCCACCCAATACGATATCCACCCGCCTGTCCTCCGGGTAGCCATCATTAGCAGCTATATCACGGTTTATTTCTCCTTTTCCGGTTACTGTTTCAATGTTTTGAGGTTTGATGCCCAGCCCCTGCAGGTATTGCTGTACAGAATTCGCCCTGTTTTGCGAGAGTGCTACATTTGACTCTTCACTCCCCAAGTAGTCAGCATAGCCTATGATGCCATAGTTTTTGTTGGGGATTAAGATGTCGTAATACGCCAGCGAGTCGAGCTGCCGCATGGCTTCGGTGTTGAGTGATGGTACACCCAGGTCGAAATAGACCTTTATAGTATCCTGTGCGGAGCAACATAAATGGGAGAGGATAAATGCTGATACAATCAATAGTCTCATAGGGTAACAAATTACGCAGGAATATAAAGCTAAAAAACCCCGCATTTAGCGGGGTTTTTGAAAGTTATGTTATTTTATTTCGCAATGGCCAAGTAAGCCATATTCGGCACAATTTTTCTGGGCTTCGGGCCTGTTTGTAGCTAATATATTACGGCTGGATTTTTCACCTTTAGTATTCACACATTCGCAATTGTATGACTTTTTGCATGAGGGGAATACGCTGCTGATAATAATGCCCAGGCCGAAGAGTAATACTATTTTTTTCATATCTGTTGTAATGCGTTTAGCTGATGTTTTGAACAGTTCTCAAATGTAATAAAAAATCAAATTACCTGTTAATACCCGCTTTTTAATATGTACGGACGAGTTTTAAGGTCTTGCGGCTGTTGCCCGCCTGCACCTGTACCATATACATGCCGGCAGATATTGTGCTGATGTCTATCTGGTGTATATTCTTACCTATACCCAGCTGCATAGTGGTGGTGTACACCGCTTTGCCCTGCATATCTGCAATAGTAATGGCAGCCGATGTATTTTCAGCCCCTGTAATAACCAGTTGCACTGATTCTTTAGCGGGGTTCGGGTACAGTTGCACTTCAGCAACGGAAGTTATAGCAGGTACCCCCACATCGAAGAAAGGATATTGGAAAGTGCCTGAAGCGGATGTGCCGAGGCTCATATTGTAATAGGTGCCGGAAGGTGTGGTTTGCAGCTTGGTAGCGCGCACCATATACCAGTATGTGCCCGGTGCACCGAATGAATCGGTATAGCTGGTGCCTGTAACTCTGCCCGAACGTTGCTTATACTCGCCAAACTCGGATGTGGAGCGGTACACATAGTAACCTGCCAGTCCTGCTTCGGGGCTGGCTGTCCATGATACTACGGCACCTTTTGTGCTGTCTCCTCCCAGTGTGATGGATGGTACCGGCTTTACATATTCGGTACGCAGGCTGGGGTCGCCCATCAGGGCTGTAGTTACTGTTCTGGCCAATGAAGGTATGGGTGTTGCGTAGAAAGTACCATTGTTGTTTTGCGACAGGCGGGTGGAGTAACCAATGTTTTCGCCTAATGCCATATGGTGCAGGAACCAGTTGGGCCTGCCTGCCCAGAAACTGGCCAGCGATGGTACATCTGCACAAAGCGGCGCACGCAGAAAATTGTTTTTATAATTCCAGTCGCCGAAGTAGCTGCCGAATACAGGAGTGAAAATGGCATTCATATCGTTAGCGGCGATATTGGCCGTAGTGCCCACACCGCTGCAACTGGTATAGGAACCACCACCGCAGCCATAAGCCCATTGATAAAACGAAGTGTTCAGCGTGCTGATCAAATCTTTTTCTTCCACATTGTTGATGCCTACCAACGGTGCGAAGTTGCGCCAGCCGTTGCCAGCAAAACCCTCCTGCATAGTTCCAAAGTTGTCGTCTACCAAAGCCCGCTTATTAACGGCCAATGCACCTGTTTTGTATTGGTGTGCTTTATTCAGGTAACTTTTCATCAACTGTTCTTCTGTTTTGCTGAAAGCAGGCATATCATAAAAATCAACACGGCCTACCTGCAGGTCTATATCGCTAGGGATGTAGCTGTTGTCAAATTTGCCATCGCCGGGTGTGTTGTGGTTCAGTGGGTTGCCTGATGAGCTGTTATTGATGCTGCCATCAGCCCAGGTGCCATCCAGGTCGCCGTAATACAGGTCGGCAGGCCAGGCGCCTTTATGGTCGGGGTGGGCATCGGGGTTCAGGTCGCCGCTGT
>DINJ01000251.1 GCA_002423665.1 Bacteroidetes bacterium UBA5543 | reverse complement strand
CTTGCCTTTCCATTTATAGTCTGCCACATATGCCAGTCTGTCCTGCTTAAATACCTTGTCATTTTTCATCACCAGTACATCTGCCACGTCAAAACCTATGTTGTGCCTGGTGCCGTCATATTCGGCTCCTATATTACCCAGTCCCGCTATCAAAAATTTCATCGCTATTTACTAATAGTTAATAATTTATACCTGTTAAATGCTATGGTATGCAAAATTGCTTTATTTGGCGAAAATCAACCAGTTATTGAATAAAATATTTGCAATACCCAACTAATATTGTTAATTTTTCGTCCTATATTAGAGGCTCATACCGCTTTGCGGGCTGACTCGTTGTATCAGTATATTATAGAACAAATAAAGCTAAATAAATGAGGAAGGTATATCTCTTTCTGACATTAATGCTCTCGGTTGGTTTTTTTACTTCAAAAGCCCAGTATTTCCAGATTTCCCATTTGTCCGGAATGAATGTTGTGGGCGGTATTAACGTAACGGTTACACCCATTAATAGCCCCAATACAGGTAACTATTGTGGTACAGGGCCATACCAGATTGGTAAAACACAAGCAGATGGCTATCAGTATGATTTTGGCACACCCGTTACTGACGTACGTTTCGAAATGACCAGGATCCATAATGATGATACCTTACAAATTGATATAAAGAATGGTCCGGGTGCAACACCTTATACACAATACAATCTTACAGGGGGTAATCTCACCGCATTTGCAGGGACTTGTACCATGACATCCCTGAATATGATTACCCCAAGTGGTTTGTTGAGTACTACCGGCGGCGCTACAGGCCCCGGCCAGGGTACCCAGGTTGATATATCTCTTACACCTGGTCTTATTTATGGCGTGCGTGTAAGGCATATCAGGCATGCTGATAACAACATTGCCAGCGACGTGTATTACAACGCTTATCTGAGGGATGACTCTTGCCAATTGGGCTTTACAGCAACAGTTGATTCTCCTGTTTGTTCCGGCAGGAATATTCAGCTGACTTCTACTGTATTCCCTAACAGTACATATCAGTGGACGTGGAGTGTCGGAGCAGGTACACCTAACCTGCAGCCTTCAGCTACAGTACCCAACCCTGTAATAAACGGCATTACTCTGGGCCAGTTTGGTTGGTATATTGTTACAGCTACACGTGGTATTTGTGTTTACAAGGATTCTGTGAACGTTATTGTTACGCAATCGCCAACATTAGGACCCGTTGTACAGGCCGGCCCTGTTTGCCCCGGCGATGATGATACTATTTTTGTACCACAGGTAAACCTGCCTATTGGTGGAGATGTTATAGCCATCAGTTCATTAGGTACACAAACTTTTGACCCCAGTCAGGGATATATACTGGTGTTTAATAACATCCAGCCTTCTCAGGCTAATATCTTCTACAATATTTTTGCTCGCGATATTCAGGGTTGTGTTTCCGACACCGCTTCCTTTATTATGAAGATTAATGAGGATGTTTATGCTTCATTTACAGCAGATGTAAAAGAAGGTTGCGAATTTGATACAGTCAAGTTCAACAATACATCTACCTCCGATGGATTCCTGCCCATCACTTCAATATGGAATTTCGATGATGGCACTCCTTCATTGACGGATACAGCTCCTACTCACTACTACCTGGTACCTAAGCCCAACTGGGGTGCAAGGCAATATGACGTTCGCCTGATTGCAGATAATACTAAATGTAAAGACACAGTTGATGTTCCTGTTGTTATCAACCACCCTGTTAAAGCTGAATTCCAGATTAGTGATGATAGTATCTGCCAGGGCGAAACAATAACATTTACAGCTGAAGACAGCTCTTATGTTAAGCCCGGTACTACACCTTTAATGAAATGGACTTATGGCGATGGGGGTACTGATACTATTTTCAACACGACACATACATACTTTAACGCAGGTTTATACAATCCTAAGTTTGTTGTTACCGATTATTTGGGTTGTGCAGATTCATTTACTTTGCCTATTGTAGTGGATTCTAACGGTTTTGTTTTCTTTGAAACAGACAGGGAATCAGTATGTGTCGGCGAAGAGATTGTGTTCAAAGGCAAGTATTCAGTATATGGTTATACTTCTGCTGAATGGGATTTTGGCGATGGTGTTATCATACCTGATGATACCCTGGTTTACCATTCTTACGTTGCTCCGGGTACCTACGATGTTAAGTTTGATATCAAGTATCGTATTTGTCCTGATACATCATATNNCCTAATGTTTACCTGGGTGAGGATACTTCTATTTGCCTCAACGGCGAGCCTGTATTTATTGAAGACAGGTACAACACAATCAATCCTCCTAACACTACTTATAGCTGGCATACGCCTACTAAAGATGTGACATCGGGTATTTATATTCGTCATCACGGCTCATATTCTGTTACCGCCGATTTAGATGGTTGTACTGCGTCTGATACAATCGTGATTGATAAGAATTGTTATATCAATATACCTAACGTGTTTACACCTAATGGTGATGGCAACGGCGATTACTTCCTGCCAAGGCAGTTATTATCTCGTAACATTTCCAAATTCGAGATGCACATTTACAACCGTTGGGGTCACGAAGTGTTCGAAACAATGTCAATTAATGGACGTGGTTGGGATGGTAAGTTAGGTGGTGATGATCAGCCGGTTGGTGTGTACATTTATATGATCAATGTAACTTTTGCCAACGGTATTACTGAACGCTACCAGGGTAACGTTACGTTATTAAGATAAGACTTCGATTTTCTTATAATAAAAAGGCAGCCGATCGGCTGCCTTNNGTTTTAGTTGCTGTTTGATACATAAAATTTTACACAATATTCCTAATAGTGTATAAATCTCAAATGAATATAAACAGATAGAAAATGTTGTTAATTATTCTTAACGGTTAACCCAACTCATTGTATAGTGTCTATGTCAATCATTGATATAAACACGTTCCGAATGATACGAAAACTATTTTATGCATTTTCTTTACTGGCAATAGTAACACCTGCTTTATCTCAACCATGTAATCTGAACTTTCAGGCCGTAGCAGATGATCCTGCATGTTCCGGCAAAGACATACAACTTTCAGCTACCGATATTCCCGGTGCAGTATATACCTGGACCTCTGCTGCCACACCCACCTGGTCTCCGTCGCCTAACGTCCGCGATCCTANNTCAGCTACATATAATGTAACAGCAACCATCGGGCCTTGTGTCTACCAGGCTGCTGTAACAGTTACCGTTACGCCCACACCCGTTGTAGGTAGTATTGTTCAGTCAGGGCCGGTATGTCCCGGCGAAAATGATACGATATCATTGCCAACAATCAACGTACCGGTTGGTGGTACAGCCCATATATTCGGCAATGGTAAAAATGATGTGTTTGACCCACAGGGGTATATTTATCCAATAAATGAGGTAAAAAAATCTGACGCCGGCATTTATTTTATCTATGCGGAAACACCCAATGGATGTAAGTCGGATACAGAGACATTTGTTTTTGATGTCAACCCTGACGTATATCCTGATTTTACGTTTGATATTACCGAAGCTTGTTTAGAGGACGAAGTAGTTTTTACTAATAGTTCAACAAGTGACAATAACCTGCCCATTATATCTAACTGGTCTTATGGCGATGGTACCCCGTCTCTTAACACCACTGACGGTGTCCATACCCATTTCTATAAAGTGCCTGTACCTGATTATACGGATAGAACGTATAAAGTAGTATTGATAGTGGACAATGGAAAATGTAAAGACACCCTGGAAAAGAACGTATATATCAACCATCCTGTCAAAGCTGAATTTGTGGTAGATGACGACAGCATCTGCCAGGGCGAAACTATCAATTTCAAGGCTTCTGATAATTCATATGTAAAACCGGGTACAATACCACAAATGCAATGGAGGTTTGGTGATGGGGCTACTGATAACGTAATAGACACAAAACATACTTACGAGCGTTCAGGTATATACAATACCACTTTTATTATGACCGATTTTCTGGGTTGTTCTGATTCCTTTAAGATTCCGGTAATTGTTGATTCCATGGGGCATGTAGTAGTTATTGCAGACAAGAATGAAGTGTGCGTAGGTGAAGAGATAATTTTTAATGTAGACTATCTTGAAGAAGCATTTATTACTGCCAGCTGGAATTTTGACGATGGTGTAATAATAGCTGAAAATAACAGGGTATTCCATTCTTATCGAGCACCCGGCACATACAATGTCAGGTTTGATGTTGATTACAGGATTTGTCCGGATGTGAGTTATACCGGGGTTTATACTGTGAAGCCTATACCTGATGTATACCTGGGAGATGATAAAACCATTTGCCCGGATGCAGCACCGGTTTATTTATCCAATATCTATGGCATTGGCAATAACCCTAATGTGAAATATACATGGAACACCCCTGATAAAACAGGTGCAGCAGGTATATATGTCAGGTACCCGGGCATTTATTCAGTTGAGGCTGATTTAAATGGTTGTATTGCTACCGATAGTGTAGAGGTAAAAAAAGATTGCTATATCAACATTCCCAATGCGTTTACACCAAACGGAGATGGTAATGGTGATTATTTCCTGCCAAGGCAGTTGTTATCACGTAGTTTGTCACAATTTAATATGAATATCTACAACCGATGGGGTGAAAAGATATTTGAATCAGGTGCCACTGACGGACGTGGATGGGATGGACGTTACAATGGCGAATTGCAACCGGTAGGCGTATATGTTTACTCCATACAGGTCACTTTCGTAAACGGTACTACGGAAAATTATACAGGGAATGTAACACTGCTCAGATAAACTCTTAACCCTTGATATACACAGGCAGCCGTGCATAGCGCGGCTGTTTTTTTAATAGTATTTGCCTGTTTCCAGGTACCTGGAAACATAATCATCAACTCCTTCTTCCAATGAAGACATGGGTTGTTCATATCCCGCATGCAGCAGTTTGGTCATGTCGGCTTCGGTATAGTACTGGTATTTATCGCGGATGTCAATAGGTGTGTCTACGTATTCAATATCAACCGGCTTGCCCAGTGTATGAAAAATGGCTGTCACCAGGTCGTTAAATGTTCGTGCCTTGCCTGTGCCTGCGTTATATAGCCCGCTTACAGGCTGTTGTTGCATCAGCCACAGGCAAATATTAACGACGTCTTTTACGTATATAAAGTCCNNAATAACCGATGCCATCCTGCCCTTATGATATTCGTTGGGGCCGTATACGTTGAAGAACTTCACACCTGCCCAGAATGGAGGAGTGGCAGGCTGCTCTAATACCCATATGTCAAATTCATTTTTAGAACGGCCGTAGGGGTTCAGCGGCTGCAGTTCTTTTACTATCTCATGGCTGTCTGTATATCCATGCTCACCACTGCCATAGGTAGCTGCCGATGATGCGTATACTAATGGTATATGCTGTGCAACGCATATATCCCATATCAGCTTCGAGTAGTCGAGGTTCAGCTTTTTGTGGATGGAGTAGTCCATCTCGGTAGTGTCTGTCCTTGCCCCCAAGTGAAATATGTATTGGACAGGCCCGGGATGTTCTTTTAGCCATGCGGGAAAATCATCCCGGTGGATTTGTTGCAGGTACTTTTTCCCTTCCAGGTTTTTCAGCTTTTCAGCCGATGAAAAATCATCAACTAAAATCAACTGTTCATAACCCGCCCTGTTGAGCAAACCGGTAAGATAACTGCCTATAAAGCCAGCCGCGCCTGTAATTGCTATTACATCGGTGCTTTGCATGAATGGATAATATTATGGCAGCTTAGTGTGCGTGTCCTGCCTCTTCGTGATGTTCAGCATCTCCATGTCCTTCACCATGGCCATCGTTATGGGCCGGAGNNCTTCAGTATGATGCGCTGCGTGTGAATCGTGTGACATGCTTAATTATTATTTTACGTGTGCAAATCTAATGGTTTGACCTGATTTCTCTATGCTTCAAGCCTCAATTAATCATGATTTTTTGGGCGTTGGTGGCTCCATTACGCTGCCACAGCTTTTACAGGTGCGTTTTTCTACATCTGAATAGAAACGCTCCATAACCGGAGGCAACTGCTTAACTATATCTGTCAGCTCAAAATATTCCTCGTATAACTTCTCTCCGCAGTTTTCGCAAAACCACAGGAATCCATCTATTTCCTGGTTTTCCCGCTTTTTTTCTATCACCAGGCCTACCGAACCTTCGGTACGCTGGGGGGAGTGGGGTACTTTGCCCGGCAGCAGGAACATATCGCCCGCCTTTATCTCTATATCTACGGGTTTGCCGTCTTCTACTATCGGTACCACTATATCTCCCTGCAACTGGTAAAACAGTTCTTCACTTTCGTTAAAGTGAAAGTCTTTACGGCTGTTGGGGCCACCTACCACCATTACTATGAAGTCACCGGCGTCTTTATACACGCATTGGTTGCCCACGGGTGGCTTCAGCAGGTGCCTGTTCTCATCTATCCATTTATTCAGGTTGAAAGGACGTTGAATAGCCATAATCTCAATCTTTTATTGTCAGTAAGTTACTTTAATAATTTCATTTTTACCGTCTCTATCCGTGTGTCAGATACGAGTAGTATATCAAATTCAAAATCTTCTATCACAATACGCTCCTTCAGTTTAGGTATAGTTTCATGGTAAGCAATGATATAGCCCGACAGCGTTTCCGATNNGGTAGGCAGGTTAAAATCATATTTTTCGTTCAGGTAATCCAGCTCCAGCCTGCCCGAGAAGATGAATTCATTTTCTGCTATCTGTTTCTCTACATGGTCGGGCGTGTCAAATTCGTCATTGATATCACCGAATATTTCCTCCAGTACGTCCTCCATAGTTACTATACCCGCCGTTCCGCCAAATTCATCTATTACCCATGCAATACTTTTCCTGTCTTTGGTAAAACGGTTCATCAGGTCTACCGCACTCATGGTTTCCGGTACGGCGGTTATGGNNCGCGGTTAAGGTCCAGGTGGTGTATATAACCGATAATGTTATCAATACTGTCTTTGTACACGATGATTTTAGACAGCTTAGTGTCAATGAACTTGGCTTTTACTTCTGGAATAGATGTGTCCGCATCCAGTGCTTCTACCTCGTTTCGCGGCACCATGCACTTGCGTATTTTTACATTTACCAGGTACAGTGCGTTTTCAAAAAGCTCTGTGTTCAGTTCATTACTGTCACTTTCGTGCCCGTGCATGGTTTGCTTTACAAATACTTCCAGGTCTACTCGGTTGAATACCTGTTTCTTTTCTTTCATCCGTACATTGAACAGGTATTTCAGTATAAACTCAGATATTTCTACGAATATTTTGGCAATGGGGTAGAGCACGTAATAAAGCAGTTGCATGGGTATGGCAAAAAATGCCAGCAACTGTTCCGCCTTACTGCGGAAGATGGCCTTGGGCAAAAATTCAGCCAGGAATAATATCACTATCGTGGCTATAAGTGTATCAAACAACAGGTGGGCGTATTCTGAGTTGAGTGGGGCGGGCAGAGCGTCCAGGATGGGGTCCGTTAGTTCTGTCATTAGCAGGCCATAAATTACCAGCATCACGTTCACACCCACCAGGCTGGTGCCTATAAATTCAGAGGGCTTCTCCATAAACCTGGACAGTATTTTGCCCGGCAGAGAGCCTTGTTTTTTCTTTAATTCTATGTTCAGCTTATTAACTGAGATAAATGCTATCTCGGTACCTGCGAAGAAGCCGATAAGCAGGATACAACCCAATATGTAAAGTATAAGATTCGGATCGTCCATATATGCAAATAAAGATACGGAATAAAGCGATAACGTATAATGCCTTAGTCTTCTGAAAGGAAATCGTCAATAGTGTCTACCAGTTCCTGTGTGGCCTTGTCCAGGTCATCGTTGATGATTACCGCGTCAAACTGTGGGGCGTACGCTATTTCCAGTTCTGCTTTTTTCAGGCGTTCTTCAAGGCTATCAGGAGTTTCAGTCCCGCGTTTTTCCAGCCTGTGGCGTAATTCTTCCATCGACGGTGCTTGTATAAACAGGCTCAGCGAATTGTCCGGGTATTTGTTCTGCAGCGCTATAGCACCGTGTACATCAATATCTACCAAGGGGGCTTGTCCGTTGCCCCATATTCGCTCCATTTCCGATTTCAATGTGCCGTAGTATTTGCCGGTGTACACCATCTCCCATTCTACAAAGGCGTCTTCCTCTATCAGCTTTTTGAACTCTTCTTCAGTAAAGAAATAGTAATCCTTACCATGTTGCTCGTTAGGCCTCGGTGTGCGTGTACATGCGGATATGGAAAATGCCAGCTTGGGATAAGCCGCCAACATGCGTTTTACCAATGTGGTTTTGCCCGAGCCCGATGGGGCTGTTACTATGATTATCTTTCCTGCGTCCAAAGTTGTATGCTGAATGGGAACACGAAAAAACGAAATTATTACTGTATTGCGAATTATAGGGTGTAAAAAAAGAGGTGTACGAAACCGTACACCTCTTTTTATGATAAACTTTTACAATTAGTTGCAATGCGTTTCGAAAGCCTGCATCAGGTTGGCGGCAATCATTTGCGCCGGGCGGCCTTCTATATTATGGCGTTCTATCATATGCACTACCTGTCCGTCTTTCAGCAATGCTATGCAGGGAGAAGACGGGGGGTAAGGCAGCAAATAAGTACGCGCCTGTTGTACTGCTGCGGTGTCATAACCGGCAAAGCTGGTCAGCACCTGGTCGGGCACTTTGGCAGCGTTTTTCACTGCCATAATCACACCGGGGCGTGCTGTGCCTGCCGAACATCCGCATACTGAATTGATGAACAACAATGCGGTACCGGGTTGCTCCAACGCATTATCTACATCTTCGGGGGTCAGCAGTTCTTTAAAACCATTATCAGTCACTTCGGCCTTCATTGGGGCCACTATTTCTGTAGGATACATAATCTATAATTGTGACTGCAAAGTTACGATTTACCCGCCTGTAGCCCAACAGCTATTTATAGTTATTACTGATTTACATATAACAAAGCCGCAGTGGATACTGCGGCCTGTTGTAATCAAAAAACACCCCCTGTGTTTACCCTTATCCCTTATTGTTTAATCAGTTTCAGGGATACCTGTCCTGTATTGCTCCTTATTTGCACCGAGTACATACCTGCTGTCAGATTATCCAGCGGTATCTGTACACGGCTGTTGCCGTATGCCAGTGTTTTTTCAGTTGACCATACCAGCCTGCCCATTACATCGTATAGCAGTATAGTGGTATTTGTTTTTGCTGATGCGCTGATGTCTAGTGTAGCGCTGTTATATGCCGGGTTAGGGTATAGCTCAGTAATGACATCTACTCCGCCCAGGTTGCCCACGCTTTGTGGTATCATCGTACACAGCATTCTCGATGTATTGCCCCTTATTTCTCCATTAGCGTTCGCCATCGTGTGGAAGTTTACATATACGCTGTCTTTGCGGAATTTGTTAGACATAGCCGTACTGAACGGTGTTGTAGGTTCATTATCCAGCCAGTAGCCGAATATGCCGCCATCGCTGTATTTGCTGCTCAGGTCGTATAACACACCACCGTTTTGTCCTGCTACATTGTTGTGGAAGTGAGCTGCTGTATAGCCTGTCAGTGCATCCACCACCATCATATAATGTGCATTGGTCTGCCCGCGGTCTATAGATACCATACCCGTACCCGATGCATTGGAACTAACCATGGGCGATTGCTGAGCGCCATTGATATGGAATGTATATCCCTCACGGAAAGTGCGGTACACCTGGCCACGCACTTCACCATTAGGGTTGGCAGCAGTGTGTATATTCAGGTATATATTGCCCTCCAGCATATGGCGCAGGAAGCTATCAGTAATGGCGGAACCTGTAAGCATACCTGATATCACATTGCCATTGATATCGATAGATGGGATACCCACTACAACACCACCGCTTGCATTCAGTCCTCCCAGGTGAAAGTGTGCACCTGTAATGGCGCCACTCAGTCCATTCACTTGTGCATTATACCACAGCGTATCAAATGTATAGTTCAGGCGCATAACAGCATTACCCATTTCCATACCTGTACCCGTTACAGGTGTGGTTTCCTGCGCCGTGTCCAGCATAGCATCAAAATGCAGGTAAGGCTGCATCACGAGTTGGCCGCGTATTTCTCCATTCGGATTAGCTGCCGTATGTATATTGATATACAGGCTGTCACCCGTTAGTGCGGAAAGATATGTTGAAGGGTCTACACTACCCATGATACGGTCACCCATGATGAATGTACTCAAATCCTGCACAACACCACCATTGGCTCCTGCTACTGCTTTGTGCAGGTGAGCTCCCGTTATAGCGCCACTCAGTCCTTCTGCCACTATATTAAAGTGCAACTTGCCCTGGTGCTTCTGCAACATAAAAAAGCCTAAGCCGCTGGCGTTGGTCATTACCGCAGGTACTTCATTAGCACCATTGATAACTACCGCCATCGCCTTGTCTTCTTCGGGTAATATCTGTCCCCTTATCTCTCCACCGGCATTCGCTGCTGTATGCACGTTCAGGTAAAACTGCCCGTTGAACATTTTAGCGATAAACGAAGAAGAAAGAGTAGAGCCTGTAATAGTTCCTTTCAGCCGGTTGCCGCTCAGGTAGGGCATCATATCAGCTACTACACCACCATTGGCACCCATAGCGCCCTCGTGTATATGTATACCGGTAATAGCACCGCTCAGCCCGGTAGCCGTCATCTCTACACATAGCGTATCTCTTGTGTCATTCAGGTAAAACGTAGCCAGTCCCAGTGCATTGGTGGTTACAGCAGGCACTTCCTGTCCGCCGTTCATCCTGGCAGCAAACAGGTATTTGCCCGATAAATGGTCGGCCTGCGCCTGCAGCGCAAACAATGCTGTAACAGCTGTACATAACAGTTTCGTATAACTTCTCATAACATCTGATTTTTTTGGTTTCAGATGTATCTACGAGTTGTTTTCTGTTATGGTTTTAACTTTTCTGAAAAAAAATTTGAAAGCCTACTTAATCTTCCCGTTCACTATCGCCCATATCTCTTGCTCCATGCGGTCGGCACCTTCGTTCATCAGCCTGGCGTTTTCTACCAGTACTTTCACTTCTGCATTGTCTTTCAGGTCTTGCGCGTTGATAATCACGTTCAGGTAAGCGCCTTTTACAGCCGCCCTTGCACACAACGCACCTACGCCCGCATCGCTCACACTGTTGGGGTTGCCAATTTCCGCCATTGCCTTTGCCAGATCAAATGATTGATAGGCCAGTTCCATAGTGCGGTACGGCACTTTGATTGCGTTGATAGTAGCAGCTTCAATAGCTGCCTTGCGTGCTGCTTTCTCAGCATCGTTGCCTTTGGGCAATCCGAATGCCGCCATGATTTGGTTGAATGCATTAGTGTCTTCATCTACCAGGTGCAGCATCTCTTTTACCATTTCCTGTCCCTGCTCGGCGTAGTTGCTGAACTCTTCCCAGCGCTCGTCCCATCCTTTTTTATGAGAAGAAAGGTTGGCAACCATCGTACCAAGGGCAGCGCCCAGTGCACCGCAGTAAGCAGCTATGGAGCCACCGCCCGGTGCGGGGCTTTCGCTGGCCGTTTCCAATGCAAACTTATCCAGCGTCATGCCCACCAGCTTTTTAGCGTTGGCGTTCTGCATGGCGTATTCTATTATTTTCTTCTGAGGGTCAAAGGGGCCCAACTCATCCAGCCCCATCGATTTGATAGCTATCCTCACCAACTCTGCATCACCTACACCCACGCTGCGTTGCTGTTTCCTCAGGAAGAACTTACCTGCTTCTACCATTGCCTGCAACGGTACCAATCCCACCAGTTCGCTACCCGTTACACGCAGGCCACGTGCAGTAGCACGTTCGCATACTGTATCAAATGCCACGTGCAGGGGAGTGACGTTCATATTGGTCAGGTTCATAGATATCTGGGCTATGCCATATTCTTCTATATACCAACCTATACCTTTTACGTTTTTCAGCAGGCCGGGCTCCCATACCAGTTCGCCATTGGCGTCTTTCGCGGGTTTACCTTTTTCGTCTTTCTTCGTACGGCCTTTTTCACGCACGTCAAACGCCACTGCATTAGCACGGCGGGTAGAGGTGGTGTTCAGGTTCACATTATATGCTATCAGGAATTCGCGCACACCTATAGCTGTATTCCCGCTCTTCGCATTGAATTGCGCCGGGCCGTAGTCCGGCTTCCAGTCAGCCTTGGTTATCTTATCAGCTATACCTTCATATTCGCCACTGCGTATATCGGCCAGGTTGCGGCGGTAGTCAGCACCCGCTGCATATTCATACAGGTACACGGGTATGCCCAGTTCTTCACCTACACGTTTTCCCAGTTTTTTGGCAAACTGTACCGTTTCTTCCATTGTGATACCCGATATGGGTATCAGCGGGCAAACGTCAGTCGCTCCTATACGCGGATGTTCACCTGTATGGTTACGCATATCTATCAGTTCACCGGCCTTTTTTATAGCTTGAAAAGCAGCTTCTATTACAGCTTCAGGATTACCTACAAAAGTCACTACGGTGCGGTTGGTGGCCTTACCGGGGTCAACATCCAGCAGGGTAGCGCCCTCCACTTTTTCAACCTCGTCAGTTATCTGTTTGATGATATCCATATTGCACCCTTCGCTGAAGTTGGGTACGCACTCTATAATGGCATTGCTGAAATCCTTCATGACTGTTTTTAAGTAGTTTGGGTGCAAAGGTAAAGAATAGAAGCACTACTAAAAAAGTGGAAAGTTGACGGAGGGAACAACTACAAATCCTCCGCCCCGTAAGTGTCTCCCTGGCTGATATCTCCCGTGGTATATCCCTTATAAAACCACTTCATCCGCTGCTCCGATGTGCCGTGTGTAAAGGCATCGGGAACCACATAACCCTGTGCCTGTTTTTGCAGCCTGTCATCGCCTATAGCATTGGCGCAGTTCAGGGCTTCCTCTATATC
>DINJ01000224.1:12360-12675 GCA_002423665.1 Bacteroidetes bacterium UBA5543 | reverse complement strand
AAGTGAACAGGGGTATGATGATGGCGGCGCAACACGATGTCAATGTTATTATGTAGGACTATCCCAGTATTACCACCACCAAAAAGACCCTGGGCAATTACCTGTTTGCCATAAAAAACGCGCGTCATGCTTATGCGGATTATGCGCCGGTACTGCAAACAATAAAATCAAATAAACTAACCGGTAAGATGGGACATGGCAACCTTAGTCTTTTCTTTCACAGCATGGGCAATTATATGTTAAGACAAACTGTCAAGAAAAATCAACTGAAGCCACTAAATGATCTCGTGTGGGTAGATAATGTGATTTTAAACG
>DINJ01000224.1:6546-12327 GCA_002423665.1 Bacteroidetes bacterium UBA5543 | reverse complement strand
TGAACAGGGTAAACTTTGCCGAAAATATTTATGTACACTACAATCCTGAAGACCGGACCTTATACTGGCCGGAACTCGTTAATAAGAAAAAACAATTAGGCAGGCGGTTACGAGGCCCTGTGAGCGAAAAAGAACATTATGTCAATTTTAATAAACTTGTGGGGCAAGAACATAGCTACTTCATCACCCTGCACGACCATAAAGCCATTGATGAAGCAGTATGGAAGTATTACAACACTATTCTGCACGGCAACCCTGTCAACTTTGACGNNTCTTCTTATAACAGTATAGGCTACGAAATGCTGCCTTGATTATAATGTATTTACCGCGGCCCTTAGCTTTGTCAGCTTTGCCATCAGGCCATCCAGCCTGTCCAGATGCAGCATATTGGCCCCGTCTGATTTTGCCACTGCAGGATTGGGATGTGTTTCTATAAACAATCCGTCTACCCCAACCGCAATACCGGCGCGTGCTATTGTTTCTATCATTTCGGGGTTGCCACCTGTTACTCCGCTGCTTTGGTTGGGTTGTTGCAGTGAATGTGTGCAGTCCAGTATCACGGGTACGTTCATCTTTTGCATAGTTGGTATGCCGCGGTAATCGACAATCAAATCGTGATAACCAAATGTAGTGCCCCTGTCTGTCAGCATCACCTTATCATTTCCACTCTCCTGCAATTTGGTTACTGCAAATTGCATAGCCTCCGGGCTGAGGAACTGGCCTTTCTTTACATTTACCACTTTACCTGTATTAGCAGCCGCAACGAGCAAATCCGTCTGCCTGCACAGGAAAGCTGGTATCTGTAACACATCAACGTATTCAGCAGCCATAGCGGCTTCGTTAGCGGCATGTATATCTGTGACCACGGGTACACCAAACCTGTCACGAACTTTTGCAAGTATTTTTAAAGCAGCCTCATCGCCGATTCCGGTAAAACTATCCAGGCGGGTGCGGTTAGCCTTGCGATAAGATGATTTGAACACGAGCGGTATTTTATGCTTATCGCAAATTGCAACCACCTTTTCAGCAGTCTGCATCATGACATCTTCGCCCTCTATAACACATGGCCCCGCCAGCAGGAAGAAATTGTCTTTATTGTACTGCGCCCCGAAAAGTTGCTCTAAGTATGGAAAGTTCATGCGGCAAAAATAATCTTTATTCCTACACAGTTTAATATCAGTCTGCTGACAACATTACGGACAAAACTGCGTCATTTTGAACCATTTCCAACCAATTCACATACTTATTGTACATATCAGGAGGGTATACCCCCTGATGGGTAGCATATGTCCTGGTTACAACAACACGGCCATTACTCACTTCTACATCTCTTTTGTAATTGCCGAATGCATGGTTCAATGATACAGGCTGTGGCTTCCCTTTCAAATTAAGTCCTTGAGGAATATCTATAACAAAGCTATCTGTTACCTGTCCTGCTGTGTTAATCTGAAAAGGCATTCTGCGGTCAGTTNNGGTTACATTCCAACACAGTGTATTTTCCCGCCTTTGACAACATGCCGTTAGCACGGAGTGTGACCCGTTCTTCCATCCTAATATTTTTATTACCCTTTATCTCTTTATACAAGGCATTTGTCACCTTATACGAGCCCAATAGAAAACTTCCGCTTGCATATTTTTCTATCTCTTCTGTATTCTTATCCCGTGTGGCAAAATACACTTTCAACGCAGGCTCTCCATAATACAAATTATCAACTACGCTAAGCAATTCGTCATTTTCGTTAAACTTTCCTCTTACTGTCCGGCACACTTTATTGTAACCCGTATCGTAATAGGGTGTACGCACTATCTTCCCACCTTTTTCTGCCAGCACCAGCACATCCCTGTTCTGTGTAAAATCACTAAGGTAACCAGCGGGCAATTCGCTGCTGGTGCATTCCAGCCATATCGTANNATCGCCTTGCATCGGAACCTGCAGAATCACATGGTTGAATTGCGGGCATGGTAGTTCTGTTACAATTGGGTTATCATTTTCTTTCCCTGCATGCACCAGCACGGTGTTTGATGATATACCCGCCTCCTTTAGCAATGCTTTCTTGTAGTAGCTCAGCCCCTTGCAATCGCCATATTGCTTTTCAGCCGTATAGGCAGCGGGTAGGGTCTGCCAGCCATTAATGCCATACTCTATCGCAACATAACGGGTATTGTCCTGCAAAAACTTATATAAAGCCTGTACCTTCCTGAATGTGTCTGTCACTCCTGAAGTAATCGCAGCCACCTTGTTTTTTATTGATTCCGGTAAATCTTCCATGCCATCATTGAGCTTATACACAAATGAGCTGAACGACTCCCAACTTCCATTACTCCCCTTAAAATCACCGATAGTAAAATCTACGGGAGCAATATAAACAACACCTTTATTTCGTCCATCGTCATACTCCATCACTTCCTCTTTACGTGCATTAATATTGCTTGTTGCCCAGGCGTATATCTTATTCCCATTGTTATCGCTGGTAACAACCGGAAAAGTATTGCTATCGTACCCATAATCTTTATATCTGAATTTAAACCAGGCAGGAGCAGATATAGAATATGAAGCGCTCTCTACAGCACAGTTAACATCAGGCCGGGGATTGAAATCCGGAAGAAAAAAAGTATGCCCGAGTGTGCTTGTGGTATTATACTCAACAGTATAAGGGTAAGACATATCTCGAACAGCANNGATAGCGTTATATACATTTCCTTCCAGTTTTATGCCTTTCTCGTACATACTGTATGACTCGGAAAAATCACCGGCAGTTCTTCCTTTTTCGTTCAAAACTGTCACAACATAACTGGTTATTACCTGTACTGACTTGGCTGCGTCGTCTATTATCACTTGCACTGAGTAATCCCGCACAACGGCATCTGCATGCAACCTCAGTTCCTGGTTTATTGTTGAAGCAGGATATACTTTATCCTGTTTTGCATTGACCTTACTATGGAGAAACAACAATAATAGAAGGACTGACATTCCTAAGTTATTCATTATTTGCTGCTTTAGAAATAACACCTTTACTACCCTGTAATTCAATTATTTTATCAAAGTAATTTTGAATTGCATGATAATTATTAGCTGTAAAAAATGTAACAGGCATCTGCAGCCGGGTAGTTACCATCACAGTGTTAGTTTCCTTCCTGTACTCGGCAAGGTATTTATAGCTGTTCTTATCGTCCAGTTTAATATGTTTAGACTCCGGAATCTCCTCTAGGTAATAGCCTTCCGGCAATTTCAGCATCAACATATAATTGACATCCAGAGCATTGGGCATTTCAATAGGATTAAATCTACGTGGTGCCTTAAAGGGATTGTCAGAAAAATACTGATACATAGCCGGTGTAAAAAAAAGCTTATCGTATTCAGGCCATTCTATCCTTATGCGGTAACTTAATTTCAATGCCTCATCTACATCATGCAGGTTTTGCACTTTATATTCAAGCAACTCTCCTTTAAAGGGTATCTCCTTCACCTTTTTCAATACATACTTTTTTATCTCTGCGCTGTCCTTTTGCCAACTTTTACGAAGGCNNAAGGGGCCGTCACATCTCCGGCTGTTTCCATAACACTTACTATGTAATTATTTTTATCAGAATTTTCAGTAGTAAGTACAAATGAAGAACGTTCTCTGATAGCATCGGACGGCAGTTGCACTGCAAAACCAGTTTCGTCTACAGCCCACCCGAAACCATTGTAGCAGTCCGGGCTCAACACTCCAAATGGATTATATTTAAGCGTTGCATCAACATAATATATACTCTTGTCGCACTCTACTCTACATACTGCATAATTGATCTGGTCTATAACCGGGTATTCAGGCGAAATCCTTATGCCCTCGCGGGTTGTCATCAGGACTATATTGCTGTTGTAACCTATTTCTTTAAAAATCCTTGACAACAGAAGATTACCCTCAATACCATTACCACGTTTTTTTTCAATAAACGTAGTTACCTTTCTATCCGGTGGATTTACACTGTTACCTTCTACAATCGTAAACTTATCTTTCACAAAAGCGTAAATATGCTTAACGCTATCAAGTGCGTTAGTTGGCTTTTTGTCTTTAAAAACCGAACCCAACAATTCCTTAATCGCATTCTTTGTGGAAAAGTCATTCAGATAGGAATGGTATGTCTTATAAATCATCTTGTTAATACCTTCCCAGCCTGCCAGGTTCAGATCTCTGCTATAGATAGACCCTGCGATATATACATTAAGCCGATCTGTATAATTAGCAATATTGTAGCAATACGGCTCTTCTACAATAGCGGGCAGGTTACGCCTTACCCATCTTACAGTATTCGTTCCGCTGAAGACACTGGGTTCTGTCTGATATGCCAGTGGTACCGCCGTATCCGGCAAAGACGCAATGTCTTTTTCGTTATACATAACATAAGGCTGCGTAGCCTTTTTTAAAGCTGTTATATAGAACCCGTCAAAATAAGTAGCGGATACTTCGCTATGCAATACGGGTATCTCATCCTGAAAACTCCAATCGACTAATTCAAGGGTCGGCGCCTGGTCAATTTCATATGAATATTCGATAACCGAACCGGGAACTACAGCCGGCATACTAAATTTCAATAATTTATAATAATTACCCGCCACTTCAGATGTTGCCACCTTATTATCAAGTTCGCTTACCTTCAAAGCACCATTTACAAGATTATATGTCTTGGCTTTCACCTTCATGGCTTTCCCTTCAAAGCTTTCGGAGGAATAGAACGGTATTACAATATCTGCATGGCTCACTCCCTTTGGCGTGAGTATTTTTATCACCCTCCGACCCTTTACATGACAATACATTGATCCATCAGCTCTCTGATGCATCGCATAATTACCCTGATCATATAAAACTATCGCACTGGCTGACGTATCCAGTTCATATCTATTCAGTTTTAAATGCTTGAGAAAAAAATGATCATTATCAACAAAAGGCTGATAGGCTCGTGCCGTCTGCATGGTAAAAAACAAACCAAACAAACAGGTAATGGCTTTAAACGGATTCATTAGTTGTAATTCTGATTGCCGTAAATATAGTAACAATACAGCACGAATAAAATATCAACATTCGGGCAGGCTCAGTGGCATAGGATTATCATCTTCGCCTTTAATCTTGGTGGCCAGCCCGCCTTCAGAGGTTTCTTTGTATTTATGGTTCATATCCAGCGCCGTCTCCCACATACTTTGTACTACGTGGTCCAGTGACACCTTGGCATTGTCGGGATTGCTGCCCAGCGCCAGTTGTGAGGCGGTTATCGCTTTGATGGCTCCCATGGTATTACGCTCTATACANNTATACAAGGCACTTGTACCAACCCGCCAACCGGGTCGCAGGTAAGGCCCAAGTGATGCTCCATGGCTATCTCAGCTGCCATCAGCGCCTGGCGTACGCTGCCACCCAACGATTCTGTAAGAGCTGCAGCTGCCATGGATGAAGAAACTCCTATCTCGGCCTGGCAGCCACCCATAGCGGCGGACAGTGTTGCACCTTTTTTGAAAATGCTGCCAATCTCCGACGCCGTCAGCAGGTAATGGATGATTTTATCTTCGTCATTGCCATCGCAGAAAACGATGAAGTACATGAGCACAGCCGGCACTACACCGGCAGCTCCATTGGTGGGCGCCGTTACTACCCTGCCGAACGAGGCGTTTTCCTCATTTACCGCAAGGGCAAAGCAACTCACCCAGTCGAGTATATATTTAAAGTTTTCACCTCCCGCCCTTATGGCCGCTATCCACTCTTCGTAGTTGCTGTATGTTCTGCCGTTCAGTAGTCGTTTGTTCAG
>DINJ01000224.1:0-6451 GCA_002423665.1 Bacteroidetes bacterium UBA5543 | reverse complement strand
AGAAATACGAGGTCGGTATCATAATCAAAAGGAATAACGGTCTCTCCGTTGAGGTTCATTTTTTTGGCAGAGCGTATTTGCTCTACACGGGGCATCACTTCGTTTACATCAAAGGTCACAGGGTCTTCACCACAAAGTCCGAGCAACACAGCCACGTCAGTTCCATGGCCTTTGCCGGTTTTAGCCAGTGAGCCATATAGCAGTATGCTTACTTTCTCCACCTTGTCCAGCCCTTCTTTTTTCAGGGAGTCAATAAACCTGAGCGCAGCCTTCCACGGACCTAATGTGTGCGAACTGCTAGGCCCTATTCCTATCTTAAAAATGTCGAATACCGATATACTTTCCCTGATCACTTCCGGTGCTTTTACCTATGCAAAATTAGGGGAACCATGTCCCCTACGGAATTTTAATGCAAAGCTATGCAGCCCGCTTATATCCGCAAAATATATTATGGCATCAATACATGGTCTATCACATGTATCACGCCGTTCTTTTGGTGCACGTCTTTGATGGTTACTTTGGCTTTACCGCCTTTTGCATCTTGCAACCACAGGTATTTACCGTCGTACATTGCCCATAACTCTCCGCCTTGTACGGTAGTCAGCTTTGCTTTACCATCGCCTTTTTTCACCCATTTCATCAGTTCGGCTGCATCCAGATTGCCGGGTACTACATGGTAAGTCAGTACACTGGTCAGTTGCCCTTTATTCTCCGGTTTCAGCAGGTTGTCCACCGCTCCTTTAGGTAGCATATCAAAAGCGCTGTTTGTAGGAGCAAATACCGTGAACGGCCCCTCACCCTGCAATGTTTCTATCAACCCCGCGGCTTTTACAGCCGCTACAAGCGTTGTGTGGTCTTTTGAATTAACTGCATTTTCTACAATGTTTTTAGACGGGGACATGGGCGCACCACCTACCATTACTGTTTTTTCTTTTTCTCCACCTTTGGCTGAAATTTCTGAAGGCTGCGCCAATACTAAAGCTATTGCCATTACCGGCAGCATCATAACACGTTTCATACTTTAATTGATTGAATTGGTTAAATAATCAGTTTACAGAAGCATATACGATACATGGCCAGCCACGGATTTAATTATTCAAAAAAAATCCCGCACGCTTGTCAGCGGCGGGACTTGTTCTATATAGTATGGGAATACTCTGTTATTGAACATTCAGGCTGAAAGGCATCAGCATCATGCGGGTACCATTCATATTTTTCAGCATTTTCAGTTGCTTAATAAAGGGATATTCTTCACTCATTTCTTTTTCTATGCTTTGTTTTACGGCTGCCGCCACGTCTTCATTGCCACCCAGGCGCTTCAGCAATACTTCAAACTCGTCCACTACTTTGGGGTAAGTCACTACCGAATAATCGGACACTCCTGCCAGNNCGCTTTCCACAGCGCGGTTGATATCACCATAAGCATCTGCCAGGCCGTTTTGCACCGCATCGGTACCGCTCCATACCCTGCCCTGGGCTATAGCATCCACATCTTCTATGCTCATTTTGCGCCCTTTGGCTACATGCCCTTTAAATGTAGTGTATATATGGTCAACCGACCTTTGCATGCGTTGCGCTTCTTCCGGCGTCATAGCACGATAGCCATTAGGGAAGTCAGCCAGCGGAGCGTTTTTCACTTTGTCGAATGTTACACCCAGCTTGTTCTTCATCAGCTTTTCTGTATTGAACAGCATAGCGAACACACCGATGCTGCCCGTTACTGTATTGGGCATTACAAATATGCTATCAGCATAGCAGGATATATAATACCCACCGGACGCTGCCACGTCACCCATAGACACTACCAGGTTCTTATCCTTCTTCAGCAGTTGCAATTCGCGCAGTATTACCTCGCTGGCCAACGCGCTGCCACCCGGCGAATTAACACGTAACACCACAGCTTTTATATTATCATTCTTGCGTATCTTCCTTATTTCCTGCACCATAGTAGCACTGCCTATTTGCTGGTTGCCTTCTGCCTCTCCATCTACTATTGACCCCTCCGCGTACAATACTGCTATACGGTCACCTTTGCCATGAGGTGCTTTCAGGCCTTGAGCATATTTGTTGATGGCCAGTAGTTTTACGTCTTTGTCTTCATCTGTACCTGTCTTCTTTTTCAGCAGATCATTTACCTGGTCGGAGTACCAAAGGCCATCAATAAGTTTGTGCTCCAAGGCATCTTTCGGGAATTCTATCGTACCGGCAGCAGCCAGNNAGCGCGGAAGGGCTCGGTTGCACTCTTGAATTTTCCTGCATAAAATATCTCAGGCTCCAGTTCCAGTTTATCCAGTGTACCTTTGAAAAATGCCAGCACGGTTGCAAAACCTTTCAGTTCAATATCACCTACGGGGTTGAGGAAGATGCTGTCAGCAGCTGTGGCAACATAATAGGTGCTTTGCGGTATCACTTCTCCATAGGCATATACAAATTTGCCGCTTGTTTTGAAATCTATAATAGCATTGCGCAATTGCTGCAATGTCGCCCAACCGTTGGGCGTAGGGTTTAGCTTCAGCACCAGGCCTTTTATCTTATCATCTGTCTTCGCTTTTTCCAATGAGCGCACCACGTCATACACTCCGGGGCGGTAATCACTTTCACCCAGCAGTGCTGCCAATGAGTTTTCATACGGCTGCTCGTTAAATTGTGTCTTCATGTCAATAAGCAGCACGCTATTGGATGCCACTATAGTTTCGGGTTTTGCTTTCATAGCGCTGTTCACCGCTCCTATTATCAGGCCTACAAATACTGCAACCACGATAACACCGGCCACTATCATAGCCAGCAACGAGGCGAAGAACATCTTAAAGAATTGTTTCATAATAATTGTATTATTAAAATATTTAGTGCAAATATACAGGGCAATAAGCTAAGTATTTATTAAATAACCGCGGCCAGTGGGGTGAATAATGTAGTTAATTTTTCCCGCCTGTATTAACTTTACCCCAAACGGGGTGATATATGAAGCAAGTCTTTACAGCCATATTATTGATATTGTATGTATGTGTAAATGCGCAGCAGATGTCGCCACAGGCTGCAAGGCTAAAAGTGGCTTATGAAAAACTGCTGCAACAACCACATGCACCCATATTGCAGATACAATTCATTCAGGCCTTCCCGGACAATAAGGTGGACTTCATTGACATATTCAACGCACACACCCAAGACCAACTTGCTGCCAAAGGTGTGGACTATGTAAAAAAGTTCAGGAAGGTGGGTTACGACTTTATGGATTCTGTTTTGCCAAAGGCGGTTGCAATCGGCAAAGAANNAAGACCTGCCGACATGGAGCGAAGGGGTTGTGGATGAACTGCAAAAGACCATCTACTACCTCACCAACAAAAACCCGCAATTATTTGTTGAAACAGTACGCAGGTTGAACAAAGAAGAACAGGAATCTTTAGCCGTGTTTCTCTACGCAGGCGAAGGCGGCAAGCCCAATGAAAATTACCCCGTCCTCGTGGACATTTTCAATATTGCAGACAAGAAGATTCATAAAATATTTTCAGCGCAGGTACAACTGCCGGACAGGAGGCTATGACCGAGGGGCTTATTTCAACAAACATGACTGACGTTTATTTATTATTGGGCAGCAACGAGGGCAACCGTCAAGCGTGGCTACAACAGGCAGTGCAACAACTCCGTGCATTGGGTACTATCAGCAGCCAATCAGCTCTCTACCAAACAGCCGCATGGGGCATTGAAGACCAGCCTGCATTCCTGAATATGGCGCTCTGCCTGCAAACAGAGTTACACCCTCTTGAGTTATTACAAAAGATACACGACATAGAACAGAACCTGGGCAGGCAGCGAACACTAAAATGGGGACAACGCACACTGGATATAGATATACTTTTTTACGGGGATACCATTGTTGACCTCCCCGAACTGAAAGTACCTCACCCTTACCTGCAGGAACGCCGTTTTGCACTGGTACCTCTCAACGAAATAGCCCCGGACTTCTTACACCCGGGGCTGAATAAAACTGTCTCTCAACTATTAGAAGAATGTCCTGATAAACTGGAAGTGGAGAAGTATTAAAACCCTCTACCCCATTGAATGTAAGGAGATATGATTACCCTCCGTGTCCTCGAATATCCCCATGTAACCAAAGCTACCATCGCCTATTGCTGTTTTGGGCATAATTACTTTACCACCTGCGGCATCTACCCTGTTCAATACAGTACCTAAGTCTGTACCGCCATTCAGGTATATGCGTGAGCCACCCGACGATGGCTCATATGTTTCGCCATGTACAATGGCGCCGCCTATGCCGCCATTGTCGCGGTCGTGCAGTAGGAAACCCATGCGTAACGGCCCCATAGGCATTTCGGGCATTTCAAAATCGTAGATAGTACTGTAAAAAGCCTTTGCTCTGTCAAAATCAGCTACCGGTATCTCAAACCAGTTGATAGCATTATGCATCATTTCCATAGTTATTATATTTTCAAAACAAGTTAAATATAATTACCCTATAAATATTCAAACAGATATAACTTTAAGTATTTTTTACTTTGTATAATATCCTTCCTTAGAGTGTGTCTGTTCATCTCAATTAAACAACTATTACTACAAAATAAATACATAAACTAAATTGGTTAGAAAGGTTTGACGGAGTAAGTTTGCACTCACCTTTAGCTAGCGGTGAAAACATTTTTTAACCTTAACATTTTAATCAATGAAAAAATACAATTAAGCATCTTAACATTTGCAATTATTCTCTTATTTGGTTGTAAAAAGGAAAATTCCATCTCTAATCACACTTCAAAACCAGCTTACAACGAATTAAGCTTTACTAATGAAAATGAATTTATAGAAACCATAGATAACATTGGTATCATCCACAATGAAACAATGGATGACTTTTATTCAAAACTCGTTGGATATATTGAAAACAATTGGCATCCTACAACTCGTTCTCAGTTTGATGCATATTTAGTGCCTGATGTAATTAGTTTCCAATCTTCACGTGGACTTGATTTCAACGGATTTTCTCCTTTTGACTATCATGTATCAGACCCATTTCCCGTTGAAGCTCAACAGTATATTAATTCTATGAATCAATTAATCGCTAATTATGCTGATGAATTAATTACTGAACAGCAGTTTATTGATGGATGTAATGCACTAAAATCAGATGTATATAACTTAGTAGAAAATGAAGAATTAATGGTTTCAATAGGACTTTATTTATCGGTTGGACAATATTCATCCCAATATTGGGCGAATCAAAGCAATTGGGAAAAATTTCAAGAATTATCTGGAGAAGAATATACCCCTCCGGTTGGTTCAACAGCTAGAATGTCTGACAATCAAAAAGCTGTTGCTTATGCAGACGCAGTTGGGGCATTTAATGGTGCTAGAACGGCTTGGGCAGGAGGTGTCCCAGGCGTTATTATAGGAGCTGGTTTTGGAGCCGCATGCAATTCATTAGCCACCGCAATTAGTGTTACAAAACNNTAAAGAACAACTTTAATTACGCATTCTGGATATGGATAATAGCCCCAATAATTATCAATATAGATGTTGAGAATTATACACGCTATATTTTACTTGGGATTGGGGTTGCTATAATTCTATCATTTATTTTTTATGCCCTGGATGCTGTAATTAACAGAATATTGCGAAAGTAGCACCATTGTCGACAGGTCTCAAAATTTTGAGACCTGTCGCATTATATACCCCAAAACCAGAGGTTACTATTTTTTAAGTTTTTTTAGCGATTGCCCGGGTTGCTTCTGCACCCGCCAAAGCGGCAATTATCGTATCTTGTATCTCACTGATTAAAAGCATACAATATCATGGACGCGAACAGCATGGAGCAATCAATGGTGGTGAACCTGGAAAAGAAAACCGGTAAAACGCTGGCGGAATGGATAAAGGTGATAAAAGCCACAGGCCTGCAAAAACATACTGAAATGATTAACCATCTGAAGGCTGAGTATGGTTTTACACATGGCTTTGCCAACCTGGTGGCGCTGAAAGCCCGTGGTACCGATGCAGGCTCAGCTGCCAATACCGACGACCTGGTAGATGCGCAATACAAAGGCAAAGAAACCCTGCGTCCTATGTACGACAAGCTAATTAAAGAAATACAAAAATTCGGTAAAGATGTAGAGATAGCTCCTAAGAACGCCTATGTGAGCATACGCCGCAAAAAACAATTCGCTATACTGCAACCCTCTACTAAAACAAGGCTGGACGTGGGCATCAACCTGAAAGGCGCAGAACCCACAGGCAAACTGGAAAAATCCGGGAGTTTCAACAGCATGGTGAGCCATCGCGTACGTGTGGAAAAAGCTGATGACGTAGATAAAGACCTCTTCAACTGGTTGAAACAGGCTTATGAAGCGGCAGGATAGAAATAAAAAAGGGGCATACGCCCCTTCACGAATAAATTCACTACCAATTATCCCGGTATGCGAGACATGTATTTGCTCAGTTCGTTAAT
>DINJ01000132.1 GCA_002423665.1 Bacteroidetes bacterium UBA5543 | reverse complement strand
GTAAGTACCGGCACTTATATCAGCAATACCCACTTGGTTTTCTCCATTATGCAGCATTGTTTTCAGCACCATTCTTCCGGTCATATCATATATCATCAGTTGCTCAGCATTGTTATTAGATACAGCTACTTTCAGCAAGTCGTATGCCGGGTTGGGATAGACTGTCAGTTGATTATTTGGATGTTCAAATTCAGGTACGTCGGTGTATTGTATGGTCACTTTATGCAGTGCTGCAATGCATCCGCCCAATAAGATGTTGTTGGAGNNAAAACAGGGCATTGTCTTTAGCCGTGGCCATAATAGCACCGGCCGAGGATGCGAGACTAAACATGGCATTGTGTGAATAGCTATGCACAGCTACCAGGTCTTCATGAGTGCCATTGCCGCTAAGGTTGGCCGACCAGCTATGTGGTATGATACCGGGTGGTGTTTCCTGCGGGAAAAGATATGTTTCATTCAACCCTTGCGGTGTCAGTACCTCGTCGCGCAATGCCTGCTGCATAGTTTTACCCGTTACACTTCGAATAATCAACCCTGCCAGCAAGTAATTGGTATTGCAATAATCCCAGGCGCCACCCGGAGCAGCAACCGGGGTCTTCACCAGGTTCAGCACACTGTCAGGAGGCCATACCCTTGTAAAATCTGCAAGGATATAGTTGTTAATATCAGGATTAGAAGTGAAGCTGTATAATCCGCTGGTGTGGTTCAGCAATTGCCTGATGGTGATACTACCCTGTACATTAGCATGTTGTATCCATTGCCCGATGGTATCATCAAGGTCCAGCTTACCCTGTTCCTGTAGTTTCAGCATTAATACTGCGAAGTAGGTTTTAGTATTGCTGCCTATGCCCATGTACATATCCTTGGTAATAGGTGTACCGGGATGCGATATACCATGCGCCCGCTCCCATATCCCCTGTCCGGGAACAACTATGGCGGCTGTAGCGCCTTTGATATTGAACCTGTTGCAAACGCTGTCAAATACATCATTCAGCCTTTGGGTGTAGGCGCCGTTCAACTGTGCATTTGCTACCTGGCTGTAACAGGCAACCAGTACGATAAGAATAAATAGTTTTTTCATAGTCATGTATTTCATAGTGCGAAGAAAAGCTATCATAGCCGGTTAGAAAATCATTGTTCGACCAACTGTATGATATTTCCGATGTAATGCACCTCATTCAATTTTGTCGGTAAAAACCGGCATTTGGTCGAACTCTTGCAGCATAATCACCGCTTGTAAGTTTCTTTGCACTATGGTATTGTCAACCAATAAGTGCAAATCTGTTTTCAGCAGCCGCCTGGCAAAGAATATCTATTTCTGGCTATTCACACTACTATTTATATACAAGCTGAACTCGGGCGTTGACAAATACCCTCAATCAGTATACCTGTTGTATAAAGGAGCTCTGGCTGCATTATTAATTGTGCTTACTTATGCAAACAACCTGCTGCTGGTACCCAAGCTATTAGCGAGAAAAAAACGCTTGTGGTATGCACTGGCTGCCACCATTTTACTGCTGCTGATAGCCACCGGCTTTGTCCTGGTATTCAAGCATATGCTGGGCCGTTACCCACTGGCTGAAATTTATGAAGTCAGCATCGTTACGATGCCCGTTGGTTCTGAATGGACAACAGAAGCACTCACAGAAGAAATTCTGGGGTATGCATTCGGGCTGGCACTGTGGCTGGGTGCCTTTACTATGGCATGGTATATGCAGGACCATAGCCGCCAGGAAAAGAAAGCAAAAGATGCAGCACATAAGCAAACGGAAGCTGAACTGGAGTTGCTGCGTAACCAACTTAACCCACACTTCCTGTTCAATACCCTGAATAATATATACGGGCTCAGCCTGCAACAATCTGACAAAGCGCCTGAGTCCATACTCAAGCTTTCATCTATCATGCGCTATATGTTATACGATACTGCTGTGCCGCAGGTATCATTTGAAAAAGAGAAAGAAATCATGCTGGCGTATATCGATATGGAGCTACTCCGGTTGCAGGAAACAGGCAGTTTCAAATTCACAATAGATGCCGACGGCAACTACAGCCTGCCGCCCCTGCTTTGGNNCTATCCACAACCATAAGTTATATATCACCTCGGCCAACAACTGCCTGCCGTCAAATAGCGAACAAGGAGGAGTAGGACTATCTAACCTGCGCAAACGGCTGGATATACTATACCCCGGCAAATACCTGCTCAATACACAGCAACAAGGCGATGTATATAAAACAGAACTAACCGTATATTTATAGCAATGCGCACCATACGGGTAATATTAGTGGACGATGAGCCCATAGCCAGGGATATACTGAAAGTATATGCTGCCAGGCTGTCGCAACTGGAGCTGGTGGCTACCTGCAAAAATGCGGTGGAGGCTATGGAGTTGCTGAAGAGCGAAACCGCTGACCTGCTACTACTCGACATCAATATGCCCGGTGTGTCGGGCATCGAAATGATAAAGCAACTACACAATCCGCCATTGGTTATACTCACCACCGCTTACCCGCAATACGCAGTAGAAAGTTATGAGCTGAATGTAGTTGATTACCTCCTGAAACCATTTGCATTCTCGCGCTTCGAAAAAGCCATATCCAAAGTGGCAGAGCAGTTGGAGTACCAACAAACAGGCGACAGCATATTTGTAAAAGCGGATGGCAAACTGGTACAAATCGCGATTAATGAATTACAATTGATTGAGGCAGTAAAGGATTATGTGAAGCTATGGATGGGAGACAAGTCGTTGATGATTCTCAGCACCATGAAAAATATGGAAGAGCAGCTATCTCCCTATGAGCATATCCTGCGTGTGCATAAATCTTACATGGTCAACATCAGGCATATTACAGAGTTGTCTGGTGGTAATATACATACAGCATCCCGCGAAATACCCATCGGCAATACCTATAAGGATAAGGTGAACGAGGTATTCAACAAATACAGGTTAGGGTAAAACAAATACGGGCAGCATATGCCACCCGTAAAAAATATAGCCACTTAGGGGTATTTTAATTCAGTCCCTCAGTTTCCACTTCTTTGGCAATCTTTTTCACCAATCCCTGCAATACATTGCCCGGCCCTACTTCAGTAAACTTAGTAGCGCCGTTCTTTACCATATGCTCTACACTCTGCGTCCAGCGCACGGGTGAGGTAAGCTGGTTGATAAGGTTACGCTGTATCATTGCAGGGTCTATGTATGGGTTGGCATCTACGTTCTGGTATACAGGGCAGCTCGGGTTGCCGAAATGAGTAGCTTCGATAGCCGCCTGCAGTTCTTCTTTAGCCGGCTCCATCAACGGCGAGTGGAATGCACCACCTACCTGTAATACCAATGCTCGTTTGGCACCTGCAGCTTTCATGGCCTCACAGGCTTTGTTGATGCCCTCAATACTGCCGCTGATGACCAGTTGGCCGGGGCAGTTGTAGTTGGCCGGCACTACCACTTCATCTGTAAATGAAGCACATATCTCCTCCACTTTCGCATCATCAAGCCCCAACACCGCCGCCATAGTTGACGGGTTGATTTCGCAGGCACGCTGCATAGCCATGGCACGCTTGTACACAAGCTTCAGACCATCTTCAAAGCTCAATACTTTATTGGCTACCAGGGCAGAGAACTCACCCAGTGAGTGACCTGCCACCATATTGGGCACCAGCCCTTCAGTAGTCAGGAACCGGATAACAGAATGCAGGAATATTGCAGGTTGTGTTACTTTGGTTTGTTTCAGGTCTTCGGCAGTACCTGTGAACATGATATCCGTAATACGGAAACCCAGTATCTCGTTGGCTTGTTCAAAATACTCGCGGGCTACGGTGTTGTTATCGTACAACTCCTTACCCATACCTGTAAACTGCGCTCCCTGTCCCGGGAATACATAAGCGTGCTTCGTCATAAATAATCAGTTTGCTGGGGCGAAAATAAGTTAATTGGGTAAAGAGTTAAAAGGTTAATAACGAGATGCGGAAAAAACTTATCAATTAACCTTATTGCCCTATTACCCTGTTAAACTATTAACCAGATAACTTTGCATATATGAACTGGACAGAACTGACAAACGAAGCAGAATTAGACACTGTTATTGAAGAAAGCAAAACACAGCCTGTGGTGATATACAAGCACGGCACCCGCTGCCACATCAGCGCTATGGCTATGAACAGGCTGGAACGCGAAGAGGCGCCCGCAAATGTTAAGTTTTACTACCTGGATGTTATTGCCAAGCGACCTGTGAGCAATCACGTGGCAGAGCTATTTCATGTACAGCACGAAAGCCCGCAGTTATTGCTGATAAAAGACGGTGAATGCACCTATGAAGAAAGCCATAACGGGATAAGAATGGACGAACTGGCGGAGCAGTTGTAACTATACTGCCTTATTCTTCCACCTGCCTGTGCGCAGGTACAGCAGGCAGGCTGTAAACAGTGCACCCCAATACACAAATTCTGACATCCACGCCCAGTACAACGGCAGGCGCATGCGCTCTATAGCTATATAGCAATAGAGCACATAAGTTCCCACACATATCACTTCAATAATAAGGTTGACACGTGTATTGCCCGTACCCATTACCCCGTTGAACATAACAGTAGACACCGCCATAAGTACAGAGGATATCGCTACCACACGCAGGCTGGGTATAGCAAAGTTTACAAGGTCAGGGTCATTGCGGTAGAGGGAAAGGAACTCATATGGGAATATGACCAGCAATGCCCCCAATATGAATGCATAGATAACAGCCAACTTCATACAGCGCAATATCACGGGTATCACCAATCTTTGTTTGCTCTGCCCTATCACATTACTTACTAAAGTATTGCAGGCCGATGCCATAGCCCATAGGCCAATACCTGCTAAGCCGAACACGCTGCGCAGTATCTGGCTCACGGCCAGTTCGCGCGTGCCCAGGTGCTCTACGTATATAAAGAATATCTGCCAGCCACCTATGCTGAACATGAATTGAACGATCAAAGGGGATGCGATAATTAAAGACTTCTTAGCCAGTTGTACATCAAAACGCCCGGTTGCCAGTATCGGGAATTTTACCTGCATGTTCTTTATATAGAAAATGCTGTACATCGTAATAGCAAATACCACCTCTGATATGACCGATGCCAATGCTGCGCCTACCATACCCAGTTCAGGCAGGCCCAGCTTGCCGAATATCAATCCGTAGTCAAGCACGATGTTCACCGCATTGCCCGCTATGGAGCCATGAATCAAATACTTTGATTGCCCGGTAGCTATATAAAAGGAATTGGCCAGTTGTGTAAGCATGAGGAAGGGAATGCCCCATACACGCATGTTCAGAAATTCTATACTCAGCCTCGCATTTACCTTGTCATCCAGCGTGGCATTGAAGATATAAGGCCCAATAAACATAGCCGCTACCATCATGCCTATGCCAAACATCAGGCTCAGCATCATACCATTGGTAAAGGTGCGTGCCAGTCCATCGTAGTTTTGTTCTCCCGCCCTGCGCGACATCTGCACCTGTATACCGCTCGTCAGTCCCACACCCACCATAGCCAGCACCAGGTAAAATATACCCGCCATGCCATTAGCACCCAACTCACGCTCGCCCAGCCTGCCCAGGAACACAGTGTCCGTCAGGAAGCTGATTTGCGGTATGAGCATAGCCACCGATATAGGCGCTGCCAACCTGATTATATCCTTGTTACTGATGGATAATTGCACTACAAATGCTTGAAAATGTGATGTGTGACCGTTAAAGTCTGTTATCTGTCTTAGCTTTGCAAAAATAATGTTCGCGCTACAACTTGCAGCTTCGATTGTGCAAGTGTCGGGAAATTATTCTATAATTGTGTGCTATCTATGTCAGAAATCGCAAACAGTTCGTCGACAGAGCAAATATATAAATTGCATACAGGGGATAACATCTTATCGCAGATAGCGAGGGTGATTATCGTCCTGATGCCGCGGGCTGTATCCATAGCCGGGTTCAGCGAGCGTGGCGACGTGCTGATGATCAAGAACAACGAGTACAAGAAAAGCCTGCCCTCGTGGATCATAGACTTTTACGAGCACCAGTTTCTTAACGAGCAGATGCTGAGTGCACCCCACAAAGTAACCTCCGTATTTGTAGCCAGCGACAAAACACTGGTAGTGCCTGAGATGCTGTACAAACCCCACGATTCAGAAGCATGGCTGCGCAAGCTGCATTTTATTGAAGCNNAGCTAACGAGGTAATTACTACGCACCACCTGCGCGAGGACAAGGCGTACTACCTGTACTCTTGGCCGGCGGCTATCAAAAGCCTTATCAACCGCTACTTCACCAAGAGCAAAATATTGCCTTTTGCCACTTACCAGTTTTACAAACCTTTCAAGGCGGAATGCAGTATGCAGATAAGCCTGACAGCGGACAGGGCCTTCGCTACGCTGTACAAGAACCGTGAACTGCACTGGCACCAGGTATTTCCTTTCAAATCATCAGAAGATATTGTCTACCAGGTGAAGCTGGCAGCCAAAGAGTTTGGCGTCAACGATATGCAAATGTCTATGCAGTGCACTGTAGCTAACAAGTCGCTGGCACCGCATATCACCGAGATGCTGCAATTCTTCCCCGGACTGAAAGACGGCACGGGCACAGTTGTTGCCAACGACCGTAGCTGGGTAAGCAATATCTACCTGATACAACAGCTGTACGCATGCGGATTGTAGGAGGTGAGTTCAGGGGCAGGAAGTTCAGCCCGCCCACCAGCACGCCCGCGCGCCCCACTACCGATGTAGCCAAGGAAGGGCTGTTCAATACACTTACGAATATGCTGGACCTGGAGGACATCGCTACCTGCGACCTGTTTGGTGGTACAGGTAGTATCAGCTACGAGCTGGCATCGCGCGGGGCGGGGGAACTGACGCTGATAGAGCGCGACATGGGCAATATCAACTTCATCAAAAAGACGGTCAAAGAACTGGGCATTGCTGATAAGTTTCACATCATCAAAGGCGATGTATTCAGGTTCATGAAGCAGAACACGCAGAA
The DNA here is from genome assembly GCA_002423665.1 of Bacteroidetes bacterium UBA5543. Taxonomy (GTDB): domain Bacteria; phylum Bacteroidota; class Bacteroidia; order Chitinophagales; family Chitinophagaceae; genus UBA5543. The sequence goes on along the minus strand of DINJ01000132.1, from coordinate 3,425 downwards.
ATTCGACTTCATATTCGCCGGGCCGCCCTACGCGCTGGAAAATATTGACGATATACCCATGCTGGTGTTTCAGCAGCAGATGTTGGCCGATGATGGTATATTTGTACTGGAGCATACGCCCCGCAACGATTACCAGCAGCACCCTAACTTCCTGCGGATGAAAAACTACGGGACTACAGTGTTCAGCTATTTTAAACAACCAAGCGGCGACGAGTAATGGAAAAGATCTGTTTATTTCCCGGTACTTTCGACCCCATAACACTGGGGCATGTGGATGTTATCAAGCGTTCGGTATCACTGTTCGACAAGCTGATAATTGCGATAGGTATCAACTCGCAAAAGACACCGATGTTCAGCATTGAGCAGCGCATAGCCTGGATTAACGAGATATTCAAAGACTACCCGCAGATATCGGCCACCAGCTACAGCGGGCTGACCATCAACTACTGCAAAGAGATAGGCGCTCAATATATGATGCGCGGCATACGCTACATAGCCGACTTTGAATATGAGAAGGCCATAGCCGATATGAACCGTATGCTGGCGCCCGAGGTAGAAACCATCTTCCTGACCTGCGCACCTGAGTACACTACCATTTCCTCAACTATCGTGCGCGATGTAATACGCAACGGTGGCGATGTCAGCAGGATAGTGCCTCCGGAAGTAAGGGTTTAAGGCAAAGCCGGATAGCTATTATGACAAAGCTCTGTTGATATCCTTCACAAATTATATTGCTTTCCCCTAAAAAAATTCTGCCCGCAATTGCGGGCAGTGGGAAGTGATATATATATCCTAAACTAATTTCTGTCCAGTTCTTTTATCAATTTTTTATAGTCGCCCGATGTAGTGGTAGAGCTGGCTTCACCCTCGGCCCTTTCCAATTGTGAATATAGCTCGTCAGCATTGTTAGTTTTGGGTACTTTATAAATGTTTTTAAAACCTACCAGCGACATCTCGATGTTTTTGTCCGTTGCACGTGTAGCGTGGAATTCACGTATCAGATCCAGTACATCAAAGTCAATATATTCAGTATCGCTGGCATCAATAATCACTTTGCTGTTTTCCGGCAGCTTTTCCAATGCCATTTTAATACCGGCTTTGTTCAGGAAAGAAACTTCCTGCGCCAGTTTTATCTCTACCAGCTCGCCTTTGCTATGGCTGGTTTTGCGGAAGAAGAATGGTATGCGCATGTTTTTGTACAACAGGAAAACAATACTCAGCACCAGGCCTATGCCTACACCCTTCAGCAGGTCGAGGAATACTACACCTAAAGCTGTGGCTGCATACGGTACAAACTGCGTAAGTCCGCCTTCGCGCCATATATGCATGATAGATTTTGGATTGCAGAGTTTATAACCGGTAAAGATAAGTATGGCTGCAAGAGAAGCTTTAGGTATCAGGTTGATTAAAGTAGGTATGAGGGCAACGCATACCAACAGTAATGCACCATGAATAATAGTTGACAGCTTCGATTTTGCACCGGCATTAATATTCGCGCTGGAGCGTACGATTACAGATGTCATGGGCAATCCCCCTACCAACCCTGCAAGCATATTACCTATACCCTGAGCCTTCAGTTCGCGATTAGTAGGTGTAAAGCGTTTCATCGGGTCGAGTTTGTCAGTTGCTTCCAGGCATAGGAGTGTCTCTATTGAGGCTACTACCGCTATCACCGCACCTGTCTGCCATACATCTGCACGTGTAAAGCCTGAGAAGTCAGGCATGTTGAACTGGCCAATAAATTCGGAGAAACTACCTGCTATTGGAAGATTAACGAGGTGTATTGTACTTAGGTACATTGAAGAACCATTTATACGCAATAGTTCATTAATAACTACTGCAATCAAGACCACCACAAGCCCTGACGGTACCAGCTTCAGTTTTTGAAAGGGTTTGGTCATCCAAAGGAACAGTAAGGTCAACCCTAAAACAGATATAATAACGGCTGCAGGTTCTATATGGTTGAACGCTGACGTGATGTAATTCATAGTAACCCCATCCTCGGCGGAAACCATTCTTTCGTGCCCTTCACCATCATAGCCCAGAGCTTCGGGTATCATTTTGATGATGATAGTAAGGCCAATACCCGCCAGCATACCCTCAATAACACTACTGGGGAAATAGTTGGCTATGGAGCCGGCTTTGACAAAACCCAGTATGAGTTGGATAACCCCGGCAGCCATAACTGCACAAAGAAAAATATCCCAGGAACCGAGATCGGTAATTGCTGCCAGGACAATAGCTGTAAGACCTGCCGCAGGACCCGCAACACTGAGTTGAGACCCGCTGAGGAAGCCGACAACAATACCGGCTATTATACCGGTAACTATACCGGAAAACAATGGTGCCCCCGATGCCTGTGCGATGCCCAGGCAAAGTGGCAGGGCGATGAGAAAGACTATAATGCCGGAAATGGCATCATTTTTTATATTACTGAAGAGTCCTGATTTTTTCATATCACTATGTGAATTATATCTACGTTTAGGCGTAATCCTTTTGGGAAATAACAATTATTGCGGCATGAGGGGGAGTGCCGTTTGCAAGAGAAAGAATCAGCCTATATTAGGCGGCGGCGTGATAATATCAGGAATATGCTGCTTGGAAATACTTTCGGGATGGACGAGACCTAATCCACTGGAAGTAAGGATAGGCAGGTGGCAAGTATAGTTGAAATGCCTGTTGTATGTATAGGGGTCGCTGTCTACTTTCAATTTAACAGTACTTTCATCGGTATCGGGTGCTGCTTCATGTATTTCATCCACCATCGTACCTTTAAACAANNAAATATGAACAGGAAAAATATTGTCAGTAGTTTTTGCACCGGCTGCAATTTACGCTATCCTGTTGGTTTACCCGACAGTAAACATCAATATAATGTTAAATAGACCACTCTTAGAAAATATAACACCATGACAATGAGGCGCAAACCCTGTATTTATGCCCGTATTGTGGTATTTTTGCGGGCTATATGAATTTTTTCTTTCGTCATATACTCGCTGTTATTGCATTAGTTGTTGCTTCGGGTGTTTGCTCTGCACAGGTAAGCTGGCCTACGCCGGAAGTAGAGAACCTGTATAAGCAGGCCCGTGACTACCACTCACAAGGCAATCTGCGCGAAGCCATCATCCGCTACCAGCAGGCTATACAGATAGCACCCGAGATAATATTGCTGCATCGTGAACTGGCGCAGGCATATTACCTGGCCCAGGGTTATGACGATGCCATTGCCACCCTGCAACCTATCATTGACCAGGGAGTGGCCGATGCTGAAACTTATAAGATAATGGCACAGTGCCTGGTGGCAAAAAGGGAAAATAAGAAAGCGAAGAAACTCCTGAGGGATGCCATAACTGCCATGCCCGATGCGGGTACGCTGTACCACCAGATGGGCCTGGTGTACGAGCAGGACAATGAAATGGTATATG
>DINJ01000009.1 GCA_002423665.1 Bacteroidetes bacterium UBA5543 | reverse complement strand
ATAAAACTGTGCTTTGGCCAATTGCTGGGTTGCCGCAATTTTTGATGAATTCACACCCCTCATATTCATATAATTGGCGTATACCGAGTAATTCAAAGAACTCACTTCCTCATGCTCATGTGCTGCCACATCAGCCCCTGTACCTATTAACGCAAGGCACAAAACGGACAAAAAATTTCTCATTTAATAATTAATATATTTTTTACTGTAAGAATGTTTACCTGTCTTTCTAACTCCATATACGGATAAGAACACCAAAAAGGCTGCCGAAAATACTTAATTAAATTTTAATAGACAATCGGATTACCGAAGGATGATACTGCCATGACAATAGGTATATAGGCATTGCTGATAGCCGTCCGGCCGCGAGAATTTCCTAAAGGGCGGGAAAAGAATACATTAGAACTAAAAAATTATCGGAAAGGATTTTGTAAAAAATCAGGTTTCATTATCTTTGCACCCCGTTCTGAAAGGAACTATGGAAAAAAGGGCGATTCCGTAGCTCAGTTGGTAGANNTGCACCAGTGAGGATTTATCGTATATAAAGCTTCCGGATGACACCTCTTCTCCCACCTGCCTGTATGCATCCCTGAACGGAATACCTCCGTTTACCATATCGTTTAATTTCTCTACCGTGTAGATGTAAGTATACTTTTCATCGGCCAGTATATCCGGCTTCACCTCAATATGTTGCAGCATCAATACTGCCATATCCAGGCAGGATTTCAACGTCTCAATAGCGGGAAACAACACCTCTTTTGTCAATTGCATGTCCCTATGATAGCCTGACGGAAGGTTATTTATCAATAGCGTAAGCTCATTCGGCACAGACTGAATCCTGTTACATTTTCCCCTTATCAACTCACNNCTGTGGTCAGGTTGTCGGGCAATGTAATAAAACCAAAATTCTGGCTATTATACAGGCAGACGTCCATACTGAGTTTTGACAGGGTAGCTGCTACGGCGCTCAGCCCGTAAGCCACAAATTTCTCCGNNACCCGCGCCACTGCCAAGCGGGTTTTTATCTGTTATTGCATAGGCGGCGGTGAGCATTTCCATATCATCAACCAACGCCTCAGCATAGGCGCCAAACCACAGGCCAAATGAAGAAGGCATTGCTACCTGCAAATGGGTATAACCCGGCATCAGGCAGTCAGTATGCTTTTCGCTTAAGTAGATAAGCAGGTCGAACAGTTCCAGCACCTTATGCTTTATGGCACCCAATTCGTCTTTCAGATACAGTTTTATATCCACAGCCACCTGATCGTTGCGGCTACGGCCACTGTGTATCTTTTTTCCGGCCTCCCCAATGCTCTGCGTCAGCATCCACTCTACCTGCGAATGTATATCCTCACATTCGGGCGATATACTAAACTGCCCTGACTCTATTTCAGAATAAATAGCTTCTAACCCCTCTTTTACAGAAGCATATTCTTCTTTTGTCAACAACCCCACATCGCAAAGCATAGCAGTATGCGCTAATGAGCCCATGACGTCAAATTTTGCCAGATGCAGGTCAAAATCTCTGTCGTTTCCAACTGTAAAACGCTCTACAATTTCAGACGTAGAGCCATCATTTTTCTGCCAGATCTTCATAATAAGCCCTTCAATATTTGTATATAAATATCAATCCCATCTGCTATTTCAGATGTATAAATAAATTCGTCAGCGGTATGGCTTCTGGCTGAATCTCCGGGTCCTATTTTCAGCGCAGGAAAGTCCATAAAAACCTTATCAGATAATGTTGATGAGCCAAAAGCTTTTTTACCCAGCGCAAAGCCCGCAGCAACTAAGGGATGGTTAATATCAATAGCAGTTGATCTTAATCTCATACTTCTCGGCACAATATCACAGCTTACATGTCTCTTTATCTCTTCTACCAGTTCTTCGTTTGAATAACACTCATTTACTCTGACATCTACGGTGAACCTGCAGGATGCCGGCACTACATTATGTTGCGTACCCGCATTAATCATTGTCAAAGACATCTTGACGGGGCCCAACATATCTGATTCTTTCGGGAAATGATAGCTTTGAAACCACATAATGTCATGCAATGATTTGTATATAGCGTTCTCCCCTTCATCACGCGCAGCATGGCCCGCAACACCGGCTGTCTCGCAATCGAGTACAATCAATCCTTTTTCGGCGACAGCCATTTGCATCAGTGTTGGCTCCCCTACTATCGCAGCATCAACATTCCCAAGTTCAGGCAATAGTGCTGCGATGCCGTTAGCCCCTGATATTTCCTCTTCAGCTGTAGCAGCAAAAACGAGGTTATACTTCATATCCTGCTTCTCGTAAAAATGCAGAAAGGCAACCAGCAATGATACCAAACAGCCTCCTGCATCGTTACTACCTAACCCGTACAGCTTACCATCGGCCTCAATTGGCGAAAATGGATTGTTTGTATAGGCGCTGTTCGGTTTTACTGTATCGTGGTGGGAGTTGAGTAATATCGTAGGTTTAGCGTCATCAAAATACTTATTGACCGCCCAAATATTATTCATCAGACGATTAGGCCTGATGCCATGCGATTGCAAAAACTGCTGCAACACCATAGCCGTCCCCTGCTCCTCTTTACTATAAGATGGAACTGCTATCAATTGCCTGAGCAATTGTACAGCCTTCCCAAACAATATCTCTTGTGAATAACTACTCATAATATTACCGTACCGCTTTTACCTGATAATATATCGTTTATATACGCTGCGTTACCTATCGCCACTCTCTTTACACCACAGATTACGGCATTACATGCATTCTCCAGCTTTGGTATCATGCCTCCGGAAATAACACCATCATCTATCAATGCATTAAAACCTGTCACCTTTATCAGCTGAATGACGGAACTTTCATCATCAGCATTTTTCAAAACCCCGTTTTTTTCAAAACAATAAATCAGCTGAACATCCATAATTTCTGCCATAGCCTTAGCTACCTCCTGTGCTACTGTGTCAGCATTGGTGTTAAGCAAACCACCACTCCCATCGAACGTTAGGGGGGCCACCACGGGTACTAAGCCCAGGTCAAGCAGGGATGCTAATATATTTATGTCAACTCCTGATTCCGGCACATCTCCTACAAAACCGTAATCAACGTCTACTACCGGACGTTTGACAGCCTTAACTGTCCCTGCATCTGCACCTGTGAGTCCTATTGCATTGTAGCCTTTGGCCTGCAATGCCGCTACAATATTTTTATTGATTAATCCACCATAAACCATAGTTACAAGGTCCAATGTCTGCTTATCAGTTTTCCTCCTTCCATGCACATACTGAGGTTGTATGCCCAGTTGCAACCCAAACTGTGTAGCAAGCTTTCCTCCCCCGTGCACCAATATTTTAGGCCCTTCAACTTTATTAAAATCACACAAAAATGCCTCCAGCACACCAGAATCATCAATCACATTTCCACCAATTTTAATTACCGTCAACATACTTTACAATGATTTTAAGATTTCAGCTAATACCGTCTGCGCTGCACAAACCCTGTTTGAAGCCTGCATCGTCACAATGCTATTGGCAGAGTCCAGCACCTCTCCGCTTAATTCCAGATTCCTCCTCAAGGGCAGGCAATGCATTACCCGGGCATTATTTGTGCCCAACAAATGTTTTCGTGTCAACATCCAGTTACTATCCTCCGTCAAAACCTTTCCATATTCAGACACACTGCTCCAATTCTTCACATAAACAAAGTCCGCGCCCTGAAGAGCAACCTGCTGATCATATTCGATGGTTGCGTCACCTGTATAGGTAGTGTCTAATTCATAACCATGGGGATGTGTGATAACAAAATCAGCCTTCCCCCATGCGGTCATCCATTGCGAAAATGAATTCGCCACACATTGAGGAATAGGTTTAATATGCGGAGCCCATGTCAGCACTACCTTTGGCCTTGGTAACGAATTGCTGTGCTCAGTTATGGTTATTATGTCCGCAAGGCTTTGCAGGGGATGAAGCGTTGAACTTTCAAGACTGACTACAGGTATCCCCGTATATTTTATCAAACTGGTAAGTAATAACTCAGCATAGTCATCTTGTTTGCTTGCTAAAGAAGGGAATGTACGAACACCCAGCACATCAAAATAAGCTCCTAAAACAGGTGCGGCGTCTTTGATATGCTCGACACTTGTGCCATTCATTACCACGTCATCTTCTAATTCAAGCTTCCAGCCATCCTTANNCCATACCCAGGTTACGTGCAGCTACCTGTGTACTTATTCTTGTACGCATGCTGGGGTTCATAAACAACAACCCCATGCGCTTACCGTTGCCTAAGGCAATATCAGCATGAGGGTTTGCTTTATACGCGAGCGCCTTTACTACTAATTCATTAATATCCGCAACATCAGATACGGAGGTAAAATGCTTCATCTTAATTCAGTGATTTCAGATAGTCTATTTCTTCTTTTATTGTATCAACCAGTTTATCCAGCTCAGTATAACCGATGGTCAGCGCCGGCAATATGCGTACAGTATTAGGTTTGGCCTCACCTGTGAATATCTTATGTTTATGCAACAGTTTTTTACGCAAATCCTTGTATTCATCTGCAACATCAAAACCAATCATCAACCCGTGGCCCCGCACATTCAACAACCCATCAATTTGTTGAAGCTGTTCTTTCAGGTATTCACCCTTCTCATCTGCAGCTTCTATCAAACTTTCTTCCTTTATTACAGTTAGCACGGCCAGGGCTGCGGCACAAGCCAGGTGGTTGCCACCAAATGTTGTACNNTGTTGTACCTAACATACCGTATTGAGGAGCGATACGCGGCGAGATTGCTATACCGCCTATCGGGAAACCGTTGCCCATACCTTTTGCCATACTGTATATATCGGCATTTACGCCGGCATAGTCATGCGAAAAGAACTTTCCACTGCGGCCGTAGCCACATTGCACGGCATCGGCTATATATACAGCCCCATATTCATCGCACGAACTGCGTATTGCCCTTAAAAATTCAGGCGAAGCTATATTGATACCACCTACCCCCTGGATTCCTTCAACAATGACAGCGGCAATTGTATTGCCATGCAAATCGAAATACTCTTTTAATGCTTCTACATCATTAAACGGCAGGAATATTACGTTGCCGGTTTCATTAACAGGGGCTACAATAGCCTTGTTATCAGTTGCTGCCACTGCCAGGGACGTTCTGCCATGAAAAGATTTCGAGAAGGCTATCACCTTGCTGCGTCCTGTGTAAAAAGAAGCCAGCTTTATGGCATTCTCATTGGCCTCAGCACCTGAATTGCACAAAAACAGTTGATAGTCAGTTTTACCTGACACTTCGCCTAACAACTCTGCAAGCTGTTGTTGTATGGGTATTTTTACAGAATTGGAATAAAAACCAATCCTAGCCAGTTGCTCTTCTANNACATAGTATGGGTGGCTATGGCCGATGGAAATAACAGCATGACCGCCATAACAATCCAGGTATTGTACATCATTATCATCCCATACATAAGAGCCTTCACCCTTTGCTATGGTTATCTCATTAATGGGATATACATCAAATAATTTCATTGTCGTGTTTTAAAATGAAGTTGATTTAAGTAATAAACCGGTGGTTTCTGCCAGGCCGAATATGAGGTTCATATTTTGCACCGCCTGACCTGAAGCGCCTTTCAACAGGTTATCTATGGCAGCATGAACTACTAACTTACCCTCCGCAAGCTCCAGGTGTAACAGGCACTTGTTGGTATTTACTACCTGTTTCAAGTCAACCATACTTCGTGACACATGAGTAAAAGGATGCTCCTGATAATACTGCTCGTATATCTCATAGGCATCTTCTATGCATTTATCAAAATCCGTATATGCAGACACATATATTCCACGGGTAAAATCTCCCCGCCAGGGAATAAAATTCAGCCCGGAAAAACCCGGCTGCATATTTGCAAGCGTCTGCACAATTTCACCCACATGCTGATGGGCCAAAGCCTTATATGCCTGGATATTATTTGCCCTCCATGCAAAATGTGAACTTGCCTGCAGTTTCTGCCCGGCACCTGTAGCGCCTGTAATACCCGTAACATGCACTTCTTTCAGCAACCTGCCCGATGCCAGTGGCAATAGCGCCAGCTGTATAGCAGTAGCAAAGCAACCCGGATTCGCAACAGAATTTGCTTTGACTATATTTTGCTTATTTACTTCAGGCAACCCATAAACGAAATCGCGGTTACCGAGCTTATGGGAACCAGACAGCCTGAAGTCCTGCGACAAATCTATTATCACCACCTGGCCCTCAACCTTGTTAGACGACAAAAAGGTTGCAGACTCGTTATGGCCTGTACACAAGAAGAGCACATCAATATCATCGCCCGGTTCTGAAACAAAACACAAATCTGTGTCCCCCAACAAATCTGTGTGTATTGATGCCACCTTCTTGCCGGCATTGCTTCTGCTATGTATAAAGGCAATATCTACTGCCGGGTGATACATCAACAACCTGGTCAACTCGCCACCTGTATAGCCTGCACCACCTACTATCCCTGCCCTGATTTTCTTATCCATTTTCAACTACCTCCTCTTTACCACTGTTGACAGCATGAAAAATAGCAACCTGGTTCCCGAATATCTTTGCGAAGCCTTTCACATCTTCTCCATCCCAGGTATTGTTCATTTCTCCATAAGCGCCAAATTTGTTATTCATCAGGTCGTGCTCACTTTCAACGCCGGTTATCACAAACCTGTATGGATAAAGAGTAACAAATACGTCACCTGTTACAGTAGCCTGCGTGTCTTCCATGAACTTTTCCACGTTGCGCATAGTAGGGTCCAACATCATACCCTCGTGCAGCCAGTTACCATACCAGGTGCTTAGCTGGTCTTTCCAATACATCTGCCATTTGGTAAGCGTATGNNCCAGTGCCTGCAACTGCTGTATAGCATCAACAGGGGCCAGGCCTGCATACTCATTTATCCCCGTCAGTTCACCATTATCGAAGTGCAGCACAATCTCTGCAGGTTCAGTAGCAGTAACCTGTGTAGGCCAGGCTTCTTCCGGCAAATATCCTTTACTGTTCAGTGTTTCTTTGCCACCTACCGACGTGCCCCACAGCCCTTTATTGATACTGTATTGAGCTTTACTGAAATCCATTTCAACGCCGTTCTCTTGCAGAAAGGCTATCTCCGCTTCCCTACTCAGCCTCATATCCCTGATGGGTGTGATAATTTTAGCCGATGGAACCATACTTTGAAAAACCATATCGAAACGCACCTGGTCGTTGCCAGCACCGGTACTGCCATGTGCTACATATTCTGCGCCAGTCTCCTTCACATATTCCGCCACTGCAACAGCCTGCAGCATCCGTTCCGCACTCACACTCAGGGGGTAAGTCGCATTCTTCAGCACATTACCATACACCAGGTAGCGAATGCATGATTCGTAATATTGCTGTGTAACGTCAATAACTTTAAATGAAGCAACTCCTAATGACAATGCCCGCTGCTTTATATATTCCAACTCCTCATCACTGANNAGATAAATAGCGCAAAATGTAGTGTCTAATCCGCCGCTATATGCCAATACAACTTTCTGTTTCATAATTTACCAGGTTAACGATACCAGTACTTTTGTTTTTTTAATTAATAGTTTCTTTATACGCAGCAAACGCTCGTATATCTTAGCTTTTTTCTTGAATTGCCTGGCTGTAACCTCAGGCGGAAAGTGATCTTTAGGGTCGTACAACATAGCGGTACACAGGCAGTTCATACGCCCCTTGCTCATCAATATTTCATAGTTGACACAGCTGGTACAACCCGCCCAGAATGCATCGTCCTGGGTAAGTTCTGCGTAAGTAACCGGCTCATAACCCAGATCGCTGTTAATTTTCATAACAGCCAATCCCGTTGTCAGGCCAAAAATCTTCGACTCAGGATAAAGCGTTTTGCTCAACTCAAAGATTCTCTTCTTGATTTGCTTCGCCAATCCGCTCTTCCTGAACTGTGGTGCCACGATGAGTCCAGAATTAGCAACGTATTCGCCGTGTCCCCAGCTTTCGATGTAACAGAAGCCAGCCCACTCACCATCACCGGTAAGCGCAATTACAGCCTTTCCCTCCAGTATTTTTTTCTCTACATACTCGGGGGTACGTTTAGCAATACCGGTGCCACGGGCTTTAGCGGATGCGGCCATCTCTTCGCATATTGTATGCGCATAACTGGCATGGTGGCTACCAGCCACCAAAACCATGAACGTTTGGTTCATTATTTCAGAATGTTAAAAAATGTAAATAGATACACGATGCCACGTGATAAAACACGCAGATCAGTCAGTCGAAAACCGGCAGGCCGGTTTCATCAAGAGTCAATGACTATTGGAATAGTAGTGTATCAACGTCGCAACCAAAGACAGGCAGTATGGTTGGAAAAAACTGAGCCAATTACAGGTTCAGCAAAAAACCCACCCCTGAAGCCTGCATCTTGTGCAGCCTTGCAGTTAAGCGATTGTAAGAAGGTTTTTTTCATTCTTGACGTTAATCTAAGAAGTATATAAAAATTTTGAACGGGCAAATGTATACCTTTTTGACAAATACCAAATATCAAGGCTGATATTTTTTTTCAGCGCTGATATCAAAACCTAACCACCCTAAAACCACCACCATTCCCTGCATTGGCAAACTTATATGCGAATACATACACCAAAGCAGGCATCAACTGGTGCAGTAGCCTGTGTGCANNCCTGGTGACTGAATATGTATATCATAAAATAACCCGCCAGGCAGGTAAGTATCAGCAGGAGCCTGTTGTCAGGCAGCTTCCTGCGCAGCAGGCAGTAAAGCAGGTATAGAACTACCAGGTATTTCAGGGTTTTGTATTGTTGGTTAATGGTACCCATCCACGAGTGGTATATCTGCTCGTAACGGCTAGGGTCGGTAATGTTATTAAGTGTTTCAACCGACTGACGGGAAACTAAATCATTAGCAGGTGCATAGCCCTGCTTGAAAACAAGTAATGCAATTAAAGGTAGCGTTATGCCATACAACATCCGCCTCCATTCAAACATAAATACTCTTGCATTGAACAAAATAAACACCAATGCCAGCATTATGCCCTCGTTCTTAGTCCACATACACAAGCCGAGAAATGCTGAACTGAGGATAATCATTTGTCTATGCTCCTTTGCATAGTCAAAGCAGACAAAAGCAGCCAGGAAGAAGAAAGCGAGCATAGTATCCGCCATCTGCGATACGCCTTGTGTAATAAACATATCATTGGCAACGAACATCAGCAAAGCCAGCGATGCCACCAGCAGGCTTCTCCTGTACATCTCTGTATATATCAGCACAGGTATACACAGCATCATCAACACATGCAGGGTATACGGAATCAACAGATGAAATCCCGCCAACCTGCTGAAGAACGCTATGGTGGCTGGTAAAGCCAATGGATAGTCAGGGTGGGCATGTTCCAGGTTGTGGAACATACTTTTCCAGTACAACGGGTCCGCAAGGTAATGCGCGTGCAGGTTCCATATAGCCCATGCATCCCATTGCCCGTGTTTTTCAGCGAGTCCGTCCGCCTTGTCGGCAATCATTACTAAAGCGATAGCCAATATAGCCATACGCCATATGCTATTCTGCACGGGTGGTTGATACTCCCTGTTCAGCCACCTATACAAGAACACTAATCCTGCAACGATAACAGGCGGGATAATATATATAGGCAAGGCCGGTATCAACATCAGGAAATACAGGATGCTGACGCCGCCAATACCTAATCCTATAAACAAGATATGTCTGCTATCACTTTGCATCGCCCCTTGTTACATAGTATCGAAATCGTTCATCAGCGTGCTGCCATATGATATTTCCGACAGGTAAAGCACTATCCTGTATCGGGTAAATCATCAAAGACGTGTCTTTGTCGTCTGCCAGCAGTATACCAGGTGCCAGTATGTACCTGCCCTGTGAGTGTATGGTAATATCCACACTGCCCCCTAAGCTAATGGCGCTACCGGCCGGCACCACCTCCTTCACTCCCTGCAGTGCTATAGCCAGTTTATCCATATCGTCCTGCACCTTACTGAACTTATGATGATAAGACCAGGCGCTTACGCCAACTACAAAAAACAATATGACTAACAGAACCGGTGTCTTCATTGCTATCTCGTTAATCCTCCAAATGGCCCTCAGCCTCGTACCAGGGGAAAGAGCCGGCATTTTTACTCATGTCCCAGTAAAACGATGGACATGGTTTATTATAGTTGCCAATTTCATCCATTGTCTCCGCATCATACAACCTGCCATTCCCCATTGTATAGCGAATAGACTCTGTATTATAAATATTGTCCAGCGGGTTTTTGTCCATCACCAGCAGGTCGGCCAGTTTTCCGGGTTGTAAAGAGCCAATATACTCATCCAGTCCTAAACTAACTGCCGGGTTCATAGTTGCTGTACGGAGCGCTTCCATAGGTGTCATACCTCCTTGTGCCATCATCCATATCTCCCAATGTGCGCCCAGGCCCTGCAACTGTCCATGCGCACCCATATTAATCAATACGCCGGCATCATTCAGTTTCTTCAGGCTTTGCGATACGAGTATGTGGCCATTGACATACTCTTCCTCAGGTGCCATTGTACGGTGCCTGCTACGGGTATCTAGTACAGGGCGTGGAGTGAAACGTGCTAACCTTTCTTTCTCCCATACATTGCTGTGCTGGTACCAGTAATATTCTCCACCCAGGCTACCATAAGAAACTACCAGGGTAGGTGTGTTCGCTGTATGCGAGTTCTTCCACAGGTTGACTACATCGGCATATAAAGGTGCGATGGGTATATTGTGTTCTATAGTAGTATGCCCATCCAGTATCATACTCAGGTTGTGATAAAAGAATGAGCCTCCTTCGGGCACCACTTCCATATTCAGTTCGCGTGCCGCTTCTATTACCATCTGGCGTTGTTCACGGCGGGGGTGGTTGTAGCTCTTTACGCTAAATGCGCCGAACGCCTTGGTACGTATCAAGGCACTCCTGGCATCATCTTTTGAGTTGATAACTGCTTTAAAATCCCCATCGGCACCATATAGTATCGTACCGGTAGAAAACACACGTGGCCCGGTCATTAATCCAGCTTTTACCAATTCACTTTGCGCAAATACAAATTCGCTGTTGGCCGAGGGGTCGTGCATAGTAGTAACACCGTAGACAAGATTGGCATAATATGGCCAGTGTTTCTCAGGCACTATACCACTATGAAAATGTCCCGCATGTGCATGGGCATCTATAAAGCCCGGCATAATAGTTTTACCTGTGGCATCTATTTTCGTTGCCCCAGCGGGAACACTCACCTCATCTGCCTTACCTACTGCTTTTATCTTGTTGCCTTCTACTACTACAGTTCCATTTTCTATCACTTTATCTCCATTCATAGTAATGATACGAGCATTGGTAAAAGCAACAACTCCTTGTGGTTTATCAGTCTTTGCTTTCAGTCCTACGGCTATTCCTTTTTCAGGTATAATAAATGCACTATCAGGTTTACCCCCTACAAACTGAAACAGGTCGTTGAGGTGTATGGTATAATACTGGTCGCCAAGGGTGTAGTGCAGCATTTTACCATCGCCGCTCCAGTGCAGGTTGTATCCTGCGTAGCGCGATACTTTACGTACCGGGAAGTTGGACGAATCGCTACCAATAGTAATCGTCCTGCCCGTATGGGGGAATGCTGCGATATACACCTGGTGCAGGTCTGTATAGGCTATCCATTGCTCATCGGGCGATACTGTGAACTGAGTAGCGTAGGTTGTCTTAAAAATCGTCCGTTCGTCTTCGCCATCGGTTTTGCACCAGTTATACTTTTTCTCAAGACCGCCGCCGGTTTGATAATAAATGCGATTATCATCGTTTGAGAAACGAGGGCCTTCGCCATGTTTAGTCACAAAATACTCCTTACCTCCATCTGCTGATATATAGTAGATACCAGGTTTTGCTGTATATGCAGGACCCAGAGTATTACTTCCTCCTTCTCGTTCATATACTATCCACTTTCCATCATTAGAAAATGAGGGTGTACGGAAAACACCTTTCTTGTCAGTAACCTTCTCCGGTTTACCACCTGCCAATTTCACTTTACTGATGCTACCGCGCAGGCTATCTGTCCATGTCACATATACCAAAGTCTTACCGTCTGGAGAAAAGGCAGGGTCGTACTCCAGCTCTGTTGCATTTGTTATACGTTCCGGTGTGCCATTGGGTAGTTGTTTCTTATATAAATGCCCCAGCGCGCTGAACACTAAATACTTACCATCGGGCGAAGTTACCGCCTGCCGAATCACACGCACTTTGAATTCATCTTTATCTATATCCTGTTTGATACGCACTACGTCCGAAATCTTCTGATGCACATCGCAGGAGAAGGGTATCTCAGTTGCTTTATTCACATTATTCACGTCTACTTTCACGATTTTACCCCCCGACCAGATAACAATATTTTGTCCGTCGGGCATCCAGGCAAAACCAGGATAAATACCGAATGTAGTCCACGCCTCCTGCTGGTCTTTAGACAGCTTATCATACACAGGCCATTCTTCGGCTGTCTCTATATTCCGCAGAAAGAGAACAGTTTTAGTCCTTACCCTTTTTACAAAAGCCAGCAACTTACCATCCGGCGAAACCTGTGGGCGTACAGCCCCGCCGGGGCCACCTGTTACATTCTCCACCTCACCCTTTTTCGTGTCAAACCTTTTAATAACGAATATCTGGTTGTTGGGGTCTTTATTGTATTGAAA